>CAZVMD010000064.1:22419-29135 GCA_964628555.1 uncultured Myxococcales bacterium | reverse complement strand
GATGCACAGCGTATCGAGATCCTGCGACGGAGAGGCGCTCATCAATTTCTCCTTGGTGGGCGAGCGACAGCGAAGTAGGGGGATATGATAACCTGCCAGTCATGCTCCTTCGGAAAGAGATTCGGCCGAGGACATACGGGGCTCGTCCATGAGCGGCGTCGCCGGCTGCCCGGAGTGTGGGGCGGAAGTTAAGTTCACCAAGCCAGGGGCGGTGCTCAGCGTCTGCTCGCACTGCAACAGCGTGGTGGCCAAGCGCGGCCTCGACTATGCCAAGCTCGGCAAGGTGGCGCAGCTTGCTGAGACCAGCTCAGCGCTGGCCCTTGGGCTGCGGGGCGGAGCGCACGGCGGCTTCGAGATCGTCGGTCGGCTGCAGTTCGATCACGGCGCCGGCACCTGGAACGAGTGGTATCTGGCCACTGATGCGGGCCGCTTCCTGTGGCTGGCTGAGGCCCAAGGTCGCTACTTTCTGCAGGCGCCGGTGGGTCCGGTGCCGCAGGCACCGGCGTTCGAGAAGGTTCACCCGGGACACAGCATCCACCTGCCGCTGCCGGATGCGTCGGGAGACACCACGCTGCTGGTTGCCGAGGTGCACACCGCCAAGCTGGTCTCGGCCGAGGGGCAGATCCCGTTTGAATTCCAGGTCGGCCAGCCGATGCGCTACGTCGATCTGTCGGGAGCCAAGGGCAGCGTCGGCACGCTGGACTACGGCGCGCCCGGCGAGAGCGAGGTCTTGGGCTACTACGGCCGCCAGCTTCGACTCGATGAGCTCAAGCTCGATCGCGCCTCGTTCACACCGACGCCGAGGGCGGCCAAGGCGGGCAAGCGCATGTCCTGCCCGCAGTGCGACGGCGCGCTGGAGCTCAAGGCACCGGATCTGAGCGAGCGGGCCACCTGCCCGTACTGCCGCGCGCTCATCGACTGCACCAAAGAGCCGCTGGTCGCGCTCAAGACGCTCAAGAAGCTGTCGGAAGACATGGCGCCGCGCTTTGCGCTCGGCAGCCAGGCGACGCTGCGCGGGCACAACTTCACCGTGCTCGGACACATCCAGCGCCAGATCACGACGGGCGATGCCGGTCACTGGGACGAGTACCTGCTGTGGACCGGGGATGCCGACGCCGACAGCGCGTTTTTCTATCTCGTCGATTCTGGCGGTCACTTCACCCTGGTCGAGCCGATTCCCTATGGCGAGGTCGGCGGCGGCGAGCGCCATCGCTATGCCCGCGGCCACTTCTGCTCACTTGCCGAGACCTGCACCACCCGCGTCGTGCACATCAACGGCGAGTTCAGCTGGGCCGTCGAGCTTGGCGAGACCGTCGAGGTCAAAGACTTCGCCGCAGATGGCGTGCTGATCTCGCTGGAGACCAGCCAGGGCGAGCGCAAAGAGATTAACGCCTCGCTGGGCTATTACCTCGATAGCGACGAGGTGTGGAGCGCCTTCAAGCTTGCCGGCAAGCCGCCGGCCAAGACCTGGGTGGCGCCGCATCAGCCGAACCCCTACCGCCAAAAGTGGCAGCGCCAGAAGCCGGTCCTCGGCTATGCGACGCTCTTTATGATCGGCATCCTCGCTTTTTCGTGTGCGCGCTCGGGCCACTATGCCCGCACCTGGGACGTCACCACCGTCGCTGGCGTCGAGCCAGGGGCCGAGCATATCTTGATCAGCGATCCCTTCGAGCTGGCCAAGTCGGGCTCGCAGGTGGCGGTCGAGGTCAGCCTCAAGACCGCGGTCGATAACTCGTGGCTGGCTACCGATGTGTCGCTGATCAACGAAGAGACCGGCGAAGCGCACACGGTCGGCCTCGAAGCCGCCTACTACTCGGGCTACAGCGATGGCGAGAGCTGGAGCGAAGGCAGCCGCACAGCCAGCGCCATCATTCCCGAGGTCCCCGGCGGCAAGTACGTCATTCGCATCGAGCCGTCGTGGCCGGTGCAGCAGGGCTGCACTATCGCCAGCGACTGCGGGTCGATCATCGGCTGGAGCTGCATCGCCGGCAAGTGCGTGCGCGGCTGCGGCCTGCCGCCGACTCGCACGGTGCGGATGACCACCAAGGGCGAAGGTGACCTGATCCCGCAGACCCACATCGAGACGCTGGCGCGCGACTTGGCAGCCCTGCCCGGCGGTCGCAGCTACGGCCCCTGCCCGACCGGCCGCGAGTGCATCAACAACCAGTGCGTGATGCCGCCTTCGGTCATGAAGCTGCGCATCTCGCATCCCACGACGCGCTGGGGATATGCCTTCTGGCTGTGGCTGATGATGGCCCTCGTGCCGGTCTGGAACTGGCTGGCCAAGAACCGCTTCGAGCAGCGCCGCACCGAGGACAATAGCTAGGAGTCGCCATGGCCGAGACCCCACAAATTCCTAGCCAGCCCGAGAGCCCCGCGGTCCCCGCGCCCCCCCCTTCGCTGGGCGAGCGCTTGCGCCGCTTTCAGAAGTCGCTGGGACTTTACGGCCTGTTCTGCGGGGCGGTGTTGTTCCTGCAACTTCTCATCGAGCTGCGCGGCTGGGGCTTCTCTCCCGGCGAGCGCGTACACGTGCCGCCGAGCGTGCGGCAGTCACCGGGCGGATATCGCTCCTATCACTTCTGGCACCGCGGAGTTCACGGAGGCAAATGATGCTGCACTTCTGGGAAACGCACTGGGGGCAGTTAGTATCCGCCCTTCTCTACTCGCTCATCGGCATCGGCATGTTCGCGCTGGCCTTTACCGTCTTGCGCAAGATGATGCCGTTTAACGTCTACAAAGAGCTTGAGGAAGACCAGAACATCGCCCTCGGCATCCTCATGGCTTCGGTGATGATCGGCATCGCCATCATCATCTCGTCCGCCATTCGCTGATCCGCGTCTTGCCGCTTGCCGCGGCACCGCTACTCTCCCGCTCCCTGACGACTCCGCTCACCGCCGATGCTGATGGCGGCATTGGGTTGCAGGGGCGCCCAGGCTTCCTCAGGCAGGCCGAAGGCGCTCTGCACGGCACGCGCGTTTTCAGCCATGCGTCGGCGGACTGGCGCAAGCTCGGGGTGCTGGCGCAGTGCCTGCAGGAGCGGGCAGAGATCGAGCCAGGTGATGTCGATCATGCCAAGCTCCACCCCCTCGCGCAGCAGCGCGATCGCATCGGCTAGACGATCCTCGATGCAGGCATGCTCGATGAGCAGCTGTTTGGCAAACAGCACGGCCCGCCTGCTGAGGTTCTGACGCTGATAGAAGGCCGGCAGCACCTCGGCCAGGCTGAGCGTCTGTTCGCCCAGCAGCCAGCGCAGGCGCGCGCGTGTCTCGGCGAAGGCCGGCCGGTTCATGAGCGGCTGGCTGAGGAGCTCGCGGGCCCGATCGAGATCGCGCAGCCACACGATCAGCCGGCTCGTCACCGTCACCGCCAGCCGCTCGTAGCCAGCATCCATGCGGCCGATATCCAGGCAGGCATACGCCGCGTCGATCTGACCGCTCAGCGCCAGGCCACGAGCCAGAAGATACAGCAGGCGCGGTGCCGACCCACCGGCTAAGCGGGCCGCGTTGAGATAGCGGATGGCCAAGTCGATCGGCCCTGTCTCGACGAGCAACGAGCCGACCAGCTCCTGCGCTTCGCTCAGCTGGGGCGCGCGCAGAAGGGCCCGCCGCAGCGTCATCGCGCCCTGTACAACCTCGCCCAGCTGGACCTGCGCGGTGGCCAAGGCCAGATACGGCTCGGCGAGCTGGGGCGCACTGCGGACCGCTTGCTGCGCGACGCTGACCCCCTTCTCCAGCTCCGAGACATCGCGGAAAAACCCGCTGCGCGACAGCGCCATGGCATAGCCGGTCAGCAGCGCGGCGTCCTTGGGCTGCCGCGTCAGCGCGCGCTCGTACAGCTGCACGCTGCGCTCGGTGGCCGTCGAGGTCATGCGGTGGTACTCGTGCCGGGCCCGCAGATACAGGTCCATGGCCTCGGGGTCGCCCAGCATCTCGTCGGTCTGTACGGTCGGCGACTCGCCCGAGACCGTCACCAGATCAGCGATGCCGCGCGCCACCGTGGCGGCCAAGGCCAGCAGGTTGCCATCCGAGCGCTCATAGCGCCGGAGCGCGAACTGCAGCCGACTATCAACATCGACTAGCCGCACCGTGGCCTCATAGCCCGTGCCACAGCGACGCAGCGAGCCATCGACCACGACCTTGACCAAGAGCTGTCGGCCGACCAGGCCGGCGTCGCGATCAGTGGGTGGCAGACTACGCACCACGCCAAAGGTCATCACCCGCAGCCCCTCGGTCTCGCTGAGCTGATCGATTACGGCCTCGGTCAGGCCATAGGCCTGGTAGTCGCTATCGCCACCGTCATCCTGCCGGAAGAGCAGGACGGCAAGCGGCAGCTCACGCAGGCCCACCGCGCTGTGCGGCAGAGCCAAACCGGGTATCGGGGCCGAGCTGATCCCCTGTGCATCGCAGGTTGCATCGCAGCCGGCCGCTAGCTCTGCTCCCAGGACCGCCGTGGCGGCGCTAGCTGAGACGGTGGCCAAGACCGCCGCCGTACTCGCCGCGCCAGTGCGCCGGGTCAAAAACGCGCGCAGGTGGGCAGCCAAGCTCGGGCCGCGCAAGCCCAGGCTCTGCAGAGCCGCTGCCACCTCGCCCGCCGTCTGAAAGCGCTCGCCAGGCTCGCGCTGCAGGCAGCGCAGCACGAGGTCGGCGAAGCCCGGGCTGAGCTCGCGACGTAGCTGTCGTGGATCGGGGGGCAGCTCGTACAAGCGGGCCAGCGCCATCTCCATGCCCGACTTGCCCACAAACGGAAAGCGGCCGGTAAGCAGCTGAAACAGCATCACGCCGAGCGCATACAAGTCGGCTCGCGTATCGATGCGGCCAAAGCCACGCGCCTGCTCGGGCGCCATATACGCCGGCGTGCCGCAGATCGGCGAGCCGACATTGAGGTTGCACTCGGGATCAGTCAGCGCGCTGGCGATGCCAAAGTCGGTGATGGCCACACGACCGTCGCGGCTGACCAGCACGTTGTCGGTCTTCATGTCCTGATGCACGATGCCGGCCTGATGCAGGGCCGAAAGCCCAGCGCACAGCTGTCCCGCGATGTCCTGCACCACCGACTCTGGTAGCCCGGGGTTCGGCTTGCCGAGCAGCGGACACAGGGCCGAGAGCGGCTGACCTTCGATGTACTCCATGGTCAGGAAGAGCTCGCCCCGGTGGCGACCGATATCGTAGGTGCGCGCCACATTGGGATGGGCGACGCGGCGGGCCAGGCGGACCTCTTTGCGGAACCGCTGCAGCGCGTTGGCCTGCGACAGCTGATCCGGGCGCAGGACCTTGATCGCGACGATCTCTTCCAGCTCGACATCCTGCGCGCGATACACCGAGCCATAGGCGCCGGCCCCGACCAGGCTGCGCAGCTCGTAGCGGCCGCCATAGCGCACCGTCTCGCTCTCTAGCACATCTCCATCTGAGACCTCGATCTCAGCTGCCCGCGCCAAGCTCAGGCTGTCGAAGCGTGAGTCGCCCACCATGCTTCATGGTACTGCGCGGCCCAGGCGTCGGATCAGCAACCGTCAGGCGGCGGCGATACCAGTCGCAGGCGCAGCCGGAGCGACGAGGCTAAAGGCTCCCCAAGCGCGCACCCGGCAGGCCGTAGACGGCGAACGCCAGCCAGGCCGGATCGCCGTCGGTGCGGATCGCCTCACGCGCCTCGGCCGCGGCGATGGCCAAGGGGCGGTTGCTGCTCCAAGCGCGGTAGAACGTCTCGGCGAACTGAGCGCACTTGGCCGAGGAGACCGGGAAGGTCGTCGCCACCACGGCCCCAGCCCCAGCGCCGAGAAAGCGATCGACCCACTGCGAGGTGCCAGCCGGCGCTAGCGGCGCTTGCGGTGCCGCCGGCTCACTGACCGCTAAGAAGACAAACGCGCCCAAGAACGGCGGCGTCTGCCCCGACTTGCGGAAGCGGGCGGCCGGCATGACCTGGACCGGCGACAGGACCCCTTCTTCCAGGCGCAGGCTGGCTCCCGTCCGATCGGCGCGGTCAAAGCCGCCATGCCCGGTGATGTGCCAGGCCGCCATGCCGGGCTGCGATAAGAGAGGCAGCGCATCCATCAGGCGGTTGACCTGCCGCAGTCGCACATCCAGCGAGGCCAGAGCCTGCTGCTCGCGACGGACCAGCGCCTCGCCACCCGGCGGCGTCACCAGCACACAGGGCATGGTGGCAAAGCGAGCGACGTGGCTGCCGATGCCACTTCGGGTTACCGCGAAGCGCTCGCCCAGGTAGTGACTGGTTAGGCCGCGGCTGACCCGCAAGAGCTCCCAAGGCACCCAGGTCTCCGCGCTGTCGATGCTCAGCGCGACGCCCGGTGCTAGGCCCCCCAGAGCCTCACGCACCGATGGTGGCAACAGCATCGCAGCCAGGGACTCACCGACCGCTTGCAGGGCCGGCTCGCGGGCGCTGTCGGCGACCAGACCGACGCGCTCGACCTCTTGGCTGGCCATGAAGGTGCGCAGCCGCTCGGAGAGCGGGACCTCCAGCGGGACCTCGCCACTCGCGACGATCTCTGCCGTCTCTTCATGCATCAGCGCCAGATCCACTTTTAGGCGCCGACGACGGGCGTTCTCGGCCGTGTGCGAGCTGGTCAGCGACGGCTGGGAATCGGCCATAAAAGGCAGCGCGGCGCCGTTGGCATCGCCACTGGCCAGCGGACCAAACTCGCGCAGGCGCAAGATGGCCTGCGGTCCACCGGCCGGCAAGACGGACTCGAGCGGCGTGCTGAC
>CAZVMD010000064.1:0-22319 GCA_964628555.1 uncultured Myxococcales bacterium | reverse complement strand
GGCATGCTGGCCTGGAAGTTGAAAGTCATGCTGCTCTCGCGGCGGTGGCCTTCGAGCAGGCTGACGCTGCGACTGCTGCGGCGACTGGCGGGATTGGAGCTCGTGCTCTGCGCGCTGCGCTGGCTGCTGGGCGTCGCCCAGTCGTCGAGCCAGCTCATGCGATAGGCAGCCCCGCGCCGCGTCGAGGCCTCTTCGCCGCCGCTCTGGTTCTGTTCGTTCGGCTCGGTGTCAGCACTGGCCTGAGCCAGCGGCGTGAACCCGCCCTGCGCTGACTTGGCACCGCCCTTGTTCGGCAGGCCGGTCGCTGACTTGACCTCGATCGAAAACTCGCCGACGTGGACGTGATCGCCTTCACCGACCAGCACCGCCGCCATCACCTTGCGGCCATTTAGATAGGTGCCGTTGGTGCTCTTGAGATCGGTCAGGACCAGGCCGTGCGGGCTGACCTCCAGCCGGGCATGGCGCTTAGACACCTTGGGCGTCGGCAGGACGATATCGTTTACTTCGGCGCGACCGATGGTGATAACCGGCTGGTCGTACTCGAAGGTGCGCGTCTCTTGCCCGGCCGCGCTCCCGGCGGTACCGGTCGATCGGACGACGACTACCAGCATGTCGGCCCCGGCATGCCAGCGGGGCCGCGGATGTCGGCCACGAAAACCATATAAAAGGTTGAACTCTCTCGCTGCTTCACAGACGGCCTAGCCCCCGCCAGGGTGGACACCTGGCCCCCCGCGCGCAGAGATATCGCAGACCCCAGGGGAGCCTCATTTTCGCACAGATTGCCGGCCCACCGCGGCCTAACTACCAGCGAATCAGTGAAGTTCGCAAAAGCTGGAGAGGCTACATCGCCCCCGCCCGCGGCTGCCGTCAATCAAGCGGCAAAACGCGATATGATGAGCAGCGATCAACTGTCTTCGGATCGCTGACAGCCCAGGCTAGGTGCGATGGCCAGCACGGACCGACCCTAGGCGGCACGTCAGCGGTTCACACGTGGGGGAGGAATCGATCTATGAGCCGTAGCTTGCACTTATTTTCGAGCCTGATGCTGTCCGCAGCCCTATCACTTTCCGTCGCAACGTTGAGCTATTGCGGCGGCCGAAGCACGAGCAATGTCGACGGCGGCAGCGACATGGGCCCAGACACCGAGGTGAACCTCTGCTCGGGCACGGGCTGCATCGGCGCCCCCTGTACCAAAGACACCGAGTGCACCGAGGGCACGGGGTCGGCTCCGACCTGCTGGACTACCACACTTCTGAACAGCCCTAAGCTGGTGGCCACGCCAAGTGGCTACTGCACGCGCGAGTGCCTGTCGGACAGTGACTGCGGCACAGCCAAGTGCGTCAGCTTGCCGAGCAGCAGCAAGAAGTACTGCATGGCTCGCTGCTCCAGCGCCACGCGCTGCCGCAAGCCTGGCTATTCCTGCGCCTACGACGGAGAGTCGGGTGGCATCTGCTTCCCCAGCGCCAACTTCGACTGCAACCCCACGGCCTCGGATGGCGTGTGTGAGTACGGGGCTGACAAGTACCTGGGCGGCTGCGTCCGTGTCGCCTACGAGAGCGACCACGGCGGCGTCTGCCACTCGCAGTGTCTGGTCGGCAAGTCGACCTGCCCCAACGACGATCGGGCCGGTAATCCGCCGCCGCCCCAGCAGTGCATTTACCTCGACACCTCGCTTGATGCGCAGGGCAACCCGTCACCGGTCGGCGACAAGTTCAAGGGCAACCTCTGCTTCCAGCAGAGCCTGACTCCAATCGCCGATGGCATGGCGTGCAAGTACTGGACGGACTGCCAGGATGGCTACCAGTGCGACCGCTTCAACCTGATGGAGTCGGGCAAGGTCTGCCGTCAGCTCTGCGTGCAGGGCACCATGGGGGCTCCGACTGCCCCGCCGGGCATCCTGATGCCCCCCGGCGGTATCCCCGCTGGCAACACGTGCAACAACGCCGCCCAGGGCTGTGCCAACTCGCTGCGAGCTGGCGCGGCTGAAGGTGCCACCGGTCTGTGCCAGACCAAGTAGCTCACCACTCCTTGCGAGGAGCCCACCCAAGGGGGATGGTCATGCTGATGCAGCGCATGTGGCGCCCGATTGGCGCCTGTCTAGTTACTCTGACCGTGGCCTGCACGGTGCCGGAATCCCAGCTCAACCTGCGCAGAGAGGCGGGCGATGAGACCGTTGATCTGGCTGGCGCCGACCTGGCGATCGGCAGCGGCCAGATCGGCGCACCTTGCCGCATGGATTCCCAGTGCACGCTGGGCAAGGCGCCCAAGTGCTGGGCGAATAACATTCTGGGCGATCCCGGCAACCTGCCGACCACCGGCGGCTACTGCACATCGACCTGTACCAACGACGACGACTGCGGCGGCTACGGCCACTGTTTGAGCGTGCTGGCAGGGGCGCCGAAGTACTGCCTGCGCACCTGCTTCGTGCCCAACACCTGTCGCCCGAACGAAGGCTACGCCTGCTTCCCCTACGACAAGTACAGCGGCTACTGCTATCCCGCGACGCGGCTGTCGTGCAACCCGACCTCCCTCGATGCCGCGACACAGAACGGCACCTGCCCCGGAGCCTCGCCGGCCAGCGCCTGCGTGCGGCGCGCCTACGAGGATCTGGGAGAGTGCCGACCGCTGTGCAACATCGGTGTCGCTACCTGCGCCGCTGCCGACGGTCAGCGACAGCACTGCGTGTACCTCGACACCACGGTCGACAGCAAAGGCGCGCCGACCCGCGATGCCTTCCGCGGCCTGGCCTGCTTCCCGCTTTATAACGACGCCAAGAATGAAGGCGCCGACTGCACCTACTTTGACGAGTGCGTCGACGGCTTCCAGTGCAACGTCGTCCTGGCGGGCGATCACAAGTGCCGCGCCCTGTGCATCGTCGGCACTACCGACACTTGCCCAAGCGGCCGCACCTGTCGCGACGTCTTTAAGACCGGCAGCGGAAAGCCCGGCCTATGCCTGCCGATATGATGCCGCCTCGGACCAGCGCTCCGGGCTGGCTGACGGGCGTCGCGCTCGGCTGGCTGGGGCTGGCTGCTGTGGCGGCCCCGACCTGGGCCAAGTCGGCCAAGCCGGCCCGCGCCGATCAGGCGATGGAGCTGCTGTTTGAGACGGTGCAGCCGGCCATCCGCGAGTGCGCCCTCAGCCACGCCATCTACAAAGGAGTGACCGTCGTCGAGCTGCAGGCGATGATGATGGTCGCTCGCGATGGCAGCGTGTTTAGCGCTCAGGTCACCGCCAAGCTGACCCCCGCCAGCCCAGCCGCCAGCGCGAGCAAGCTGCAGGACTGCGTCGGTGCCGCCCTCCGCAAGATGAAGTTTGCCGCCAGCAGCGAGACCTTCCGCAAGCTGCTGCGCACCTGGAAGTTCGCCACCCAATAGCTTCGCTGCGCCACGGGCTCGGGCTCGGTCCGGCTGTACCCCCTACCGCCCGCCCAGCGCGGCTAGCGACCGCGGAACTGCGGCGGACGCTTATCGAGATAGGCGCGCAGTCCCTCGCGAGCGTCCTCCGACTGGAAGAGCTGCTGCTGCAGCTCCCGCTCCAGCGCCAGTCCGGCTTCCAGGCTCTGCTCGACGCCGGCTTGCACCGCGCGCTTGATGCGGCCAACCGCCATCGCCGCTCGCCCTGGCGGACAGAAGCTCTGGGCATAGCGCAGGGCCGCCGCTGTAAAGCTCTCTCCCTCGGCCAACGTCAGGAGCTCGTTGATCAGGCCCAAGCGCTGCGCTTCCGCCACATCGAGGTTCTGTCCCTTGGCCATTAGCTCGATGGCGCGGCTCTTGCCTAGTAAGCGAGCCAGGCGCTGCGTCCCCCCCGTACCCGGCAGCACGCCCAGCGCGACCTCGGGCAGACCGACCTTGAAGCGGGCCTGGGCCGGCGCCACCCGCAGGTCCGCGGCCAGGGCGACTTCTAGGCCGCCACCGACGGTGTGGCCATTCAGCGCCGCGATCACCAGCTTGGCCGTGTTCTCGATGCGCAGCAGCGTCTCGTTGGCGTGCAGGCAGAAGTTGTACTTGAAGCTCGGCGTCACGCGGTCGAGCATCGCGATGTCGGCGCCGGCGCAGAAGAAGCGATCACCCGCCCCACTGATCACGATGACGTGCACCTCGTCGTCCATGCGCGCCCGCAGGATGGCCGCGTCCAGCGCCTGCATCAGCTCATACGAATAGGTGTTGGCGGGCGGGTTGCACAGCGCGAGCCAGGCCACGCCCGCATCGACCTGCATCTGCACTAGCGAAGCACTGCCCGAGGTCGGATTTGTCGTCTGCATGGCGGCGAAATCTACCATGCCGTAGCGGCAGTCATTACAGTTCTGGCATGCACACCGGACTGCCCCCAGACGTCTTGCAGCGCCTCCTTGCCATCGTCGGCGAGGCCGGCCTGGTTCGCGATCCCGACGAGCTTGCGCCCTATCTGCGCGAGCAGCGCGGCAACTATCACGGGCACAGCCCGCTGTGCATCCTGCCCAGCACCAGTGAGCAGACCGCCGAGGTCGTGCGCACGCTCTATAGCGCCGGCATTGCGATGGTGCCGCAGGGCGGCAACACCGGCCTGTGCGGCGGCGCAGTGGCAGCCGAGTCGGGCGATCAGGTGCTCATCAACCTCAAGCGGCTCAACCGCATTCGCGCCCTCGATGCCGACAACTTCACAATGACCGTCGAGGCCGGCTGCATCCTGGCCGATGTGCAAGCGGCAGCGCTGGCAGCCGATCGCCTGTTTCCGCTCAGCCTGGCAGCCGAGGGCAGCTGTCAGATCGGCGGCAACCTCGCCACCAACGCCGGCGGCACACAGGTGCTGCGTTATGGCAACGCCCGCGAGCTTGTGCTGGGCCTAGAGGTTGTCCTGCCCGACGGGCGCATCCTCGACACCCTGCGCGGCCTGCGCAAAGACAACACCGGCTACGATCTGCGTCACCTGTTCTGCGGCGCCGAAGGCACGCTCGGTATCATCACCGCGGCCGTGCTCAAGCTCTTCCCTCGCCCGCGTGAGCAGGTCACGGCGATGCTGGCCCTGCCCAACCTGCACGCCGCCATCCAGGTCCTCTCGCGCGCCCGCGCCGAGACGGGCGATGCCATCACCGGCTGCGAGTTCCTCTCGCGCACCGCCCTCGACATGGTGCTGCGCCACATCCCCGGCACGCGCGAGCCCCTAGCCGGCCGCCACGAGCTGTACCTGCTGCTGGAGGCGACCTCGACGGCCAGCCCTCCCAGCGACGAGCAGAGCGACGGCAGCCACGGCGCAAAGGCACTGCAACAGGCCTGCGAGCGCCTGCTGGAGCAGTGCAGCGATGCCGGACTCATCGAGGATGCCGCCATCGCCCAGAACGCCGGCCAACGCAGCGAATTCTGGCGCCTGCGCGAGAGCATCCCCGAGGCTCAGAAGCCCGAGGGGGCCAGCCTCAAGCACGACGTCGCGGTGCCGGTCAGCCGCGTGGCTGACTTTGTCCTTCAAGCCAGCGCCCGTGTGCAGGCCGCCCTGCCTGGTCTGCGCGTCTGCGCCTTTGGCCACATCGGCGACGGCAACATCCACTTCAACCTTAGCCAGCCGGTCGGTGTCCCGGCCGCCAGCTTTCTCGCCGAGCGCGAGCGCCTGGGCACCATCGTTCACGACCTCGCCGTCGCCATGGACGGCAGCTTCAGCGCCGAGCACGGCATCGGTCGCCTCAAGCGCGACGAGCTTCGCCGCTACCGCAGCCCCGTCGAGCTAGCGGTCATGCAGTCGATCAAGCAGGCCCTCGACCCGCGCGGCCTGATGAACCCCGGCAAGGTGCTCTAAGAGCCCACGCCCGTTGACGTCGGGTCTCGCCCCCTAGGGCCCGGTTCCGAGCAGGCCTCTCAGGTTGAGGATCTGCACCAGGTTGAAGCCCAGCCACAGGATGACATCGTGCTGCGCCTGGCCGGCGATCCACAGCGGCTGATGGTTCACTTCCAGCGACAGCACGTCATACAAGGCATGCACGCCTATGCCATGACGCAGGCCCAGCGCCGTCTGATCGCTCTGTCGGCCCACCACGAAGCGCACGCTGTAGGCGCCATAGAGAAGCAGGTGTCCAAATCCACCGTGAGCACCGACGGTAAAGAGGTGCTGCCCGGTGTCCTGATAGCTATAGCCCCGCTCGGGACTGAGGAAGGCCATGCCGCTCAGCGCATCCCACCTGCTCAGCCCAGTCTCCCAGGCCAGCGGCACCGAGAGCGCCAGATCGAGCGCCCCCGACACGCTGCCGGTCACCCACTCGCTCCCCGTGGCGTGGATGGCCAGTCCGCCCCGGACCCGCAGCGTCACGGGCAGCGGCGGCACAACCAAATCGCTGGCCAGCGCCGAGCTTGCGGTCCCCAAGAGCAGCCCCACGCCGAGCATCAGCAGCCCCCAGCCACGTCTCCCGCTGCGTCGAGCGCCTGCCATTTAGGGCGCACGCTCCCATGCCAGATCCGCGAAGTCAATGCCGGCAGCCGGCACGCCGATGGCAGGTTCGCATCTGGCGTTCGGCTCTTCCGTTTGCGATGGGGCGCCGCCTAGCTGCTCAGGCCAACCGTCTTGCTGAGGAAGGACAGGATGTCGGCGGCCTCAGCGATGCGCTTGCTGGTCGGCTTGCCGGCGCCGTGACCGGCCCGCACCTCGATCCGGATCAGGACCGGTGAGGGTCCCTGCTGTGCCGCCTGCAGCGCCGCGGCGAACTTGAAGCTGTGGCCGCGACTTGTCGCCAGCCAGCTTTCGTGCGCGGTGCGCGTCGATCGAATACCAAGCCATCAGGAATGCGGCCGCGGCGGCGGCAGCGCCCAGGATCAGCGGCCAGTACTGTCCGGGGTAAATCAAATAGCGCTGCACAAGGATGGTGGCCGGCAGCAGGGCTGCGCCGATGACCGCACTGGCGATGAAGGTCCGCCGACGCTGGTTCTTCTGCTCGGTGGGCTCGGCGGCGCTGAGCTCGGCAATCGACTGCTTTAGCTCATGCTCCCGCTCGGCGAGCGAGCCCTCTTTCACTCGCAGCAGGGTCTGCGACTTTTGCTAGTCGCGAGCTGCCCTCGCCATCTGCTCGATCACGGTGCTCAGCTGGGTCCACAGCGCAGCCTCGGCCCGATCGCTCACTGCGGCCTCGTCGAGCACCTTGCGCAGGCTACCCAGCAGGTCGGCGATGGTCTTTTGATCGGCAACCGACTGAAAGGACTCGATGGAGATATTGCGTGCCGAGCAGGCCTGCAGCTCGCCGACCGCCCGCTTGGCGGCCGGTACTTCTTCCTGCGCACTCTGGATTTCAGCTTCGAGGCTGCAAACGCTGCGGTCGACGGTGGATAGGAGCGTCTCTAGGTTCTGTGGGGTAGCCATCGCTTCCTCGCCTGCGCTGCCACCTTGCAAGCGGAGCGCCAAGCGGCTCCTGTTCCCTGAGGCTGGCGCGGCTGCGCCAACTGGCAAGGGCGAGATCGGCGAGTGGCGGGATCGGCGGATGGCGGAGTCAGCGGCTGACGGAATGGCTGGGCTCGGCAGGATGGCGCTAGCGGCGGGTCGGGGTCTTAAATGGGTCGCTGAACTTGGCGTCCTTTAGCAGCTCGTCGTCGGTCAGGGTGCCCAGGAAGGCGACGATCGACTGCACCTCATCGGCGGTCAGGCCGAGCCGGCGCGGTGTCACCGTCGTGGTCCCGGGCACGCGCAGGCGACCATCGAGGTTGGGATGGGCCTGCACGCCGGTGTTGTAGTGGTCCACGACCTGGGTGAGCGTCGCGAAGCGGCCATCGTGCATGTAGGGTCCGGTTACGGCGATGTTGCGCAGCGAGGGCGACTTGAAGCGTCCCTTGTCGGCCGCCCGACCGCTGACATCGCCCACGCCGTCGTCACCGACATCAACGGCGGCATCGAGGCCATTGTTGGTGGCGATCTCGATAAAGAAGGCGGCCTGATTCGGGCGCGTGCCGGGCTGCGGCGGTCCGCTGTCCAGGTGACAGGCGGCGCAGCCAGCCCGCCCGAGGAACAGCGCCTTGCCCTGGTTCTCTTGCGGCGTGAAGTTGGCAAAGCTTGGCTGGATGTCGCCGGCCTGCGCCAAGCCAGCATCGAAGCGCGAGCGATACGACACGATCGAGCGCGCGAACTGGGCCAGCGCCTTGGCGATGCGGTCCGAGCTGACCTGGCTATCGCCGAAGGCACGCTCGAACAGCGACGGATAGTAGGACGCGGCCTGCACGCGGCTGACGACATCGGGCAGCGTCATGCCCATCTCGACGGAGTTCTGGATCGGCCCCACCACCTGCTCTTCCAGCGTCGCCGCCCGCTGATCCCAGAAGAAGCGACCGTTGCGGTAATAGCGCGAGTCGATGATCGGCATGGCGTTGCGCCCGGTGAGCCCGCCGGCAAAGCCAGTCGAAAAGGCGGCCGGATCGCCGAAGCCGCGGTCCTGGGCATGGCAGGACGCGCAGGCGATGCTGCGGTTCTGCGACAGCAGCGGGTCATAGAACAGCACCCGCCCCAGCGTCGCGCCAGCGTCGGTCAGCGGGTTGTTGGCCGGCGTGTTGTCGCTGGCCCGGACATAGGCGCTGCGGAAGTGGGCCGGCAGGCTGGGATTGGCGTAGTTGTCGGGCGTGTCCGGCAGGTTGAGCACGTTCGTGACAGCGCTCGGCAGCGGCGCCTGGGTCGGCTGCGTCGGACCCGTGACCGTTCCTCCGCCGGGCTCCGAGCCAGTGCTGCCATCGACGGGCCCGCAGGCCGGCAGCAGTGCCGCACAGCCAGCCAGCACCGGGGCGAGGAAGCGAACGGACGACCGGAAGAGGGGGGACGACGCGCGCAACATAGTGGCCTCCTTGTGCGACGACCCGTCGCCGCTTGAGCACCGAGCTGAGTGCTCTCGAAGAGCGGCGAGCCATCTGGGTCGTACGCAGGATTCGACCCGCCGGCTGCCGGTTCGGGCAAGCGCGCGCCGAATAGTCGCCGTTTCCGTCGCTGCGCGAGCTGTTGGGGCCGAGCGAAACAGGGCCCCACTTTGTGCTAGCCTGCCGACCCATGACCACGTCCTCCCTCCCCTTTGTCCCCTCCCCTCGTCCTTCTCTCCGTCGCAGCCGCCATGCTTTCGGCTCGGCCCTTGGGCTGTGCTTGCTGGCTGGCCTGCACCTGGGCGCTGCCCAGGCCGACCCCGCACCCGCGGCCGAAAAGTCGGCGGCCAAGCCGGCGCCGGCGCAGCCCGCAGCCAAGCCCGCTGCTGCAGCCGCTGCCAAGCCCACCGCGACTGCCCCCGCCGCGACGACGGAGCGCTGCGAAGTAGAGTTCACCGGCCAGATCAAAGGCGCCGGCCAGCTTGCGCCCGGCACCAGCACCTGGGTCTATGCTGCCGACGGAGACTGCCTGGCCAAGGATGCACACATCCTCGGCGCCATGCGGGCCAGCGACCAGGGCAGCTTTGCCATCGAGGTGTTCTCGAAGTGGGGCGCGGATCTGACGCTGTGCGCCGCCGTGGCCGAGACGCCGGAGTCGCCGTCGAAGCTATACGGCAAGCTGACGCGCAAGTTCCACGCCGCAGCCAAGGGCGAGATCATGTTTGAAAAAGTGCAGATCGGCCTGCGCAGCGGCCCCGCCCACACCTTCCCCAAGGCCAACAGCAGCTACTGATGCGCTGGCTCCGGCGACTCCAGTAGCTGCGACAGCGGGCCGCGCGGCTCGACGAGGGCGGGCGGTAGTCGCTCGGCCCAGCCAGGTGGGCAGCGCTCGGGGGCGACCTCGGACAGCGGATAGAGGACAAAGCGGCGCTCGTGCAGGCGGGGGTGGGGCACGACAAGCTCGGGGCCGTCGATGCGCAGCTGGCCATAGAACAGGATGTCGATATCGAGCGTGCGCGCCCCCCAGTGCACCTCGCGCCGCCGGCCCGCCTGCGCCTCGATGGCCTGGCAGCGACGCAGCAGAGCCGACGGGCCAAGCGGGGTGTACAGCCGCGCGACCAGGTTGTAGAAAGCGCCTTGCCCAGGCGGGCCGCCGACTGGCGCCGTCTCATAGACCTGCGAGCAGGCCTGGAGCGGACCTAGCTGGGAAAGCGCGAACGACAGCAGCCGGGCCCGCGGTCCGAGGTTGCTGCCGAGCGCGATCAGCACTTCCACCGGCGAGGACATGCCGACGTCGTATCACGAGCGCTGCGTCATGCCCATTGCCGCACTGCGTCAAAGTGATTGATCTCGTCGGCAGGTGGCGACACACTGCCGGTCCCATGAGTGCCAAGCCAACTGCGCGAAAAAAGAAAACCACTCCCAGTCAGCCTCGCAGCCCGGGTAAGCGCTCGGGCCTGACCTTGGCGGTGCCGCCGCCGAGTGCAGCCGACGCCGCTGCGGTCGCCGAGGCCGAGAGCCCGACCGTGGCAGTGGCGGAAGACGTCGCCGAGCACCTGATTCCCGCCGGTCTTGACCTAAGCGAAAATGCCCCCTCAGGGCCCGCGCCCGAAGTCGAGCCCAGCCTCCCCGCATCCGAGCCAACGCTGGCCGCGGCGGCCCAGGACGAGCCAGCGGCACTGACGGCAGGGGATGCGCAGGCGACACCGAGCCCAGTGACCTCAGAGGATCCGCCGCTGCCTCCCGCGCCGACGCTGGGCGACGCGAATATGACGCTGTCGGAGCGACCGTCGAACGATCCCGAGCTGGCTCCGGCCGGAGCGCACCCCGGACCGGCGGCGCGGCCAGAGCGCAGCGAAGGGGTTGAGCTATGGCTGCAGCGCCTCGCGCGCACGCTGCCGATTGGCGACTGGGCGTTTGCCGCCCTGCGCACGCTGACCGCGCGAGCCAAGCTGCTCGGGGCGATTGACCTCCTCCTGCCTGAGAGTGGGCGCCTGCTTGACCTCAGCGGCGCGGCCGGCCTCCCGGCCAGCTACCTGGCCCAGAGCGCTCCGGCGCGCCAGATCATTGCGCTGCAGCCCAGCGCGGCCCTGCTGCACCGCGGCGAGCGCCTGGTCGCTGAGCTGGGTCTGAATAATGTATCGCTGGTGCGCGGGGATCTGCTGAGCGCACCGCTGACTGGCCAGTTCGATGCCATCTACGCCATCGACTCGCTGCATCGGCTACCGCCCAGCCAGCTAGCCTCGGTGCTGCGTCGCTTGGCGGGCTGGCTGCGCCCGGGGGGCGTGCTGCTGATCAAAGAGATCTCGTCTGCCTCGTATATCGGCCCGAGCCTGACGCAGATCCTGGAGCGCGTGCTGGACAGCGAGGGGAGCACGGGCACCGCCACGGGCAGCGCCTATCGCCATCACGACGAGTGGCTGGCGCTGCTTCGCGATGCGGGACTTACGGCTCGGCTGGGCCACCTGCCGGATTTGCTGCAGCCGCACATCCTGCTCTCCGCCACCCGACCCAGCGCTGCCGCCGGCGCGACCGACGCTTGACACAGCCGAGCTGAACAAGGTACGCGGGGCGCACCGCCATGACCCACGTCGCCAACGAAAAAGCCCCGCGCATCTACTTTGTCGGCTCGCACGCCACTGGCAAGACCACCATGACCCGCTGGGTCAGCCGTCGCTACGGCATCCCGATGATCACCGAGGTGGCGCGGGCCGTACTGGCCGAGCTAGAGACCAACTTCGATACCCTGCGCACCGATATGGATCGGGTCGGCGACTACCAGCGCCGCGTCTTCGAGCGCCAGATCGCCATCGAGCGCATGCAGGACAAGGGCTTCGTCTCGGATCGCGCCTTCGACAACCTGGCCTATGCCGCCGAGCACGCCATGGTGCTGGGCGACATCATGGCCGAAGACAGCGGCATCGAGGTGCGCAGCTACATGGAGTGGGTGTCGAACGGCCTGGTCTTCTTCGTCCGGCCGCATCGCTCGCTGCTCAAGGAAGACGGCGTGCGGGCCGGCGTCGACTGGGACTCGGTGGTGCGCATCGACGGCATGGTCAAGCTGCTCTTGGAGCAGTTCCGCATCCGCTACCTGCCGATCGACACACCGTCGATGCAAGAGCGCATCCGCGCCGTCGAATTCGTGCTGGCCCGGCTAGGCCTAGAGCAGCAGCAGCAGCTTCCCGTCGTCGATCACTTCCTGCCGCCGCAGCGGGTGGTGACGCTGCTCAAGCAGCGCTAGCCCGCCCGGCCAATTCCCCCCTCCCCGCCTCGTTTCCAGCTATAGACCCCGGCCGAGTCTTGCTATCGTTTCTGCATGTCCAGGCCGACGCGGACAGGGCGTCCAAGCCGTCCTTCCATCAGCTCCGGTGCCCCCGGTGGGCCACCGCGATCGGGACGGGCTAGCCGCCCCGAGATCAACACCGGACCGCCGTCGCGTCGGCGTCTGCGCCGCCTGGCTCGCCTCAGCCGCCTCGACCGCCTGCCCGGCGCGATTCCCGAGAAGATCGAAAAGATCGAAGAAGGCATCGAGCGCGGCCTGGTCAGCGCAGCGGGCGTACTGCGCGATCCGGTCGGTGCGGCGCAGAAGGTCATCCATCAGCTGCAGGCACCGCGCGGCCTGGTCCTGGGCTGGGCGATCGCCATGATCCTGCCGATCCTGCTTTATCTCATCGACCTGGGCAGCGGCAGCCTGTGGCAGGGCGATGACGCCATCTGGGCCAACGCGCTGCTGCGCCTGAGCGCGGGGCAGACCGATCTGCGCACCGCGCTGGTCGAGCTACCGCGGCCGATGGCCTCGCCGCTTGGGCTCTTGCAGATGGTGGCCAGCCTGCGCCTGCTCGGGCCGAGTGAGCTGACGCTGCGCCTGGTGCCCGTCGCCTCGGCCCTGGTCTGTGCCATCTGTCTCTTGGCCATCGCCATCGACATTGGCCTTGGGCGCCACGTCGGTGGACTGGCCGGCCTGGTGTTCTTGGCGCTGCCGGTGACCTACGAGCTTGCGCATCGCGTCGTGCCCGATCTGCTGCTCGCGGTGGCCTCGACCGGCGCGGTGGCCGTCGTCAGCCATGCCTTGCACGGTCACAAGTTCGACCGCCACATCCTGCCGATCCACAAGGCCGCCGACGAGCCAGCCCCGCTGCCCCTGCGCCGCCTGCCGATGTTCTTTGCCTCGCTGGGCATCGGGGCCGCGGCCGCCGTCGATCCGCGCGCCGCGATCTTGGCGATGAGCCTGGCTCTGCTCGATATGCTGGTGGCGCATCGCTATCTGCTGCGCAAGCGCCGCGTCTGGCTGATGCTGCTCGGCGGCTCGATCCTGACGGCGGTGGCGATCCTCAAGCATCCGCAGGGGCTGCCCGGGCTGTTCCGCTTCTACGGTCGCGAGGTCGCGCTGCGCCAGTTCTGGGCCCTGTGGTACCAAGGGCCAAGCTGGTACGGTCGCCACGCCGGGGCTGTGGTCATCGTCATGACCGGCTTCGGACTGTTCCTCGGCTCGATGCGCCGCGCGTCCCGGCCGCTGCTGTGCTGGGTGGCGGTCGCGGCGCTGCTGTCGGCCCTGTCGCCGCCGCTGCCCAGTCCGCGCGGCATCGGCCTGCTGTTACCGCCGCTGGCGCTGGCAGCCGCCGTCGGTCTGCAGTCACCGGTGCGCTGGCTGGGCTCCATCGGCGGCCTGGTCACGCTCGGCGCGCTGTCCGGCGTAGTAGTCGGCATGATCGAGGGCGATGCCGTCCTGCACAAGAGCGACAGCATCAAGCAGCTGGCCCTGTCGCAGCAGCACGCCCCGGCCGGAGCCAAGCTGTGCTCGCTGGCCATCCCCGCGCCGCTCGTCGCCTATTACGCGCGAATCTCTGGCTTCGGCGGCCCGCCGGTGGAAGAATTTCCGTCGGTGAGCGCACTCAAAGCGGTGCTTAAGCCGGGCCAGCCCTTCGCTTGCCTGATGCCGCTGTCGATGGTGCCGCAGATGCAGCAGGCCTTCTCCGGCAGTCCGACGGCTGGCGCCGCGCCCGGCCCGCGACCCAGCGATGCCACACCGGCCGAGCGACGAGCCGGCGAAGGCCGACGCAGCGATGCCAAGCCGCCCCGCAGCAGCGGCAAGACCGGCGGCGCGCGTGAGCCGAGTACGCCCGATCCGACGCTGTCCGTGCTGGCCACCACCATCGATATCGAAGAGCCGCCGCGCGATATCCCAGGACCGAAAGTGGCGCTGATCTCGCGCTAGACCCGACCCGACCAGGACCCTAGAACGATGAGCGCGCTCGATCCGCCGGTCTACCGCAGCGACTACATCGTCGTCAGCTTGGAAGCGAGCGGCCGGATCGTCCGCTACCGTCGAACCGCCCAGCCCTTCCCCGATCTGGCGATCGCCAAGCGCTGCTACGACGACGTGCTGGCCAGCTACGATCGCATCGGTCGCCGGGGGCGCGGGCTGCTGGTCGATTCCCGCGACGCCCTCGGTCGCAATGACCCCGCATTTGAGACGCTGCTCATCGACTTTCGCCGCCAGGCCATTCCGGGCTTTGCCGGTATGGCCGTGCTGATGCGCACCGCCGTCGGTCTGCTGCAAGCGCAGCGCATCGACCGCAGCCAGTCTCTGCCACACCTAGTCACCAGCGATGAAGCCGCGGCGATCGCGTTTCTGTTGCAGGTGGTTGCGGCCAGCCCACGCTAGGCAACTCGCACGCCAGATCCGTCGCTTCGTCGGCTGCAGCGACCGTTTGTGGGGGGCCTAGGGTACGCTGCTCAGTATGACCATCGAGCTCGGTCGAGACCTCTGTGCAGACCTGTCGACCGCCAGCGCGCGCGAGTGGCTGGTGCCAAACGGCATCGGAGGCTTCGCCGCCGGCACGGTAAGCGGCGTGCTGACGCGGCGCTATCACGGCCTGCTGATCGCGGCGCTGTCACCGCCCTTGGGACGCACGCTGCTCGTCAGTCACCTCGACGAGCAGGCCCGGCTCGCCGAAAAGAGCTATCCGCTGAGCAGCAGTCGCTGGGCAAGCGGCGCGATCACCGGCGGCGGCCACCGCTTCCTGGAGCGCTTTGAGCTGGTCGGCCGCGTCCCCACCTGGACCTATGTCCTCGGCGACGCACTGCTGCAGAAGCGCATCTTTATGGCCGCCGGGCGCAACACCACCTATGTGCAGTACACGCTGCGACGGGGCAGCGCCTGTGGTCGACCGCTGAGTCTGCGGCTCAAGGCGCTGGTCAATTACCGCGACTACCACGGCGAGACGCACAGCCATGACTGGCGCATGCGGGTCGAGCGGGTGGCGGCGGGCTGCGGGCTGCAGATCGTGGCCTTTGCCGGTGCGACGCCGTTCTCGCTGCGGCTGCCGGGTGCGACGCTGACGCCCGAGCACAGCTGGTATCACGACTACCTGCTGACGCAGGAACAAGAGCGCGGCTTTACCGGCCACGAGGACCATCTGTGCATCGGTGAATTCCAGCTGACGCTGCTGCCCGGCGAGTCAGCCTGCCTCATCGCCAGCAGCGAGCCAGAGGAGCGCATCCAGCTTGACCACGCCGCGGTGCTGGCCGAAGAGCAGGCGCGCGCGCAAGCGCTCTTGCAGCAGGCCGGCCTGCTGACGACGACCATCGAGCGCTGCGAGCCGCTGGCCCAGCTAGTCTTGGCGGCCGATGCCTTCGTTGTGCAGCGACAGATTCCGCGGCTGCCGCCCGCCTCAGCCGGCCAGCTCAGCCACGCATCCGCGGCGGGTCACTCGATCATCGCCGGCTATCCCTGGTTTTCCGACTGGGGACGTGACGCGATGATCAGCCTGCCCGGCCTGCTGCTCTCGACCGGCCGACCGGGGCTCGCGCGATCGCTGTTGCGCACCTACGCCCACTTCGTCGATGGCGGGCTGATTCCCAACCGCTTCCCCGACGCCGACAGCACCCCCGAGTACAACACCGCTGATGCCACGCTGTGGCTGCTGCAAGCGCTGTCGGCCTACGTCGAAGCCAGCGCCGACCTCACGCTGGTCGAGGAGCTGTGGCCGATCCTGCGCGGCATCGTGCGCAGCCATCTGCGCGGCACCCGGCACGGCATCGTCTGCGATCCCAGCGACGGCCTGCTGCGAGCCGGCGAGCCCGGTGTGCAGCTGACCTGGATGGATGCCAAGGTCGGTGACTGGGTGGTGACGCCGCGCATCGGCAAGCCGGTTGAGATCAACGCTCTCTGGTATAGCGGCCTGTGTGTGCTGACCCAGCTCGCCGAGGCCATCGGCCAGCCGCTGGATGCTGCGTTCTATCGTGGGCATGCGCAGGCGGCGGCGGCTGGCTTTGCCCGCTTCTTCATCCCCGAGCGCGGCTTCTGCTTTGATGTCCTCGACGGTCCAGAGGGCAACGATGCCAGCCTGCGACCCAACCAGATCTTTGCCGTCTCGCTGCCGCACAGCGCGCTATCGAGCGAGCAGCAGCGCGCGCTGGTCGATGCCTGCGCCGCGGCTCTGTACACCCCCCGCGGCCTGCGCAGCTTGGCGCCGACCGATCCGAGCTACCTCGGCAGCTACGTCGGCAACGTCCACAGCCGCGACGGCGCCTATCACCAGGGCACGGTCTGGGGCTTCCTGCTGGGCCCGTTCGCACTCGCTCACTATCGCGTCTATGGCGACGCGGGGCGGGCGCAGGAATACCTGCTGCCGATGCTCGATCACCTGCGGGAAGCGGGGCTGGGTCAGCTGGGCGAGATCTTCGACGGCGATGCCCCACACGCACCGCGCGGCTGTACCGCACAGGCCTGGTCGGTCGCCGAGTGGCTACGCGCCTTTCGCTGCCTGGCCTCGCCGACGCAGTGGCCACCAGCTAAGCGCCCCCAGAAGCACGAGTCCCAGGACTGACAGCCACACACCGCGGCGCAGCGGCTCTTGCGCATAGCGAAACTCGATGCGGTGCGTGCCCGGCGACAGCGCCACCCCGCGCAGCGCTAGGTTGACCGGATAGATGGCCTGCTCCACCCCATCGACCGTCGCTGTCCAGCCGGGACAATAGGTATCGGCGAGAACCAGCACGGCCGGCCCCTGGGCCGCGGCCTCGACCACCACGCGATGGCGCTCATAGGAGAGGATCTGGGCCGGTAGGGGCGTGGTCGGCGTCGCCCCCTGACCCTCGGGAAGGGCTAGGGGAGGCCATGGCACCGGCCGCCCACCGATGCTGCGCGGGGCGCGCGGCGGCACCGGCCCGACAATCGTTGTGGTGTGCGGATCGAAGCCCGGCTGCGCGACGAGCGCTGCTTCCTCCGCCTCGTCCTTGGCCCAGTGTGGCGACGGAGCCAGATAGGCGCGCGGCATCACTCGGCGGTTCTCGAACACCGCGAGCTGGGCATCCCAGCCCGGCTCGAAGCGAGCGCTCGGCGGCTGCCGCACTGGTGCCGGGAAGACCAGCTGCCACTTGTCCGAGGGCGGCTCGCTCCAGACCAGATAGCGAATGTTCAGCATGTCGACTAGCGGCGAGCGAAAGTTCCACACGCCCGCCGCAGCCATGTCGTCGACCTGCTTGCGATGCGGATAGGGCCGGCCGTGTCGCAGGATGTAAAGGAGCTGCGAGTAGCGCCAGATCAGCACCGAGCCATAGCCCGACGCACTGGGGATCCCCAGCGTCTCACCGACAGCGAGCAGGCGAAATGGGCCACGTGGATCGGCGGCAAAGCGGTCCGGCACCGCCTGCCCGGCCGGAAGCTGGGCGGCGCGGGCCCGCAGCCACTCGATGGCGTGGAAGCGCTCCATCCCGGCGGGATAGGCCAGCGGCTGCGGCAGCACATAGCCGCGATTGGTATAGAGCTGGTCGCCGGCTGACAGCGCGCACAGCGGCAGCAGCAGCCACAGGCCGCGCCGTCCCGACACATAGCGCAGCGCCAAGAGTGCCAGCAGACCCGCCGCTACCAGGCCGAGCTGAGCCCGCGCTCGCAGCGCCCACTTCATCGGCGGCAGCGCCGTCGCCACCGAAAGCTGAGCCTGCCAGGCCAGATACGCCCCAAGAGCCAGCAGGAAAAGCGCCAGCACGCCGCCCAGCACCGTGCGCAGCCTCGATCGGCGAGCCTGCGCCGTCGGAGCGAGCTCTGGGGATGGCGCAGCGAACAGGAACTCCACGGCATGCGCAGCCAGGATCGGCGCCGCGACGACAAACAGGATCAGCCCACGCGATGGGCAGCGCAGCGCCCCATACAGCGGCAGGTAGCGATACAGGAAGGGATGCAGCGGCCCCTTGTCCCCGAGCGCCAGCCCGATGCCGAGCAGCAGGGCAAGCACCAGCGCCAGCCGCTCGCCGTCGAGCAGCTGCCACAGCGGCAGACTACGCAACCAGCGTCTGTAGCGCCGACCGCCGTCCGCACCCAGGGCCGCTGGACCGCTTGAGACCGGCAGCGCTCGCCACTGTCCCCGTCGCGGCAGCAGGGCTCCAGGCAGGGCGAGCAGCGCCGCGATCACGCCTTGGTAGTAGCCGGCTAGCTCCCAGTGGTTCCACGGTGCAAACCACTCTTGCTGGCGGGTCTCGCCGATCCCCAGCGAGTCCGGCGCGACCAAGAGCGACAGGTAGCGCAGCGACGGCCAGGCGTAGCTAGAGGCGAACTTGTAGTCGGTGCCGAGCGAGCGCGAGGTATGCGGCATGGCCGACAGCGTCGGCAGCAGCGCCACCGCCCCTAGCAGCGCCCCGGCCGCGACGGCAATCCCCAGCGGCCCGAGCAGCCCGCCGGCCTGCCGTAACCGCTGCCCGCTCGGCTGCGGCCCGACGGTCCACAGCAGTCGTGCCAGCCCATACAGCGCCAGCAGAATGACGATGAAGTGCAGGATCGAGTGCGCGCCGGTCAGCAGCATGACGCCGAACAGCAGCCCACACAGCGCCAGGCTGCGTCGCCGCCGCGTGTCGAGATAGTCGTCGAGGAACAGCAGCAAGAGCGGCAGCCAGGCGAGGATCTGGATGAAGATGATGTGGCGAATCCGCACCACCATGAACGACGACAGCGCGTAGCTGAGAGAACCGAACAGCGCCGCCCCGAAGCTTAGCGGCTGGCCATGGCTGCGCCGCCGCCGCAGATAGGCATACATCGCCACCCCAGCCAGCAGCGCATGCAGCACCGCCGACAGCCCAAGACCGGCCGGGACCCCGCCTTCGAGCCCCGTCGCTGGCTCGCCGCGGCGCGGACCGAGGTAAAAGACAACGTTTAGGGGATAGAAGTAGCCGTAGTAGGGATCGGCGAGCAGCGGCCAGCCAGCCATCGTGTTCGGCTCCCAGCTCGGCATCGTCCCCTCGCCCAGCGCGCGACGGTAGGCGACACGGCCTGGGTAGTAGTTATCGGCAGCGTCGTCCATGTGATAGACGGAGCCAGAGAACAGCACCTCGCGATGCAGCCCAGCCAGCAGGAGCGTAAGCAGGCCGAGCACCAGCAGGCCGCCGCGCAGGCCAGATAGCCAGCCGGTCGCCCAGCGCCTGGCGGTGGACGGGTGCTCCGACGGAGGGCTGACTTGGCCTGACATGCGGGCCGCACTTTACCGCAAGCCCGCGGTGTAGGCCCAGCCTCCTCCAAGCCGGCTCCGCAACCTGGCCCACCCTGCGGGCCGCGGCAGTCGGTCCCGAGCCGACCAAGCCCCGGCTCTTGGCCCGGCCCTCGACGCAGAATTGGCAAAAAACGACCTCGCGGCAGTGCTATCATCGTGAGTTAATTGTTGGTTATGTCGGCGTAATATCTGGCCATGTCTGAGTCCACCCCTCCGCATAGCGCTCTTACGCAGAGCACGCTGGCCCCGCTTCTGGCCCAGCTGGACAGCCAGGTCCAGAGTCACGCCCTCCTGCCCCACCTCCGCCCCGACGAGCCGCTGCGGGCCCCCCGCGGTGCGCAGCTCTCGTGTCGCGGCTGGGCCCAGGAAGCGGCGCTGCGCATGCTGCTTAACAACCTCGATCCCGACGTCGCTGAGCGACCGCAGGATCTAGTGGTGTACGGCGGCACCGGCAAGGCGGCGCGCAGCCGCGAGGCCCTGCTGGTCATCCTGCGTGAGCTGCGTCAGCTGGGCGATGACGAGACGCTGCTCGTGCAGTCCGGCAAGGCAGTCGGTGTGCTGCGCACGCACGCCGATGCCCCGCGCGTCCTCATCGCCAACAGCAACCTCGTCCCGGCCTGGGCCGACTGGCCACACTTCTGGGAGCTCGAGCGGCAGGGCCTGATGATGTACGGCCAGATGACCGCGGGCTCGTGGATCTACATCGGCACGCAGGGCATCCTGCAAGGCACCTACGAGACCTTCGCTGCTGCCGCGCGCAAGCACTTCGCCGGGAGCGGCGGGACGCTCAAGGGGCGCTTGGTGGTGTCGGGCGGTCTGGGCGGGATGGGCGGCGCGCAGCCGCTAGCCGTGACGCTCAACGACGGCGTCTTTCTGGGCATCGATGTCGATCCGAGCCGCGTCGCCCGTCGGCTAGCCACCCGCTATCTCGATGTGCAGGCCCACTCGCTCGACGAGGCGCTAGCTCTGTGCCGCAGCGCCTGCGAGCGCGGACAGGCACTTTCAGTCGGCCTGGTGGCCAACATCGCCGACGTCCTGCCCGAGCTGCTGCGGCGCGGGGTCGTGCCGGATCTGATTACTGATCAGACCTCGGCCCATGATCCGCTGGTTGGCTATGTCCCAACTGGGCTGTCGCTGGGCGAGGCGCAGGAGCTACGCGAGCGCGATCCGCAGGCCTATATCGAACGCTCGCGGGCGACGATGGTGGCGCAGCTTGCGGCCATGCTGGCACTCGGTGAGCGCGGTGCTCAGCTGTTCGACTATGGCAACAACCTGCGCGGCCAAGCCCTGCTGTCGCCGCAGGCCAGTCGCACTGGCCTGACGCATGAGCAGCTGTTCGGCAAGATCCCAGGCTTCGTGCCGGCCTATATCCGGCCACTGTTCTGCGAAGGCAAAGGCCCGTTCCGCTGGGTCGCACTGTCCGGTGATGCAGAAGATATCTACCGCACCGACGCGGCCGTGCTGGAGGTGATGGCCGGCTCGCCGAGTGAGCCGCACCTTCGTCGCTGGCTAAGCCTGGCCCGCGAGCGCGTGCAGTTTCAGGGGCTGCCCGCCCGCATCTGCTGGCTGGGCTATGGCGAGCGCGCCCGCGTCGGCCTGCGCTTTAACGAGATGGTTCGCCGCGGCGAGCTCAAGGCCCCGATCGTGATCGGCCGCGACCACCTCGACTCGGGCTCGGTGGCGTCGCCGAACCGCGAGACCGAGGCGATGCGCGATGGCAGCGATGCCGTCAGTGACTGGGTCTTTCTAAACGCGCTGGTCAACGTCGCCGCCGGGGCCACCTGGGTCTCGCTGCACCACGGGGGCGGCGTCGGCATCGGCTATAGCCAGCACGCCGGCATGGTCGTCGTGGCCGATGGCAGCGAGGCCGCGGCGCGCCGGCTAGAGCGCGTCCTCACCAGCGACCCGGGCATGGGTGTCCTGCGTCACGCCGACGCCGGCTACCCCGAAGCCTTACAGTTTGCCGATGCACACGGCCCACGCGTGCCGCATCGCCACCACCGTCGAGACGACCTGGGCAAAGGATAGGTGATCGTGAGTCAGATCTTTGGTCCGCACACGAACTTCCGCCTGAAAGTCTTGCTGCCACCCGTGGCCGTTTTGGTCGCGCTCCTCAGCACGCTGACCGTCTTGGGCAACAACTGGCAGCGCGACATGACGCGCCGACTGGCCCAGGCCACGGCCGACGTGACCTCGGCGGAGCTGGTCAACTCACAGGCCCTGGGCGAGGCGATTCGCCAGGGCAACGACAAGACCACGCAGCCGCTGCTCAACGGCGTGGCGGACAACGATCCGCAGGTCTTGTTCGCCCTGGTTCATGTGCGCGACCAGGTCTTCATTGGCACCGCCGGTGGCACCGACGGCACGCGGCTCAAAGATCAGCTCTATGACAAGCAGCTGTACTCGACGCTGTCGGCCGGCATCGTGCACAGCGTGGCGGGTCAGGACTTCGTCGTCTCGCGGCGGCAGCTGCATCCCTCGCTGACCGGTGGTGAGCCGGGCGATGTGCTGATCGGCGTGGGCCTGAACCGCTACGGCGCCGAGGTACGCAGCGGCCTGATCCTGCTGCTGGGCATTCTCAGCGTGTCGCTGGCCGGTTACCTGATCGTTGCCCTGTTCCTGCTGGCCAGCACCGGCCGGCGCATGGAGCGCCTGGCCGAGGTGGCGCAGCGCATCGAGAGCGGTGACCTCAAGGCTCGCGTCGGTGAGCTGATTCCCGACGAGCTCATGTCGGTCGGCCGCGCCTTCGATACCGCCGCCGATCGCCTGTCGCACGTGGTCAGCCATATCAACACGACAGCGCGCAACGTCGAGCGCACGGCCACCGATGTCGGTGAAGCCAAGAGCACGCTGCAGCGCGGCATCAGCAGCGAGGTCCGCGACGTCGATGAGGCGCTGCAGTCGACCCGCGACATCGTGCAAGCGATGGGCGCGATCATCAAGCAGGTCGAGGTGACGCGCGACGATATGCGCCAGATCTCGGGCGTGGCGCAGCGCCTGGTCAACACCGTGCAAGAGAGCACCTCGACGGTGGAAGAGGCCGAGC
>CAZVMD010000063.1:0-29159 GCA_964628555.1 uncultured Myxococcales bacterium | reverse complement strand
TGTCCCTGGGAGTCTACGTACTGGCTGGCATGTGGCGCAAGTCGCAGCGCTCGGCTGAGGCGGCGATGAAGTACTTCCTGGTCGGCGCTTTCGTCTCGGGCCTGCTGCTATACGGCATCGCGCTCATCTATGGCTCGGTGGGCACGACGGTGCTGTCCGAGATCCGCAGCCGCGCCCCGAGCTTTGCCAACCGCCCGCTGTTCTACATCGGCTGGATGCTGCTGCTGGTGACCTTCCTGTTTAAGGTCGCGGCGGTGCCCTTCCACATGTGGGCCCCTGATACCTACGACGGAGCACCAACCCCGGTCTCGGGCTTCATGATGACCGGCGTCAAGGCGGCGGGCTTCGCCGGTATGGTGCGCTTGTTCGCGGTGACGCTGGGCGACCCGGCTAACTCGCTGCAGGCCTACACCGGCTGGGTGCATGCCGCCTACGGCATCGCCATCCTGACCATGACGCTCGGCAACCTGGCTGCGCTACACCAAGAGAGCATCAAGCGCATGCTGGCGTACTCGTCGATCGCGCATGCCGGCTACCTGCTGATCGGGCTTATCGCCATGCCGGTCGTCGGCGACGCGGCGCGTGGCCCGTTCCTGTACTACATCGCGGCCTACACCATCACTGTGGTTGGCGCGATGGGCGTGGTGGGCTGGCTGAGCCGAGATCGTCGCGGCGGTGAGCGTCTGACCCTCGACGACTGGGCCGGCATGGGCCAGCGTCATCCGGCCGGCGCGCTGGCCATGACCATCTTCCTGCTCTCGCTAGGTGGCTTCCCGCCGACCGCGGGCTTCTTTGGCAAGTTCTACCTGTTCCGTGTTGCGCTTGAGAAGCCGTCGCTGCTGCCGCTGGTCCTGGTCGGTATCGCCAACAGCCTGATCAGCGTCTACTACTACCTGCGGGTCATCACCGCCATGTACTTCCGCGCGCCGGCTCCCAGCAGCGAGCCGAGCAGCGAGCCGCTGACCTCGAACTCCCTCGCGGTCGGCGTGCTGATCTGCGCCCTCCTCGTGCTTGGCCTGGGCATCATGCCCGAGTGGCTGGCCAACCTCTGCGCCGCGGCTCGCTAGCACCCCGCCGCTCGCCGCATCCGCCCCATCCGAGAGTCCTGGTGTTTCCTCTGCTGCGCGCCCTCGCCGTCACGGCGGGCCGAGGCGCCTATCGTCGCAGTGCGCCGTTTTACTTTGCGGTCCTGATCGCAGCTGGCATCGCCTTTGGCGGTCACGGTATGGATGCCGCCGATCTAACGTCGCTGATGCAGCGCAGCCCAGTCCTGCGCATCACGCTATGGGGCCTGTGGCTGGTGGGCAGCGGTCCCGCCGCAGGCGCGATTTTTTCTGAGCCACGACTGCTGTTTCTGCGCAGCCTGCCGGTCTCACGCCCGCGGATCCTTGCGGCCCACCTGCTCTTGCTGCTGATCGCCGAGCTCCCCTGGCTGGTGCTGTTCAGCCGCGGCGCGGGGCTCCTCTATGGCGTTGCGGTCACGGCCGCGGCCGCTGCGCTGCACTGCCTGTGGGTGGCCCGCCCCCTCGCTCGACGGCGCGTTGATGTCCTGCTGCTCGGAGCGCTCTTGCTGTCGGCGATCGTGGCCGCTGCCCCGGTGCCCTGGCTGCTGCCGCTTGCCGTGGCCTGCTTGGTACTGGCTCTGCCGCAGGCGTACATCGCGGCGCCCGAGCGGGTCAGCCACACCCGCCTGTCCTTCGTGTCCCCGCGGCTGCCACCCCAGCTAGCGCTGGCCCTGGCCTATCTGGCCCTGCTGGCTCGTGGGCAGCGGGTGCTGCTGCTGCGCTGCGCCGCCCTGTGTCTGCTGCCGGCCGGCATCGCCTATCTGGCCATCACCAACAACGCCGTCACGTCGCTAGAGAGCCAGAGTACGCTCGCGCTAGGCACGCTGTCCGTCCCGCTGTTGCTGTCGCTGTGCAGCCTGGCGGCGGTGCTCCTGCGCAGCGAGGTCCAGCTGGCGTGGCTGCTGTCGGTCGCTGGGCAGACCGGGGCGCGGCGCGTGCGTGCGGTGCTGCTTGCACTGTCGCTGCTGGCCATCGGCCTGGCGCTGCCGGCGGGGGGGCTCCTGGCCTACGGCCTGCACCTATCGACGCGCGGCACGCTGCGCCTGCTGGGCCTTGAGCTACTTCTCGCTGCGTCCTTGTCTGCAGTGGCGCAGGGCATCCTGCGAGCGACGCAGCGCTCGACGGCCAAGGACAGCGATCGGCTGCTGCTGTCGCTGCTTGGCGTCATTCCGCTTGGCATCCTGCTGTGCTGGCTGCTACACGAAGCCGTGGTCTTGGCTTGGCTGGTCTTTGGTCTCTTCCTCAGCGAGCGCGCGACCGCCGAGCTGGAGCCGGCCGGCCGCTATGCCCGCCTGCGACGCGAGCGCGAGCAGCGGTCGGGAGACGAGCTGTGATCCTGCAGATCAGTGCACTGTGCAAGCGGCTGGGGCCCAAAGCCGTCCTGCGCGACGTAACACTGCGTCTGGGCGATGGCCAGCTGGCGGTGATCCTGGGCGAAAACGGCAGCGGCAAATCGACGCTCTTGCGGCTCGTCGCTGGCGTCCTTGAGCCGGACCGCGGACACATCCGTCTCGATGAGCACGAAGTGCGCGGCGGTGGCGTGATGGCCCGTCGGCATCTGGCCTACGTGCCCGATGCGTCTGATCCGCTGCCGGATCTGGCCGTTGATGAATTCCTGGCCCTGGTCGCGGCGCTCAAGCGCGCACCGCTGCCGCCCGACGCGGCCTACGAGCGCCTTTCGGTAGCGACGCTGGGTGGTCAGCGCATGGGCTCGCTGTCGTTTGGTCAGCGCAAGCGCGTGTGCCTGCTGGCCGCGCACATCGGTGACCCCTGGCTCTGGCTACTCGACGAGCCGAGCAACGGCATCGATCCAGGAGGCGTGCGGCTGATCCACGAGCTGATCGTTGAGCGCGGGGCTCGCGGCCAGGCGACGCTGCTGTCGACCAACGACCAGGCCTTTGTCGGGGCGCTGCGCGGGCAGGTGTATCGGCTCTCGGCTGGGGCGCTGACAGCACGGGCCAGCTCGGAGTAAAGTCCGGCCCCAAGCCCGCATGGGCTCGCGTTGGCGCCGCGCAGGCGCCTCCTCTTTGCACCCTCGTCCGAGCAGGTGGGCATGGACTCCTCGACCAACGCGCACGATCCGCCGGCCACAGCCCAGCCTGGCTCCGCCAGCCCCGAGCCCAGCCCTGGCTTCTCGCGCGATCATCTGCTGGCCCTGCCGCTGATCGCCGCCCTGCTGTACGGCAGCTACTTCGCGGCCGACAGCGTCGCTGCGCTTGGCGGTCTGCTGGTCAGTGAGCTTGGACTGTCGCGCGCCGACATCGGCTTGCTTTACGGCGTGTACAGCTGGCCCAACGTGGTGATGGTGCTCTTCGGCGGGCTGCTCAGCGACCGCATCGGCGTGCGTCGCGCCAGCCTGCTGTACTCAGCGCTGATCGTGCTCGGCACCACGCTCTCGGCCGCCTCACCGAGCTGGTTTGCCGGCCAGGGCTCTGGGCGCCTGGTGTTCTTCGGCATGGTGGTGGGGCGCACGCTGCTGGGGCTGGGAGCCGAGTCGCTGGCGGTGTGTCAGAACGCGATGATCCTGCGCTGGTTCCGCGGCAAGCAGCTCTCCCTCGCCTTTGCGCTGACGCTGACCATGGCCCGCCTGGGATCGCTCTTGTCGTTTAGCTCCGAGGCCTGGATCGCCGAGCGCTTCGGCGGCGTGCGGGCCGGACTGTGGGCGGCGGCTGGGTTCTGCCTGCTCTCGGCGCTGTGCAACCTGGCCTTCGTCTACCTCGATCGCCGGCTGCCGACCGCCTCGACTCCGCCTGTGGCTCCGCTGGTCGCTGCCCCGGGCTGGCTCGCGCGCACCGCCAGCCTTTTTCGCTTCGGTCCTGCGTACTACCTCCTGGCCGCCTTCTGCGTCTGTTTTTACGCCGCCTTTTTCCCATTTACCGCGCTGGCTCCGGACTTCCTGGGCGAAAAGTGGCAGCTTGGTGCGGCCAGCGCTGGGCGGCTGTGCAGCCTGCTGACGCTGCTTACCGCCGTCCTGTCGCCAGTGGTCGGTGGCCTGCTGGATCGCGGCGCCGATCGCGAGGCCCGGGCTCGGCGCGCGGACCTGATGCTGCTCTTGGCCGCGCTGCTGTTGATTCCTGCCTATCTGCTGCTCGGACTGTCGCGGCTCTCGCCGCTGTGGGCGTTTGTCCTGCTGGGGGTGGCGTTTGCCCTGGGCCCGACGGCGCTGTGGCCGCAGCTGGGCAGCTTGGTGCCCGATCATCGCAGCGCCACCGCGTACGGCCTGATGACCATGCTGCAGTCGATTGCGCTATCGCTAGTGCCCTGGCTGAGCGGCGCGCTGCGCGATGCCACCTCGGGCTACACCGCGAGCATGCTGCTGTTCGCTGGCTTTGGGTTCTGCGCTGTGAGCATCGCCCTGGTGCGGCGCCGCGGCATCGCACCGCGTGTCTGAGGTCGGCGGTCATCGGCGTCCAGGTCAGCTAGCGGGTCGCGTCCAGGCGGTCGTTTTCGGCCAAGCCAGGCGTCGGCTGTGCCTATGACGATCGGTTGTAGAACAGCACGACGCGGTTATCGCCGGCCCGCGCCACCGCGATGTCGGGTAGCTCATCGCCGTCGAAGTCAGCCGCTGACACCGCGATCGGCTGCGAGCCACTGGGACCGGCTGACAGCGTCGGCAGGAGCTCAAAGAGGGCGGGGCGGCGGCGACTGCTGTTGCGCAGGATGTACAGGTTGGCTGGGCTGGCGCTGATCGCCACGACGTCCGGGCGCTGGTCCAGATCGAGGTCGGCGAGCACGAAGGCGGCAGCCTCGCTGGGCAGAGGGAAGCGGTCCTCGCTGCGCTTGCTGAAGCGGCCCTGGCCATCTCCGCGCAGGATCTCGATGACCCCACCGGCCAGCAAGCGCACCAGATCCTTATGGCCATCGCCATCGCAGTCCGCCGCGGCCAGCTGCAGCGCCCGCTCCTGCGTCGGAGATGCGTACATCGCCGGCGTGAACTGGTGGCCGGCATTCTGCAGCAACAAGCGATACGTCTGGCTGCTGTTCTCGTTGCTCACAAGGTCGACGTGGCCGTCGCCGTTGATGTCCTCAGCGAGGAGGCCGGTGGGCTGGTAGCCGACGGCATAGTCGCTCTGGTTGGCGCGGGGCAGGCTGCCAGCGGCGTTGGTCCAGACGCTGATGTCGTTGCTCAGCCGGTTGGCGACCGCGACGTCGACCAGCGTGTCGTCGCTGGCCGAGAGCAGGGCCAGTGCCTCGGGGGCCAGGTTGGCGTAGGCTCGCTGCTGTTTACCGACGAAAAATGGCGAGCCGACACCGCTTGCGCCCTGCAGTAACAGACTGAGGGATCCGTCACCGCTGTTGCTGACGACCAGGTCCACCAAGCCATCGCCAGACAGGTCACCGGCGACGACCGCGGCCGGGCGCACGCCAACGGCGACGGAGGTCTGCAGCCCAGCCGGAAAGGCATCCGTCCCCTCGCCCGTGCCATCGTTTAGCAGCACCTGCACCCTGCTTGTCGCCCGGTTGACGGCCACTAGATCGGCGCGACCATCGCGGTTGAGGTCAGCGCCCAACAGCGACGTCGGCGAGCCGCCAAGCACGACTGGGCCGGCGCTGGCCGGGCGCAAGAGCACGTCGCTGGCATAGAAGGAAAACAGATCCCGACGGGTGCTGGTGCGGCCGTTCGAGCGATTGAGGACACGCACCGCCACTCGTCCCACCCGGCGTGGGCTGGGCGGCAGATCGGCGGACAGCTCGGCAAACGACGGGCACAGCACGTTGGCCGCCGCCGCGCCGTCGAGAGTTACCAGCGGACAGTCGGTGCCCGACAGCACGAAGCCCCAGCCGGACAGTGCGATGCGCGACTCCTCGCCGCGACTGGCCGCGACCTGCGGCGTCGCCCGTAAGAGCAGCGGCGTCTTTTCGGGCTCGGAGCAGCGGGCCTCGGCGCTGACCTCGCTGGGCGGCGGAGACAGGGACAGCGTGACGCGCGGCTGTGACTGCACCGGTCCCGTCGTCGTCGTGCCGAGCGCACCCAGACAGCCAGCCCGATCGAGGGCGCCGGCACCGATGGTCAGGTCGCCATTGGTCGACGCCGGCAGATGGATGCCAAAGCTAGCGATGTCGTCAGCCTGGTGCCGGCTCAGATCAAACTCGATCGGCGAGGGTAGACGAGCCGGCTGGCCGTCGTAGCTCAGCGAGACCCGCAGTCGGGCCGGCTGGGCTGGCAGGGGGCCCACATCGACGAGCACCAGCGGTCGCGGATCACTGCAGCTGACCAGCAGCGCGCTCAGAAGGAGGCGCAAGCGGCAGACCGTCATGGCGCAGCCTTGCTGAGCTGCAGGATGCGCAGCTGGTTGGACTCGCGGCAGACGACGAGCAGCTCGCCATGCCCATCGCCATCCAAGTCGGCAATGGTCAGGTCGGTTGGCAGCCCCAGCGTCTCGACGTAGGTCAGCGCGCCGGCGTTGCCCCAGGCGCTGGCGTCGCTGTTGCGCCAGATGGCGACCACGTCTTGCCCGGGCAGCGCTGCCGCGATGTCCGAGCGCGCGGCATCGTAGATCGTGCCTGTGGTCAGGGCCGCTGGCTTGGGGCCAAGCGGCAGCGCGCTCAGGCGGAACAGACCGTTGCCCGTCGCTTTCCCCAGGCTGAGCTGACCGCGGCCGTGCTCCAGGATGGCCATGTCGATGCGGCCCGCCGGGTCGATATCGAGCTGACCCGCCACGACGGCCACCGGCACACTGTCGGCCGAGACGCGCAGCGGCGATCCGACTTGGCTGAGGCGTCCCTGGCCATCGTTGCGGAACAGGCCGATCTCGCCGCTGCCTGCCTGCGCGACGGCTAAGTCGAGGCGCTTCGGCTGATTGTCGTCAAGCGGCAGGAGAGCTAGGCCGCGCACGAAGGGGCCGGCGGCAAGCGGTGTACCGAGCGGCGACAGAGTGCCTGCGGCCGGCTTGTTTTCCAGCACCGTGATGAGATCCGTTCCAGAGCTGCCGACGACGAGATCGGCGATCCCATCACCGGTCAGATCGCCGCTGACCAGCAGGCTGGGATTTTCAATTCCCGTTACCAGCGGTCCAGCGGCAAAGACCCCACCCGGCATACCCTGGTTGATCAGCGTCGAGAGTGTGTTGTCCGCCGCATTGGCGATGACTAGGTCAGGCAGCTTGTCGCCGTTGAGCGACATGACCACAATCGCCGAGGCACCGCGACCAACCTCGTAGCGATTGCCGATAGCCAGGCTGCTGCCGTCGCCGCGATACAGGCTGACGCTGCCCTTCGTACCGTTGACCACCGCGACATCGCGATGCCCGTCGTCGTCGAAGTCGGCCACCGCCAGCGCCACCGGGCCCTCCTCGGTCGGGAGCTGTGTCTGCCACAGTGGCGGCAGCGTCGTCGGGGCTGGGACGTCGGCGCCACTAATGTCCTTGCTGGCAGCACAGCCAGTCAGCAGGGCAGCCCAAACGCCCCAAAGCAGGGCCAGGGCCATCCGCCTCCGCTGCGGGCGCGGTCCAGGCTGTCGCCCCGGCGTCAGCGGCGCAGGAGTCACAACAGGCGGCGGCGGTGGCAAGCGGCTGTGCATGGCAAGGAACCTCGGGGGTCTGGTCGGTCTAAAAGACGGGGTCGACGATGCCCAGCGTCGTCGCGGGTGGTCGTGTCGCCAGGTAGAGCGGCACGCCAATCGCCAGCGCCAGCCCAGCGGCGCCACCCAACAAAACGCCATAGAACCCGCCTCGCTTGTAAAATGGCGTGCTGCGCGGCGGCGACACGGTGGGGTCTTTGCTGCCATGGCTGACCAACGGTTGCAGGTTCTGTGCCGGGCTCGCGGAGGGCGGCCCAGCCGGCTGCGCCGGGGCGGTCGGCGCTTGCGTCTGGATCTGGTTCTGGACGAGTGCGATGTACGCCTCGGTCTCGGGCCGAAGTGGCGAGTCGGGGGCCTTGCGCAGAAAGAGCTGATAGTGGGTAAGCGCCTCGCGCGGCCGGCCTGCCTTGCGGTGGGCTTGCGCGATGTTGAACAGAAACATCGGGTTGGGGCTCAGCACATGGGCAGCACTAAATGACTCAATCGCTGCATCGAACTGCCCGCTCTGAAACTGGCCAATCCCTCGCTCGGTCAGCTCCTTTAATGACAGCTGCGCCGGCGTCATCGCGGCAGCGGGCATCGGCGACTCCCCCGTCGGAGGTGCGGGCGCGGTGGCTGGCGGCGTCGGCGGGGGCTGTGGCTCCTCAGCGCGCGGGCGGCCCATGGTCGCCACGGTGACGATGAGCCAGGCGAATAGACCATGCACGCGCCGCCTGCCGGCTGGGCTAGCGCAGGGCCGGGACATGGACTTCCTCGTCCTTTTCCTTCGGCGGCACAGCCGGGCCAGAGGGGACAGACGCCGGGCTCGCCGGGGCGGGGGAGGGCGCAGGCATGGCTGGGTTCTTAGCAGGTTCGGTGCCGAGCTTCGTCGGCTTCTCTGCTGGGCGACGGGACGGGCGCGCGCCTGGCGAGCGTGACGCGGCAGGCTGCGCTTCTGGTCGAGGGTCCGCAGCGGCGGCCGGCTCTGCCTGGGGGGGGAGCCCGGCGGGGGCAGCAATGGCCGTCGGCGTAGCGTCGGGACCGCCCAGCTGAGAGTCTATCTTCCCCGCCCGGGGCAGGTCCGCAGAGGCGGGATTCGGCGCGCTTGGTACGACGGGAGCGGTAGGGCCCGCCGGTGGCGCGAGCGTCGGTGGCTGCGGACTCGGCGCCGCCGGCACGAGCGTCGCCTTGGGCGTCCGCAGCGGTGGCGCGAGTCGCCACAGCAAGCCCGCGAGCGCAACCACCACGCCCAGCAGCACGGCCGCGCGGACGAGCGGTCTCGGTTGTGCGGATAGCGGCGAGGCAGGCAGCCTCTCGACCTCGCGCAGCGCCTGGGCAACCTGCGCCATCGTCGGTCGCTCGACCGGATCCTTGCGCAGCATGCTCATCACCAGGCTCGCCAGCCCGCGTGGCAGCCCTGGGACGCGTCGGGTCAGGGGCGGCGGCGGCTGGTAGATGTGCATCGCGATGAGGTCCGAGGCGGTGGTGCCGGTAAACGGCGGCGAGCCCGACAGCAGCTCATACAGCATGACGCCCAGCGAGTAGACATCCGAGGGGCCATCGGCCTGCGCCAGGCCCCGGCACTGCTCCGGCGCCATGTAAATCGGCGTGCCCATGACCACGCTGGTCGAGGTCCGAGCCAGCTGCGCCGCTCCTCCGCTGCCACTTTGGCTGGCGTCTTCCGCCGGGCGGATGCGGGCCAGGCCAAAGTCGAGGATCTTGACCCGCTCGCCGCCGGGGGCCTCGCTGTCAGCGACGATGTGGATGTTTGAGGGCTTAAGATCGCGATGATAGATGCCCTTGCCGTGCAGCACCGCGAGCGCGTCGCTGATCTGGCGGGCCAGTCGCACCGCTTGACCGCTGCGTAGCCCCGGTGTCCGGCCGGCGGTGGGTGGCTCCTGGGCCTCCTCGGCCCGTCGCTGCATGCGGCTAGCCAGCGACTCCCCCTCCAGAAACTCCATCAGCAGAAACAGCGTGCCGCCCTCAAGCTGGCCATAGTCAAAGATGTTGACCAGCCCGGGGTGGCGAGCCATGGCCAGGGCCTTGGCCTCGGTCAGGAAGCGCTGCGCGATCGCCGGATCGTTGGCGCTGCCGGCCAGCCGCTGCAGGTTCAGCGTCTTGACTGCGGCGCGCTGGCCGATCTCGTCGTGCACCGCCTCATAGACGACGCCCATGCCGCCGCGCCCCAGCTCGCGGACGATGCGGTAGGCGCGCACTTTTTGACCGATGAAGCCATCGTGGGGACGGGGCGCTTCGGCGGGCTGTCCTCCATGCGGGCGGGTCGCGGCGAGTCCCGTCGCGTCGGGCGGCAGACCGGCGTGCGGGCGGGTCGCGGCCAGGGCTGCGGAGTGGTCCGACAGCGGCGCTGCGCCCCCGGCGATTTCGTCTGCACTTTGGTCGGTGGACGACGACATCAGAGACCTGGCTTGAGCTTACGACATCCGCCGGCCGGCCGGCGAGGGCTGTGCGGCTGGGCGGCCACGGCGGGCGGCTCTGTGCTTCAATCGGCACATGGAACTGCTCAAGTCGTTTGTCGGTCGGCGCGTGGCGCTGCCGGGCTTTGCCGAGCCGATCTTCGTCGCCGACTTCCCCGGGCCGCCGGGAGACCCGCAGCCGGCCTCGGTAGTGCTGGTGCACGGGCTTGGCGGCGCGCACACCAACTGGGGCCTGGTCGGCAAGCGTCTGGCAGGGCGGGTGCGCACCCTGGCCGTCGATCTGTCCGGCTTTGGCCGCACGCCGTGGCTGGGCTCCTCCAAGATCGAGCGTCAGGTCGAGCTAGTCACCAAGCTGCTGGCCGCCGAGGCGCGCCGGCCGGCGCTGCTGGTGGGCAACTCGATGGGGGGCTTGATCGCGCTGCGCGTCGCCGCCACGGCACCTGAGCGCGTATCGTCGCTGTTGCTGGTCAGTCCCTTGGTGCCGCATCCGCGCTTTAAGCCCATCGATCGCGACACCCTGCGCATGCTCTCGCCGGGGCTGCCGCTCATCGGTCCGGCCCTGTATCGCCGTCACCTGCAGCGCAGCGGAGCGGCCGGGATGGTGCACGGACTGATGCGGCTTCTGACCCCCGAGCCCGAGCGCATCGATCCCGAGTTCATCGAAGCCCAGATCGCGCTGGCCGAGGAGCGGCGGCAGTTTCCCTGGGCCACACCGGCGCTGGTACAGGCGATTCGCTCGAGCTTTCTTGCCGTCATCGATCCGAACAAGTATTTTGCGGCACTGGCGGACCTGCGGCTGCCGACGCACATCCTGCACGGTGAGCGTGACCGCGTGGTGCAGCTTATCGCCGCTCGCGCTGCAGCCGCGCGTCGCCCCGACTGGAACCTGGAGGTGCTGCCCGGCATCGGCCACACCGCGATGATCGAAGAGCCGGATCTGGTGTGCGCCCGCATCCTGGAGCGTCTGCCGAGCTGACGTGCGGCCGGCGGCTTCCCGGGGACGCCGCGGCGCTAGCGCAGATCGATGATCGGCCAGTCGTAGCTGCGGGCGACGATGCGCAGGCGCGTGTCGGGGTTCACGGCCGTCGGGCGCCCGACCGCGGCCAGCATGGGATAGTCGCTGTAGCTGTCGGAGTAGGCCCAGGACTGCGCCAGGTCCAGTCCGTGCTTCTTGGCAAAGTCCTGCATCAGCACGGACTTGGTGGCACCGGCGACAAACGGCTTGCCCAGCCGGCCGGTGGCATAGCCAGCCTCGAACTCCAGGGTGTTGGCGATGACGTCGGGGATGCCCAGGTGGCGGGCCAGCGGCAGCACCGTGAAGTCCAGACCCCCCGAGACCAGCACCGGTCGGCAGCCGGCCCGCTTAGCCTCGGCGATCAGGTCAGGAGTGCCGGGAAAGATCGCCGGCTTGATGACCTCTTCGAACAGGTCTTCGGCCAGCACCAGCAGGCGGTCCTCGGACTGGCCGGCGTAGTACTGATAGAACATCTGGTTGAACAGCTTGCGCGACAGCTTGTCAGCGACGGCGAAAAGCGGAATTGAGGCCGCCGTCTTCAGGCTGGCCCAGGCCGAGCGCGGCAGCGTCGGCTGGTTCATCGCGTAGTACGCGAAGGCGTGCACGATGTTGGTGCGAATCAGCGTGCCGTCCACGTCGTAAAACGCGGCCGAGCGTTCGAACTTCTTGGCTTGCATCAGCGACGCGTTATGGCACGACTTCTGGCCGCAAATCCACCGGCAAAACGCGCCGGCCAGACGTGGGCGACAAGACCCGAGCGAGCGGACCCGCGATGGACTTGACGGCCTGGCCAGCCTCTCCCAAAGTGCCCCACCATGGACTCCGCGGACTTGGCTCTGCTCGCCACGCTGGATGCCCTGCTGCAGGCTGGCAGCGTCAGCGGCGCGGCGCGGCGCATGGGGCTGTCAACGCCAGCCATGAGCCATGCGCTGGCTCGTATTCGACGACGGATCGGCGACCCGATCCTGGTGCGGGCCGGGCGGGGCATGCTGCTGACCCCGCGCGCCGAAGCCCTCAAGCCGCGCGTACACGCCGTTGTCAGCGAGGCGCAGCAGATCCTCCTGCCCGAGGCGCCGCTGAAGCCGCGCGAGCTGAGCCAGACCTTTGTCGTACACGCCAGCGACTATGTCCTCTGTGTGCTGGGGCCGGTTGTCGATCGCCTGCTGCTGCACGAGGCGCCGCTGCTCAACCTGCGCTTTGTCGCCAACGTGCCCGATGACGCCCTGCGCCTGCGCGACGGTGGCGCTGACTTGACCGTGGGGATCTATGGCGAGCTGCCGCCCGAGCTGCGCAGCCGGCCGCTTTTGACCGATCGCTTTGTCTGCGCCGTGCGTCGTGGCCATCCCGAGGTCAGCGGTCAGCTGTCGCTGGAGCAGTTTGTCCGCATCCCGCACGTGCAGGTGGCGCCGCGCGGCAAGCCCGGTGGCTACATCGACGACGTCCTATCCGAGCATGGCGTCGCTCGTCGCGTGGCGCGCGCCGTGCCGTACTTCCTGTCGGCGCTGCAGCTAGTGGCCCAGACCGACTACCTGCTGACCATCTCGGAGCGCATCGCGACGCGGCTGGCGCCAACGCTGGGGCTGGAGCTCTTGGAAGTCCCGCTGCCGCTGCGGCCGTATGCGCTAAGCCTGCTGTGGCACCCGCGCTGCGACGCCGACCCCGGGCATCGCTTCCTGCGCGAGGTCTTTTCCCGCGCGGCCAGTGAAGCGGCGGCGTTTCGGCACGAGCGCCCGCGGACCCGCCTGGAAGTTCCCGGCGGTTCCGCCACGGGGCGCCATCGCAAGTCGCGCTAGCCGATGCGCGAGGCGCAGGAGCGCTAGCTCTGGAAGTCGCGCACCAGCTGTCGCTTGCGCTCGGCCCGGGCGAGGGCCAGATCGATCAGCCGGCTGAGCAGCTCGCGATAGGGAATGCCGCTCGCCTCCCATAGCTTCGGATACATACTTACCGAGGTGAAGCCGGGTAAGGTGTTTACCTCATTGAAGTACAGCTGGCCGTCGCCGCGATCGAGGAAGAAGTCGACCCGCGCCAGGCCCTCACAGCCCAGGGTGGCAAAGGCCAGGGCAGCTAGGCGTTGCGCCTCTTGCGCCTGCGCCGCCGTCAAGCGAGCCGGGATGCATAGCTCGGCCCCGGCCTCGTCGAGGTACTTGGCGGTATACGAATAGAACTCGTGCGTGCTGGCCGGATTGATCTCGCCCACCGTCGAGGTCAGCGGTCCCTCGGCCGGGTCGGGATGCTCCAGCACGGCCACCTCGATCTCGCGGGCATCGATGGCCTTTTCGATCAGCACTTTGCGGTCGTAGCGCAGCGCCTCGGCGATGGCGGCGGACAGGCCGGCTGCCGACTTTACCTTGCTGACACCGACGCTGCTGCCGCTGCTGGCCGGCTTGACGAAGCAGGGATAGCCAAGCGAGGTGGCGACCGCTGCGGCCGTCGCTGCGGGGTCCTTGCGAAAGGGGCCCTCCAGCACCGAGACATAAGGCACGATCGGCAGCCCGGCGTCGCGGGCCAAGCGCTTGGCGAACTCCTTGTCCATGCCGACCGCCGACGCCAGCACGCCGCAGCCGACGTAGGCGACATCGGCTAGCTCGAACAGGCCCTGGATGGTTCCGTCTTCGCACAGCGTGCCGTGCATCACCGGAAACACCACATCGATGGCCGGCAGTGGGCTGGCGACACTCGCTTGCGAGACCGGGATCAGCGAGCTTTCGCCATCGGTCGCGCTGGGCGGGTTGGGCGGTAACAGCACAGTCGGAGCATCGCGGAAGACGGGCAGCGTGCGCGCCCCGCGCTCGATCAGCGAGACATCGCCGATGTGCCAGCGCCCGGTCTTGTCGATGGCGATGGGCAGCGGCTCGAAGCGCTCGGGATCGAGGTTGCGCAGCACCGACGCCGCCGACTGCAGCGAGACCTCGTGCTCACCAGAGCGACCGCCGTACAGCACAGCGACGCGCAGCCGGCGCGGGCGGGGAGGGGGCGATGTCGACATGGTGGCCTAGTGGTGACGAGGAACCTTATCGAGGTCGATCTGCAGCAGGGCTTCGCGGATGACCTGCGACTTGTTGGCCTTGCTGTGACCGCGCCGCTTAAGCTCGCGCACCAGGCCTTCGAGGCGCTCGATGTCCTCGTTGTATAGCGAGATGCAGATGACCTTGTAGTGGGTCGGGCGCGGTTTGGCCTCGGGCTCGGGGCTGCCGCGCTCGGGCCAGTCGCTGCGCTCGGGGCGGTAGAAGCCGGTTAGGATGTCGTCGCTCGACAAGGGATCGTTGGCCAGGCCAGAGCGGCTGCTGCTGACCTGCGGGACCCGCGCGGGGGAATCGGATTCTTTGGCAATCATCGTCGGTACTCGGTCGTAGGGCAGGGGAGGGGGGCGCGGCTAGCCATCAACCGCCACTTCGATCTCGACAGAGGCAAAGTGGCTGGGGCCGCTCTTCGACGGCATGCTCGGGGCGAAGGACGGCCGTCCGCTGCGCAGGATCAGATCGCGATCGAGGACCCGCTCGACCACCTTGCGATAGTCCTCGGCGCCTGGCGAGTCGGGGTCGTACTCAAAGATGCTCTGCCGGTGGCTGGGGGCTTCGGCCAGGCGAGTCGAGCGGCGAATCGGATCAAAGACCCGCTCGCGGAAGTGACCGCGCAGGGTCTCGACCGCCTCGCGGGCCAGGCGGATGCGGGCGTCGTAGAAGGTCGGCAGCACGCCAGCGATGGTGACCGAGTGGCCGAGGTGGCGCTCGACGTCTTTGATCGTCTTTAGCACCTGCTTGACGCCGAACAGCGACAGATAGTCGCAGGACACCGGGATCAGCACCTCGTCGGCGTAGGTCAGGGCGTTCTGATTGAGCAGCGACAGCGACGGACCGCAGTCGAGCAGGATGTACTGATAGCGCCGCCCGGCCGGGCTGGGGCCGGAGTTTAGGCGCTGGCCGAGCACGCGGTCGCGATCCTTGTCGCGGCGGGCCAGCCAGATCTCGGCCACGGCCAGCGTCGCATCGGCGGTGATGACATCGAGGTGACTGCGCACTGGCACCGCGACCTCGCTGGCGTCGACGCCGTCGACCAGGACGTGATACAGCGAGCGCTCGCCCTTGATGCCGAGGCTGGCACCGACATTGCCCTGGGCGTCGGTGTCGATAAGCAGCGTCTCGTAGCCGCGCTCAGCCAGGCCAGCGGCGAGGTTGATCGCGGTGGTGGTCTTGCCGGTGCCGCCCTTCTGGTTCAGCACGGCGATGCGGCGAGCGCGGCGAATGGCAAAGCCCGCTTCGCCAAGCGCGCTGCGGCGGCACTCTAGCTGACAGAAGTAGCGCTTGCCGGCCCCGTCGCCGTCCTTGCTACCGGCGGCCACTTGGTAGGCAAACTGCGGGGTGAACTGGCGACCACACGTCGAACAGGTTTCCGCTCCGGGCGTAGGCATGTGGGCCATTAGAAGGTCGTCACCCGGCCCACGCAAATTTTCTGACTTCAGAGGCGAGCCCGCGCCAGATACACCTTGTTGTTGGTGTCGTCGACGACTTCGAGGGTTGTCTTGGCCTCCTGCGGCAGCAGGCTGCGCAGGCCTTCTAATCGATGTCGTTCGATAAGGAAGTAAATAGTGCGGCCGCGGTGCGCGTTCAGGTAGGCCTGCAGCTTCTCGATGTTCTTGTCGCCCAAGAACACCGTCTTTTCGCCCGGCTCGATGCGGTGGTCATAGATCTGGTTACCGGTGTACAGGTTCTCGCCGCGCCAGTACATCATCCAGGCCACGACGGGCTCCTCGGGGCCGCGGCGCAGGCGATAGTAGGTGGCGAAGATGTGCTTCTGGCTCCAGTGCGGCGAGATATCGACCAGGAAGCGATCGATAAAGAACGTCGTGCTGAGCACGGCGACCAGGCCCAGGGCGACGGCTGCCCGTCCGCCAAAGCGCTGCACCAAGAGCAGCAGCCACAGCGCCGCGCCAGCCGTCGGTACCAGGAAGGCGTAGCGCAGGCCGGTCGGGAACTGGGTCTCGGCCGGCAGCTTGGAGCTGGTGAACTCAACTACTCGATCAACGCCCGGCCCAGCCAGGATGCCGATGACCAGCAAGCCCAGGAGCGCGACGGCCGCGATGGCAAGCTGGGCGGGTGCCAGCGGGGACTTGGAGCCCGTCGAGTCGGGCTTGCGCCGCCGCACCGCCAGCCAGAGGGTGGCTAGCGTGGCCAGGAGCGAGAGCGCAAACAGGCTGCCGCCGTACTCGTAGCGCTGGCCATAGATCGTCGGTAACGGCCAGGGGCGGCCGGTGCCCGGCACGTTGACGTAGTCGTAGTTGAAGAGCCAGCCGATCCGGGCCGGGAAGTTGGCCAGGTCGCGACCGCTGAGGAACGTCACCGGTGCGGCCAGGATCCACAGCGCCACCCGGCTGGCCTGCGGACTGTGCTCGCCCGACTCGCAGAGCTCGTCGATAAAGACGCCGCACAGCACCGCCAGAGCCGGCAGGGCCGGCAGGATGTAGTGATGGAACTTGGTGTTGACGACGGTGACGATGGTGAAATCGACGACGAACCAGACGAAGCACAGCAGGATCAGCTGGCGTCGGGAAGACTCTTGCCCATCGTCTTTGCGCAGCCAGCGGCCGACCTGCACCCCCGCCGCCACCGCCACCCCGGACCATGGGAAGAAGCCGGCCCCAAGCTGGCGCAGGTAGTACTCGAAGGTGCCGCGATCGCCGTGCCGTCCCTGGGCCCGATGCACGTAGTTGTCGCCGATGAGCTCCATCCAGAACGGCAGGCCGTGGCGGGCAATCATCGCCACGTACCACGGCGCCGCGACGCACAAGAAGATCAGCGCGCCGCGCAGGATCTCAAGCCCATCGCTGCCGCCCAGGAGCTGGCGCAAAAGGTCGGAGCGGCTGGATCGACTGGGCCCGCTGTCTTCGGCTGTAGCGCTGGTCGCGCCGCCCCAGATCTCGTCGAGGCGGCCGGCGATCAGCAGGTAGACGAAGACCGCCAGGATCGGCATGGCAATCCCCGCCGGTCCCTTGGCCAAGGTCGAAAGTCCGCCCATCAGATAGGCCGTCCACAGGTACAGCGAGCGCCGCGTGCGGGCTGTGGTCGACAGGTACAGCGAGAGCCCGAACAGCACGACAAACGGCAGCACGGCCAGCGCTCCCGGGGCGCGTCGCGTCTGATTGAAGACCAGCAGCGTGAAGCTCTGAAGCTGCAGCAGGTTGACGACAAGCTGCGGCAGCACGCAGAGCACATACAGCGCTAGGAAGCCATAGAACGCCGGGCTGTGTGGCCACGACAGCGGCAGCCCGAGGATCGTCGCCTGTCGGCGTGGTAGCTCGGCCTGCGGATCGGGCACGGCATCGGGTCCGCTCAGCCGCTCCCGCGAGGGCCGAATCAGCGCCAGGCCGGCAAAGGCGATAGCCACCGTCATCGGCGCGACGAACGGCATATCGGTCATCGCTTGCCGGGTAATCAGCGCCCACTGCGCACTGGTGGCCAGGATCAGGGCCGCCCACAGCCCGGCTCGTCGCGAGGCCAGCCGCCGCACAAGCTCGAAGACCGCCCACACACCGACCAGGCTGATGAGGATGAGCGGCATGCGCAGCGCCCACTCGCCGCGCCAGCCGACCGTCATCTCGCTGTAGTGGCCGGGATCGCCATGCCCCAGACCAAAGACCTTGAGCGACAGCGCCATCAGCCAAAACGTCAGGACCGGCTTGGAAAAGAACACACCACTCGCTGGATCCTGCGGCGAGCCCGGCCACCACAGGCTGATGTAGTCGCCGCGGGCTGCCATCTGACGAGCCACCTCGCCATAGTGCGTCTCCCAGGGATCCCATAGGCCGTAGTTGCCCGCGAAGGGGATGTAGAGCAAAAGGAGGAAGGCCAGCACCGACCACGTGAGCACGCGGTCTCTCTGGGCCGAGTCGGGCGTCGCGACGGGGGGCGTGGGACTTTCGCGCATCGGTCAGCGCGGGACGATGCCGCAAGCGACCGGGGCGATCAATAAAGAAAGCAGGCGGGGGTTATTCGCGGCACAGGCGACGCAGCGTGGCGAGGCGCACAACGATCGTCTCGTCATCGACGGTCTGGGCGTAGGCGACGATCTTGCCGCCGATCGCCGGCCGCACGACGAAGACCTGAGCGTAGATGTCGTCGAGAAGCTGCAGCGCCATCTTGTGCTTGCTGACGCGGGCGAAGTCGAAGATCCAGCCGAACCAGACATCCTTCTTGGTCGAGCCCGCCAGCTTCAGGGCGCGGCGCAGGACATCGATGATGACCGCGTCCTCGGGAATCTCGCCGTTTTGGGCTCGGCTCAGCATCTCGTTGAGCCGCGGTCCCATCATGCGCTCGGCTTCATCGACGCGGCCCATGGCCAGCACGCGATCCGACAGGCCCCAGAACAGGCGATAGGCCGAGCCGCGGTTCTGGTTCTGGCCCATGTCGCTGGGCTCGTTTTCGGGGTGCGGCGCATGCGTCGGCATGTCGAGCCCAAGGCTGGTCGGGTCGGGCGCGACCACGTTGGGCTGCTGCACGCCCGGATTGGTCATGCCGCCCACAAAGCTCGGCGCCGCGGCGATCGACACCGGGTTGGCCACCGGCTCCTCGCCACCCTGGGACACCGTGCCTCCCCCCATGCCAGGCTGGCTATGCGGGTTCCACTGCGGTGCGACGTTGACCGTCGGGCGGTGCGGCGAGGGATCTTCCTCGCGCTCAAGGGTGAACTGCTGCGTGCCGACGCCCAAGATATCGCCCGGCTTCAGCTCGACGGTGCCCGTCGCGTTGATGCCGTTGACGCGAGAGCCATTGCGGCTTCCCAGATCTTCAAGGATGACAGCGTTTTGGGTAATTCGCAGACGCGCATGGCGACGGGAGACCATCGGTTCATCAACGCGCAGATAGCACTCCGGCCCGCGACCGATGATGACCTCGCCTAATGGCAAGTTGATCTCCATGGTGCGCATGCGCAGCCTAAATCGGGCCATGTTTTTTAAGGTACTCCAGACCCGTCAACGGCGACAAGTATGCAGTGCGACATACTGATTTCTCGAGAGAGGATGGCCGGCAAGGGCAGGGCTTGCGGCCCCAGACCCGGAATTGCCCGCACGCGGTCTGACCTCTTTGACCTGGGGGCTTGGTGGGTCGCGGGCTGGCGCCTCGGGGCGCGGGCGGGGTGCGCGCGCAACACTTGATCGCCGACGACGCTTTGGTGTACCTCAGACTGCGTCATGTCAGGAACTATTGAGGCTACCGTACCCCCTTCGACCCTGCCTAGCGCCGTAGAATCCCCGTCGGTTGCCGCTTCCCCCCAAGGCTCCGCTGCTGCCGAGGGCTCGGATGGCGCTGCCGGTGGGGCTGGAGCCGCCGCACCCGCGTGGCCGGTTCAAATCGACCGCGCTCAGGTCATCGCGCAAGAGCTAGGCCTGCGCCGGCCCCAGGTTGAGCGCACGCTGGCTCTATTAGAAGAGGGAGCGACGCTGCCGTTTATCGCTCGCTATCGCAAAGAAGTAACCGGCGGGCTGGACGAAGTGCAGATTGCGGCAGTGCAGGATCGCGGCGCCTATCTCGCCGAGCTTGTGGCCCGAAAGACCGTCGTTCTGTCCGAGATCCACAAGCAGGGCAAGCTCTCGCCTGCGCTAGAGCGCCGGCTGCTCGCTACGCTGTCGAAGACCGAGCTTGAAGACCTGTACCTGCCGTATAAGCCCAAGCGCCGCACGCGGGCGACGATTGCACGCGAAAAAGGCCTGGAGCCGCTGGCCCAGAAGATCTTGGACCAGCAGGCGGGCTTGCCGAGCCGCGATGAGCTGGCTGCGCCGTTTATCAGCGCTGAAAAGGGCGTGGCTGATATCGATGCCGCCTTTGCCGGGGCCCGCGACATCGTCGCTGAGGTGATCGCCGACGATGCCGCCGTGCGTGCCGCCCTGCGCAGCCTGGCGATGGATCACGGCACTATGCGCTCGCGCCTGATCGCCAAGAAGGTCGAGGCGGGCGCCGAAGATGACAAGCCCGAGCCGGGCAACGAGAAAGACCCCGGCAGCGAGCGAGCCGAGCGCAGCGACGGCAAGAAGGAAGATCCGGCCGCCAAGTTTACCGACTACTTCGACTACGAGGAGGCGGTCAAGACCATCCCCTCCCATCGCATGCTGGCCCTGCGCCGCGGCGAAAAAGAAGGGGTGCTGCGCGTCACGCTGGAGGTCGATCGCGATACCGCGGTCGGTCTGGTGGGCCAGCAGACCGTCAAGAATCCCGGGGCCAGCCTGCGCGCTGATCTGGACAAGGCCGTCGCCGACGCCTATGAGCGCCTGCTCAAGCCGGCCATCGAGGTCGATGTGCGCTTGGCCCTGCGCGAGCGGGCCGATGGCGAAGCGATTCGCGTCTTTGCGGAGAACCTGCGCCACCTGCTCTTGGCGGCGCCGCTTGGTGGCAAGCGTGTCCTTGGGCTCGACCCTGGCTATCGCACCGGCTGCAAAGTGGCGGCGATGGACGAAAAGGGCGATCTGCTGATGCACGACGTCATCTATCCGACGCACAGCGAGTCGCGTCGGCTGGAAGCGGCGGCGCGCCTGGAACAGCTGGTGGCCGAGCACAAGATCACCGCTGTGGCCATTGGTAACGGCACCGCCAGTCGCGAGACCGAGCAGTTTGTCCGTCGCCTAGCCGCGGCCGGCAAGCTGCCCGGCGTCAAGATCGTCGTCGTCAACGAAGCCGGCGCTTCGGTCTATTCCACCTCGGAGATCGGCCGGCAGGAGCTGCCCACGCATGACCCGACGGTGCGCGGCGCGGTCTCGATCGGTCGCCGGCTGCAGGATCCGCTGGCCGAGCTCGTCAAGATCGAGCCGAAGTCGATCGGCGTTGGTCAGTATCAGCACGACGTGCACCAGCCGACGCTCAAGAAGCAGCTCGATCAGGTGGTCGAGAGCTGCGTCAACCAGGTCGGTGTCGACGTCAACACGGCTTCACCGCGCCTGCTGCAGTACGTCGCTGGCATCGGTGAGAGCCTGGCCAAGGGCATCGTGCAGTACCGCAGCCAGCAGGGGCCGTTCCGCAGCCGCAAGCAGCTTCTGGAAGTGCCGCGCCTGGGTGAAAAGGCCTTTGAGCAGGCGGCGGGCTTCTTGCGCGTCCGGCAGACGGCGGAAAACCCGCTTGATAACTCGGCCGTCCACCCCGAGAGCTACGACATCGTCGAGCACATGGCGAGCGATCTGGCGGTCGACATCGCCGGTCTCATCGGCAATCGCGAGCTGATCGGCAAGATCGATATCCGGCGCTATGTCGACGATCGCCGCGGTGAGCCGACGCTGCGCGACATCCTGGCCGAGCTAGAGAAGCCGGGCCTGGATCCCCGCAAGGACTTCGAAGAGGTCGGCTTCAACCCCGATGTCACTGAGGTCAACCACCTTAAGGAAGGCATGGTCCTAAGCGGTGTCGTGACCAACGTCACCAACTTCGGGGCCTTCGTCGACGTGGGGGTGCATCAGGACGGCCTGGTGCACATCTCTGAGCTGTCGCACCGCTTTGTCAAAGACCCCGCTGAAGCGGTCAAGGTTGGCGACAAGGTCAAGGTCAAGGTCATCAAGGTAGAGCTCGATCGCATGCGCATCGGGCTGTCGATCAAGCAGGCCACCGAGCCGCCAGCCGGGGCTGCAGCCGGCCCAGGACGCGGTGAAGATCGCCGCTCTGGCCGCGGCGGAGAGGCTCCTTTCCGCAGCGGCTCTCGTCCTAGTGGCGACGATCGCGAGCGTCGCGGTGGCGCTGCAGCCGGGCCCCGAGACGGGCGCTCGGCTGGCCGGGGCGACGCACCGGGCAACGATCGCGGCGAGCGTGGATCGGCGCGCTCGGATGGACGGGCCGATGGCCGTGCTCCGGCTGCTCGACCCGCTGGTGGCGACGGTGCCGCAGCGCGTGGCGGGGGCGGCGGTGAGCGCCGTCATGGTCACGCGGCCAGCCAGTCGCCAGGCCAGCCCCAGGCTCCGGCCGGGGGCGAGGGACGCGGGCGCGGTCCTGGGCGGGACGAGGGCGATCGCCGTCGTCCTGAGCGCAGCGACGGCCCCCGTCCGGGTGACAAGCCGAAGGGCTCGCCGTTCAACTCGATCCGCGGCCTCAACGGCCTGTTCAGCAAATAAGGGCCGGGCTTGGCGATTTGGGCTGTATGCCGTGCCACGGAACGCACGGTCGCTGATTGGCCTTGCGAGACCGCCAGGGGGTCTGCTTGGCTAAGGCGATGAGGGCCGTAAAAATCGTCGCGCTAGGGGGGTCCATGAAGCCTAGCTCGGCGAGTGTCATCACCTTGCAGGCTGCACTGCGTGGGGCGCAGGCCGCCGGGGCCGAGGTCGAGCTGCTGGAGATTCGTCAGCTCGACCTGCCGATCTACGCTCCCGAGCTGGTACCGCCGGCGGGCGTGACCCGCCTCGTCGAGGCGGTGGCCGCCGCCGATGGCCTGTTGTGGAGCAGCCCGGTCTATCACGGTGGGATGAGCGGCGCGTTTAAGAATGCCCTCGACTGGCTTGAGCTTCTCAGCACTCGCGAGCCGAAGTATCTGACCAACAAGCCGGTCGGTCTGATCTGCACCGCCGGCGGCGTGCAGGGGCTGCAGGCCATCAACAGCATGGAGTTTGTCGTGCGCGCCCTGCGCGGCTGGACCGTCCCGCTGGTGGTGCCCCTCGACCGAGCCTGGCAGGCCATTGCTGCAGACGGCACGCTGCGCGATCCGGAGCTCACCTCGAAGCTGGAGCAGCTAGGGCGCGACGTCGCTGATGCGGCTGCTCGGCTGTCGCGCTCTCTATAGCGGTTGCTGATGCCGCTATCCGCCCTCCTGCGAGTCTTCCCCGTCCTCGGGCTGCTGCTCTCTACGCCGCTCGCATCCTCAACCGGAGCCGAGACGGCGGCGCCACCAGCTTCAGGTTCGGTGCAAGCCCTAGCGGCGCGACGCTCGCTGCCCCTGGGCCCTGGCGCTAGCCAAAGTCCCCGCAACGCCAGCTACCGCTTGCAGGTCACCCTCGACGAGAAGAACCATCGCCTGCTCGGCAAGGGGCTCCTCACCTGGCGCAACCTGGAGCGCAAGCCCTGCGACAAGCTCGTCTTCCACCTCTACCAGAACGCCTTTAAGAACCTCGCCTCGACCTTCGTCTTCGAGGCCGGAGCCGCGCTGCGCGGCGCCGAGATGCCCGAGCGCGGCTACGGGGCGATCGATGTCTCGACGCTGCGCATCAACGGCCGCGACAGCCTGGCAGCGGCTGCGATCGACGACACGCTGCTGACCGTGCCCCTTCCGACGCCGCTTGGACCCAGCGCTACCGCCGAGATCGAGTTTTCGTGGAGCCTGCAGCTGCCCAAGATCTTTGCCCGTGCCGGCTGGGCCGAGACCTTCCACGCCGTCGGGCAGTGGTTTCCCAAGATCGGCGTCTGGGACTGCAGCGACGGGGACAGCTGCCGCTGGCGGGCTCACCAGTATCACGGGGTGACCGAGTTCTTCGCTGACTTTGGCGTCTATGATGTCGAGATCGACGTGCCGCGCGCCACCCAGGTGGGCGCCACCGGCGTGCTGACCGCTGAGCGCTTTACCGACGACCGGCGCATCGTCAGCTACCACGCCGAAGACGTGCACGACTTTGCCTTCTTTGCCGATCCCGCCTTCATCGAGGTGCGCGACACGGTGGACGATGGCCACGGCCCGATCGCGATCCGGCTGCTGACCCGCGCCGGCCAGGAAGGCCACACCGCGCGCACCTTGGCCGGTGTCCGGGCCGCCATCTGGGAAGCTACGGAGCGGCTGGGCGCCTATCCGTACAGTAACCTAACCGTCATAGTGCCGCCGCTGCCTGGCAACGGGGCCGGAGGCATGGAGTACCCGACGCTGATCACGGTGTTTTCGCTGCCCCTGCCGGCCGGCCTGCACGACATCGAGGAAACTGCGGCCCACGAGTACGGCCATCAGTACTTCTATCAGCTGTTCGCCAGCGACGAGGTTGAGGAAGCCTGGCTCGACGAGGGACTCAACGAGACCTTCAGCGGCTGGGTAATGCAGCGCATGTTCGGCCGCTGCTCGGCGGTGAACCTGCCGTATCTGTGCCTGTCGGCCTGGGACCGCAGCTGGCTGGCGTATCGCGAGTCGCTGCGCCACGCGGCGCTGGCGACGCCTAGCTATCGGCTGCCGCCCAGCCACTATGGCTCGATTGTCTATACGCATACGGCGGTGCTCTTGCACATGCTGGAGGGGCTGCTTGGCCCTGACGCTCTGCGCGAGGGACTGCGGCGCTATGGCGAGCGCTCGCGCTTTCGGCATCCCGGCCGCCGCGACTTTGTCGCCGCGCTCAGCGAAGGGGCGCGACAAGACCTCAGCTGGTACTTCAGCCAGGCACTGGACCAGGCCCGCGTCGTCGATTATGCGGTCAGCGAGGTCAGCAGCGAGCGCTTCGAGCTAGCCGCCGGCTATTACGACTGCCCGCCGCGCCTTCCGGAGAGCGCCGGCAGCGAGCTGTCTTCGGCCGGCCAGCGCGCCGCCTATCGGGAGCTGCTCTCGCAGTCGCAGGAAGCGGCGTGCCGCGGCAAGCCGGCTGGGCGGCATGAGCTTTTGACCACGGCCACCGAGGTCAAGCCGGCCCAGTACAGCAGCCGAGTGGTTGTCTCGCGCCTGGGGGACTTCCTGCTGCCGGTGAAGATTCGCGCCGTGTTTGCCGACGGCCAGAGCGAGGAGCGGGAGTGGTCCCTGGCCGAGCAGCAGGCCCTGCCCGAGCAGCGCGTCCGCGAGCTTTACTTCGCACGGCGGCCGCAGCGGCTGCTGTACGCCGAGGTCGATCCGGAGGGTCGGCTGGTCGCCGATCTCAACCCCAGTAACAACAGCCGCTTCGTCGAGCGGCGGCCGCGTCCGGTGGCCCGCCTGTGGCTGAGCTTCGTCGGTGCCGTGTCGAGCCTGATCGACCTGTTGGGGAGCTAGCATGGACCGCGCTGACCGCCCGTCGCCTGCCTCTTTGTTGTCGCCGCCCGGGCTGCCCGACGTCGCCGCACCCGCCCCGCGCCCCGCGCTGCTCGCGCTTCTGAGGCTGGCGCTGCGACGGGCGATCCGTCGGCCGCGGCTATGGCTGGGGCTCTATTTGCTCAACCTGGGCATCACCCTGCTGTGTGCTCTGCCGCTGCTGCTGCTCCTGACCGAGCAGCTTGGCGATCGCCCGCTCGCCGACGCCATGGCGCGCGGCCGAGCCGATGCGGCCATGCTGGATCTGTTGCTAAACGGGGCCGGTATCTCGACCAGCGTTGGCCTTGGGCTGATCAGCGCCGCCGTGCTGCACTGGCTGGCCGGGGTCTCGCTGTCGGGAGGGCTGCTGCCGGCGCTGCTGCCACCTGGACATCCGCTGCGTGTGCCCACCGATGCCGTGCTGGCCAAGGCGGCAAGCACGCTGCGCCCAATGTGGCGCCTGGAAGGGCTGGCGCTGCTGGGCCTCCGTCTGCCGCTGGTCGTTCTGGTCGGCCTCGTCGCTGCCCTGATCAGCCGCGGGCAGTGGCCGCTGACCGGGACGGTGACCCTGCTCTTCGCCTGCTATGCGCCGCTGGCGCTGCTCGCGCTGTGGCTGTGGTCAGCGCTTAGCTTGGTCATCCACGTAGCGCGGCTGCGGCTCCTGGCCCAAGGGGCGGGCGGAGCCTCGGCGTATCGAGCGCTGCGCGTCAGCCTGCGGGGGCTGGCTACGCCGTCCGGCATGCTCGCTACGCTGGCCGGTCTGGCGCTGCTGACGCTGCTTACGTACAGCCTGCTTATCGTCGCTGGCCGGCTGGGGGCGGCGGCGCTGGACTATCGCCTGTACGTCGGCCTGGCCTTCCTGCTGCGGCAGCTAGCGGCGATGGCGCGCAGCCTGCTTGCCCTCTTTCAGCTGGCGACCGCCGGAGAGCTGTGGCGCAGCCTGGCCGAAAGCGAGGCACAGACTCCGCTATAATGGGTCCACTCATGTCGACGGGCCCGCTGCATATATCTCGCGGCCGGCGGCTAGCCGCGCCGCTGTCCTACGCGCTTGCAACCCTCTGCGTGCTAGCGCCACTCCACGGCTTTACCGCTGGGCCGAGCGGCGATCCCGTCGAGCCTGCCGTCGCCGCCCCAGCCGCTGCGGCCGCGCCGTCTGGTGGCGCTCCGTCGCCCGCCGCACCGGCTTTCCCTGCCGCCCCGCCGTCTGCGCCGGCTGCCGCAGCCAGTGCCGATCCTGGGGCCGCCAGGCCGGACGCTCTGCGCGACGTCGACCGTCGCATCGGCGACCTGAAAGACCAGATCTTTCGCGCCAAGGCCAGGCTCAGCCTGCTGTCCGAAAAACACCTGCGCAGCAGCGAAGGCGGCGTACCGACGACGGTGACGCAGCGCAACCAGCTGGGCGTGCTGTATCGCCTAGTGCGCATTGTCTACGAGATCGACGGGCGCGAGGTGTTTCGCCGCGACGAGACGCCGACCAGCCCGATCCCCGGCGGCGAGCTACCGGTGTGGGACGGCACGCTGCGTCCCGGCGAGCACACGCTCAGCGCGACGCTCCTATATCGCGGCAATGGCAGCCGGGTGCTGTCGTACTACGACGAGTACACCTACACGGTGAACGCCGCGCACCGCTTCGCCGTCGCCGATGGGGCCGGCACGCGCATTCGCGTCCTATGCCGAGAGAAGGGCAACTTTGCGACGACAGCCGTCGAGAATCGACCCTTCATCGAGTTTCAGGTAGAAGACGGCTCGACCCGCAAGCCGGCGACGGAAAAAGGTGCCGATGCCGCCCGCTGAGCGCGAACCCCCCCGTCGCGGCGCTAGCGAACGCTGGCCGGCCTCGACGCTGCGCCGCGGCAGTCTGCCCGGCTGGCAGCGCTCGCTCCTTGGGCTGGCGCTGTGGATTGGCAGCGCATTTCCGGCCGTCGCGCAGACGCCACCGCCCGCTGTCTCGGCTGAGCTCTTGGCGGCCCGGCTGGCCGATGCGCAGAAGCTACTGCAGCTCCGCAACGCGCCCGCCGCCGCTACCCTGCTTTCAGAGCTGTGGACCCAGAGCGGTGAGGCTCTGCCCGCCGCGCATCGCAGCGAGATCCTGTACCTGCTCGGCGTGGCCCTAAGTGAGCAGGGCGAGCTTCGGCCGGCGGAGCGGGTGCTGCTGGAGCTAGTCGAAAAGCGGGCTGGCGGAGCCGTGGCGCCTTACTACGGACAGGCGCTGGTGCGGCTGATCTGGCTGGCCACCGAGCTCGATAGCCCAGAGCGCGCCAGCGAGTGGCTAGAGCGCCTGTCCCGCCTGCCGCCCGACGAGCGACCGGCGGATGCGCCGTACATCATCGGCCGTCACCTGTTTGCCCGTCAGCGCTACCGCGACGCGCGCGCCGCCTTTGCCCAGCTTTCGCCAGATCGTCCCGAGAGCTTGCGCGCTCGCTATTTCGTCGCTGCGGCGCAGGTTGCCGAGGGCGCCATCGCCGAGGCGGAGGCTGGCTTTCAGGCCCTGGTCGAGCTGCCGCTGCCCGAGGCCGATGATGACCGCCGCGTGCGCGAGCTCTCGCACATGGCTCTAGGTCGCATCTATCTGTCGCGCGGCGAGCTCGAAAAAGCGCAGCGTGCCTATCTGCGCATCTCGCAGAAGAGCGATCTGTTTCGCGACGCGATCTATGAGGCGGCCTGGGGGGCGATTCGGGCCCGCGAGTATGCACGAGCCGAGGAGGCGCTGCAGCTCCTGCTGCTGGCCTATCGAGACGCGCACGAGTCGAGCTACGCCGCCATGGAAGCCAAGATGCTGCTGGGCAACCTGCTGCTGCGGCGCGGCGAGCTGGGCAAGGCCAGCGACTGGTTTGATCAGGCGCGGGCCGATGCCGCGCCCGTGGTCGAGGCGCTGCGCGACAAGCTGACCCAGCCCGCACCCTCCTCGACTCAGTCGGTGGCCCCAGAAGCCGGGCGACCGTTTTCGCTGGACGATGTCGCGCCCAAGGCCGCGCATGCGCTGTTGCGCGCCGATCGCGAGGTTGTGCGCTACATCGGGGTGCAGCGCGATCTGGCCAGCCTGCAGCGCGAGGTCGACGAAGTGCAGAGCGGCATCGCCGTCCTCGATCGCCGGCTGACCGAGGCTGTGCGCGGGGGCGGTGACCCGGCCGCAGCCGACAGCCTGCGGGTCAGTCTGCATCGCGAGCGCGAGAGCCTGCGGCTTTTGACCCAGGCCTTGCAGCAGGCGCGGACCGATGCGACGCAGCTCGGGAGCGCGCTCTTGCCCGCCGCGCTTGAGACGGCGCACAAAAAGTTCGCCGAGCTGCTGCTGCGTGCCGAAGCTGGCGAGCTGGATGTGGCCTGGGCGCGCAAGGTGCAGCACAGCGAAAAGATGGCCGAGCTGACGCGCGAGCAGAAGCGCGATCTGCGCATCCTCGACGATGAGTTTGGACCGGGGGCGACCGCAGCGGCGCCCAGTCGCGAGCCGGCGGCGCCAGCCACCGCCGATCCCGACGTCACCGAGGATCTTCGGCGCTACCTGGAGACCGCGGAGCAGCTCCGGGCAGCCACGCTGGAGCTGGGCCAAGACAACTACAAGCGCCGTCGTGTGGCCGTCAGTCGCGACTACCAGACCCGCATCGGCGAGGAAGAGCGCGGCGAGCGCGAGGAGCGGCAGCGAGCCATCGCCCAGTTTGAAGAGTTCCTGCGTCGGCATCCAAACCAGGCGCGCTTCACGCCCGATGCCCTGTTTCGTCTGGCCGAGCTTTACTTCGAGCGCTCCGGCGAAGAATTCGCCAGCCGGGTAAGAGGCCAGGGGAGCGACGCCGCCGCTGCCGACGTCAACACCGGCATCCCCAACTACGACCCCAGCATTGGGCTTTATCAGCGCCTGCTGCGCGAGTATCCGAGTTATCGCTTGAGCGATGGGGTGCACTATCTGCTCGGCTACTGCCAGGGCGAGATGGGCCGCGATGCTGAAGCCCGCCAGGCGCTGCTGGGGCTGACCTGCGCCAACAAGTTTCGCGCGCTCGGCGAGCCCGCCCCCTGGCCGGGACGCAAGGGCAAGGCCGAGCTGTATCAAGGCTGTCAGCCCCTGCGCGGCGAGTCGCGCTTCCTGGCCGAGAGCTGGACGCGCATCGGCGAGGTCCACTTCGATCGCGCTGAGCTGGAGCCGGCCGTCGCGGCCTACAGCCAGGTGCTGCCGTTCCGCGACTCGCCGTACTACGACAAGGCGCTGTACAAGCTGGCCTGGACGTTCTATCGCCAGGATCGCTTCG
>CAZVMD010000062.1:22647-29167 GCA_964628555.1 uncultured Myxococcales bacterium | reverse complement strand
TGGTCATCGACTACCACCTGCGGCCGCCGGTCTCGTCCAAAGATGAGGAGCGGGCGGCGGAGCTGCGCGAGCTTATCGATCGCATGGGCGAGATCAACCTGATGGCCATCGAGGAGTACAAGGAAGTCGAGAAGCGCTACAACTTCCTCGTTGCTCAGAAGACGGATCTTGAGACTGCCGTCGGTCAGCTGGAAAAAGCCATCGACCTGATCAACAAGACCAGCCGTCAGCGCTTCCGCGAGGTCTTTGATCTGGTCAACGCCAAGTTCCAAGAGATCTTCCCGCGCTGCTTCCTCGGCGGCCAAGCCTATCTGCGCCTCAGCTATCCCAAAGAGAGCGCCAAGGATGCGGCCAAAGAGGGCGAGGGTGAGGCGCCCAGCAAGGCTGCGCTCTCTGCCCCCAAGCGCGATCCGGAAGACATCCTCGAAGCAGGGGTCGAGATCTTCGCCCAGCCGCCAGGCAAGAAGAACTCGACGGTCGAGCTCTTGTCCGGCGGTGAAAAAGCCATGACCGCTGTGGCGCTGATCTTTGCCATCTTCCTTATCAAGCCGTCGCCATTCTGTCTGCTCGATGAGGTCGATGCGCCGCTCGATGAAGCCAACGTTGGCCGCTTCAACGACCTGGTGCGCAGCATGACCGACCGCAGCCAGTTCATCCTGATCACGCACAACAAGCGCACGATGCAGATTGCCGACGTGCTGTACGGCGTGACCATGGACGAGCCAGGTGTGTCGCGCGTCGTCTCGGTGAACCTGCACGAGGTCGGTCGCCTCGCGCCGGCTCGCCCCAAAGCCACCCGCGCTGCATAAGCCTTGCGCCTGGCTTTTCCGGGCTTGCAGCCGGACGCCTAGCCTTCGGGGAAGGCGAGGTATTTAGCCGGGACGTGCTCGGTCAGCCAGACGTGGTTCGCCGAGAGATAGAACGCGAAGCCGTCTTGCTGCATGCGGCCCGATTGGACCGCCAACACCACCGGCTTGCCGTGGCGCGAGCCGACCTGCTCAGCGGTGCGTCGATCCTCGGACAGGTGCACGTGCTGACGGCTTCCCTTGATCAGGCCGAGCCGGCGAATGGACGCCAGGTGAGTGGTGGCCGTGCCGTGAAAGAGCTGGAGCGGTGGCACCACCGGCTGCAGGCCCAGATCGACTGGCAGCGAGTGTCCTTGGCTGGCGCGGATGCGCAGTCCGTCGGAGGAAAAGGCGAACCGCCGCTTCTCATTGGTCGATACGATCTCGTGCAGAGTCGCTGCGTCGACCTTGTGCCCGCGGGCTTGCAGGGCGGCAAGCAGCACGTCCACAGCCACCCAGCCCTGCCGGTCTAGCTCGATGCCTGCGGCGCCGGGGTTGTGGCGCAGCACTAGGCTGAGAAAGCGACTTTCCTTGACGAGCTCCTTGCGCATTGGCACCGCGACCTCAGCAACTAGACGGTGGCGACAAAAGGGGCGCTCGCCAGCTCGCGGCTGAGGCGAGCGTGAGCGGGCACCTGGCTGAGGAAGCGCGCGCGGGCTTCAACGTCGGGAATCTTGTCGGCACGGCGCTGCAGCTCACGCTGGGCGGCAGTAAGCTCGCGCTGCGCTTCGTCGGCTTGGCCCAGGGCACGCAGCGCTTGGGCCAGCGCCAAGCGGACCGGGATCTCGGCATAGCCAGCGCTGCCGAGGGCAGACAGCTTGCTCCGACAGCTCGCCAGCACGGCTCCTGCTTCATCTAGCTCGCGCCGACTGAGCAGGCACTCGATGAGCATCGCCTCGATCAGCATGCGCCGTAGCTGCGAGAGGGCAGGCAGAGCCAGAGCTTGGCGTAGAGCCGCCTCGGCGCTGCCCAGGTCCTTTAGGCTAAGCCAGGCGCGAGCCTGCAGCGCATAGGCCCACTCGCGATAGCCGACCGAGAGCTTGGCCGCACCGAGCACCGTCGTGGCGATGGTCAGCGCTTCCTCTAGGTGCGGGCGCGCCGTGGTATGGGCGAGAAGCTCGCAGAGGTGAAGCTGGGCATGGATGGTCAGGTACTCGTGCTTGGCTTGGCGCGCCCGCTCTAGGCTGCTGCGCAGCGTTGCCTCGGCCTCTGCCAGATCGCCGAGCTCACCCTGCGACTCACCGAGGAAGTCGGCGGCGATAACGATGAAGTCGAGCGACTCGTGGGCGAGGCTGTTGGCGAGTGCTTCCTTTAACCACTCGACCTGGCGGTAGGGATCGGGATCGACGAAGCGCAGATACTGACTCTGCGACAGGCGGATGCGGCTCTGCACCCAGGTTGAGCCCAGCATCTGCGACAGCGAGCGGGCAAAGTCATAGATGCGGCGGCTGAGCGGGAAGTCGCCCTGATTGCACAGCGACCACAGCGCGATCGACAGCAGCCACTGGAAGTCGGGGCTGGCGTCGCCATCCGGCAGCACATCGAACAGCGAGAGCGCGAGATCGCGGACCGGCTGCGGATTGCCGCGCGCCGACTCGGCTCCGACGAGGTTCTGCGCGGCTCTGCACCAGCGCTGACTGCCGGGACGTAGGAGGGACAGCGCTTCGTGGCTGGCGCGCGCCTGCGCATCGCGATCGAGCGTGCTGGCGTACACCTGCGCCTGGATGCCGCGCACCTGACCCAGAAGCTCATCGGTTGCGCCACAACGATCGGCGCGGCCCGTCAGATCCAGCGCGCCAGATAGGTCGCCGCGGCGCAGGCTAAGCTCACTGGCCTGGATGAAGAAGTGGATGGCGTCGGCTGGGATGTCGCCCTTTTCGTAGTGCTCGGCGATGAGCAGCGGATCGGCCTCGCCGGCGCTGCTTAAGAAGTTGCCCGCGCTGCGATGGCCGGTGCGCAGATCCTCGGGCAGCAGCAAGCCGTACGCGGCCTCGCGCAGCAGGGCATGGCGGAAGGCATACTCTTCCTCGTGCGCCAGCCGGCTCTCGCTGTGCTTCTCGATGAACTCGGCGACTAGTAGCTCTTGTAGGCCTTGCGAGATCTCGTGCTCGTCTTGCTGTTCCCCCAGCACCTCAGCCACGCCGCCCCGCCAGAACGTATCGCCAAAGACGCTAGCGGCGCGGATCACCCGCCGGGCGCTGGCCGACACGCGACCCAGGCGAGCCTGCAGCATGGCGACGACGGTGTCGGCGCGATCTCCCGACACTCCTTCGGCGTAGGCGCGCAGGCTCTCTTCCAAGAACAGCGCGTGCCCCCCCGAGCGCTCCCACAGTCGCTGCACCACGGCATTGTCGACATGGACGCCCAGCACCTGGCGAATCAGCCGCTCGCAGGCCTTGCGGTTCAGCTCTTTTAGGACCAGCTGCGTGATCTGCCGCTTCTGCCACAGCGCCGCGTACTGCTCGATGACCTGCGGTCGCGAGAGCAGCATCAGCAGCAGTGGTAGGTCACCGCCGAACTGCATCACGTAGTCGAGCAGGCGAATCGAGAGGGCATCAGCCCACTGCAGATCATCGAGGACAAACAGCACTGGCGCCGCGCGGCTCTCAGCGCGCAAAAATGCAAGGAAGTTGGTCTGCAGCTGGCCGCGCATCACTTCTGGGTCTTGCCGCGCAGCGGTCAGGACCGGATCGCAGTCGTCGGGAAATGGCACGCCGCACAGCTCACCCAGAAAGGCGGCGATGCGCAGGGCTGCAGGACCGCTGCTGTGCAGCTCGATGCGCGCCTGAATTTTCTGACGCTGCTCCGCTGGTGGCTCAAGTCCGCTGATCTCGCAGAGTCGCCGCACAGCCCGCGCAACCACGTCATAAGTCGAAGAGCTGCTCATCAGCTCGGCTCGACCTTCAAGCAAGGTAAAGGGCTGGTTCTTGGCCCGCAGTCGGCGCAGGAACTCTAGCCGCAGGCGTGACTTGCCCAGGCCGGGAGCCGACGTGACCAGCACGGCGCGCACCGACTCGTCTTCGATGCAGCCGCTCCACAGCGACTCCAAGATGCCAAGCTCACTCTCGCGGCCGACGCAGCTGGTCGGCTTGCCAAGCAGCGGCCGCGCCTCATCACCGGTGTGCTCACCCAGCAGGCGATAACCATCGTTGCGCCGAATGATCAGGAAGCGCCGCTCTAACAAGCGAGCACTCAGCTCATCGACCCGCATCGCCAGAGTGGGATCGACATCTAGCTCGTACTCTTGCGACTCAGCTGGGCTTGGGCCGCGCAGCATGGCGGCTGCCCGATCGATGACTTCGCCGACCGGCACGTTGCTGTCGGCGTTGCCGCGACCGGTGGCCATGACCACGCGCGTCCCTTCGAAGATCTTGCTGAGCGCCATGCCGCAGCGGGCAGCCTTGGTGGCCAGGTCGGTGGCGTCGTGCAGTCCGCCTAAGGTGACCACCAGCTCACCGGTCATTAGCCAGTCGCTGCGCGCGCTGTATTCGCTGAGGACCTCGGCGGCGCGCTGATAGCGCACGGCAGAGAAGCGCCCGCCGGTCGGCATGGTCTCTCCGCTCGTCAGATCGACGCCGCTAGCCGCCACGCTCTCCAGCAAAAGGACGCTGATCAAGCGCTGCTCACTGCCCAGCGCCATGCGCACCGGGGGCAGGTTGTCGCGGCTCTGTGTCGCTTCAGAGAGGCTGAGCGAGACCGGCAGCTTCTCCAGCTCATTTAGGAGCGCGACGGCATCCTTGGGCCGCTCGGCCGGGTCCTTGGCCAGCATGCGGTTGAGCAGGTCAACCAGCGCCTTGGGCACGCCCGAGCGTCGCGAGCTGACGGAGGCTGGCGCTTCAAAGAGGATGCGCATCAGCACAGCTGGAATGTGTTCACCAGAGAACGGCGGCTGCCCCGTCAGGCACTCGTAGAGCACGCAGCCCAGCGAGAAGATGTCCGCCGCTGCTCCCAGATCGCGCTGGCCACGCACCTGCTCCGGCGCCATGTACTCCGGCGTTCCCAGGAGCACGCCCGTTCCGGTCAGAGCGGCGCTGCGCATGCGCTGACGGGCCACTCCGAAGTCGAGCAGCTTCAGCTGATCGACGTGCCCGTGCGAAAGATAGAGGTTGGCTGGCTTGAGATCGCGGTGAACGATGCCGACCTCGTGGGCCGGCGCGAGGGCTGCTGCCGCTTGCTGCAGCACCGTGATGCAGTCTTGGATCGACAGCGCGCCACGACGTAAGCGCTGGCCCAGATCTTCGCCGGTCAGCCACTCCATGGCCAGGTAGAGCTGGCCATCCTGCGTCTGGCCGTGGGCGATGTAGTTGACGATGCCGGGATGACGCAGCGAGCGCAGGAGCTGGGCTTCGGTGTTGAAGCGCTCAACCTCGAGGCTGCCTGCGCTGGCACTGCGCATCAGCTTGACCGCCACCCACTCGCCGCTGAAGCGATCGCGAGCGCGGTAGACCGTTCCCATGCCGCCGCCACCGATGGCTTGCTCTAGTTCGAAGCGATTGTCGAGTAGAGCTCCCAGTGAAGCGGACATCCTCGCGCATACTCCTCAGGCACGATACGCAGGTTCAAGATATCGCGATTGGTACCTGGCCACAAGACAGCCGTGCCGTCGGACACCAGCGCTGCTCCGCCTGCTTCAGCGCGGCGGTAGTGAGTCGCCCGGTGCCGGACCTACGACGGAGTGCTACGTCCGGATGCGGAGTAGTGAGAGGTGCCTGCCAGCGCTTGCATGCTGCTGCGAGCAGCGAGCCGGCTTGGCCTGAAGTCAGGTAGGAGCTGCCCGGCTGCCGCTATGGGTTCCGGGAGGGGGGGCTGTGTCGAAAAGCGGTAGTCGCGCCATTACAACGCTATAAACCGGTGCAGCACTGCGCTATCATTAACGTCCGCCTGACAGTCGCCCGCGATCAAAGGAGCACCTATGGACCAGCCGACTCTGCGCCTTGTCACATTTCCGCCCGCCTGGGGTTTACCCACATGCGGTCCCTTCGGCCTGAAGCTTGAGCTATGTCTTCGCCTGCTCGGCCTGCCTTACGAGCGAGTCTATGAGCTAGACATCGGCAAGGGACCAAAGCGCAAGAGTCCATGGGTTATCGATGGCGATGTACAGATGGGGGATACAGAGCTTATCCTTGCCCACATTGAAAAGAGCCGTGGGATATCGCTGGAGCGCGATATCGATGTAGGCATCCGGGCCCGCGCCCACGTGCTGCGCCAGTCGCTCGAAGAGCATTTCCATCAGATCTTCGAGTACGAGCTCTTGGTCGATGATGGGGGCTTTGCCGTGTTTGGCGCCGCCTTGGCTCAGCTTGTACCGCTCGAGGTCCTGCAGCAGATCGGTCCGTCGATTCGCGCCCACTTCACCTCGCACCTCTTTGAGCGCGGCATCACCCGTCACGCCCGCGCCGATATCGACGCCAAGGGGCGGGCCGATGTCGACGCGCTGGTGCAGATCCTCGGCGACCAGCGCTGGTTCTTTGGTGACCGGCCGACCCGGGCCGACGCGGCCGCCTTCGGGCTCTTGGCCCTGCCCATCAAGTCGGGCCTGCCCGGCGCTACCTCGACCTATATCCGGGCCCAGCCGACCCTGGTTCGCTTCATCGATCGCACGCTAGCCGAGTACTTTCCTGAGTTTGTCCCAAGCTCTGCCTCGTAGCCGCCCGCTCCCCCCGCGTCCCGCTCCC
>CAZVMD010000062.1:0-22547 GCA_964628555.1 uncultured Myxococcales bacterium | reverse complement strand
CCCGCTCCCCCCGCGTCCCGCTCCCGCTCCTTAAACTACAAAATCAACACGGCGGGTACGCCGCCGATGTAGTCATGGCTGCGGTGTTCGCCGTGATCCGCCCTTGTTGCTCAGCCACAAGGACTCTCTGTGGGTATTTGTATATTAATTTAAGAAGAGGGCGGTCACTCGTTCAGGGCTCCGCCGTCGGTACGACATCGCCTAAGACCGCGAAATGATTTGGTTTTTTTGGCGATCGGCAACCCGCGAGAATCATTGGGAAATAAATTTTTTGCGAATAAGTTGCCCACTCATCGGGCCAGAACATAATTAGAACATTGGCTTTTTGCCAATGTCCGTAGTTAGCCGAGCAGGAGGGATAGATACATCGTTGTAAGCATCCCGAGCACCATTTGAGCAGTTATCCATTGCCAGGAGAGGATCATGAAGAAACTATTGAACGTACTGTTTCTCGGCTTCGCGATGGCCTGTAGCCCGACAGAGACCCCCGATGTCGCAGTCAAGCAAGACGGTGTAGGTGCAAATCGCGGTCCTTCGTTTACGACATTTGAAAGCGGTCAAGTTCGTCCGCTTGCTCTCTCTCCTAATAAGAAGACTCTTTTTGCTGTCAATACTCCCGATAATCGATTGGAGATTTTTGATGTTCGTGGCGACGGCAACACCCTGCGCTATCGCGACTCGGTGACGGTCGGCCTGGAGCCGGTCGCGGTCGCGGTGCGCAGTGACAATGAAGTCTGGGTCGTCAACCATCTGTCGGATAGCGTCAGCGTGGTGCGGGTAGACGACGACGACAGCCGCGTGGTGCGCACGCTGCTGGTCGGCGATGAGCCGCGCGATATCGTGTTTGGCGGCAGCGGCAAGAGCCGCGCCTTCGTCACCACCGCTCACCGCGGCCAGAACACCGGGCGCGACCCCCAGACCACGGTCTCGGGCACCGGCCGCGCCGATGTCTGGGTGTTCGATGCCAATAACCTCGGCTCGACGCTGTCCGGCACGCCGATCACGGTGGTCACGCTGTTTAGCGATACGCCGCGCGCCCTGGCCGTGACGCCGGATGGCAGCCGGGTCTACGCCGCAGGCTTTCATACCGGCAACCGCACCACGGTGCTCAGCGAGCTCTCAATCCCCAACGGCTTTGACGCCAACAACGGCCTCCCCGGCCCCGGCGTGAACGCCCACGGCCAGCCCCAGCCCGAGACCGGCGAGATCGTGAAGTGGAACGGCAGCCACTGGGTGGATCAGGCGGGCCGGAACCGCGACGCCGCCGTCAAGCTGAACCTGCCGGACAAGGATGTCTTCGCCATCGACGCCAACGCCAATCCGCCAGTGCAGCTAGCCGGCCCTGCGGGCTTCTATCAGAGCGTTGGCACCATTTTGTTCAATATGGTCGTAAACCCAGCCAATGGGAAAGTGTACGTGTCGAACACCGACGCGAACAACTTTGACCGCTTTGAAGGCCCCGGTACGTTTACCGGGCACAGCCTGCGTGGCCACATCGCCGAGAGCCGCATCACCGTGCTGTCGCCGAGCGGCGTTGCTCCGCGTCACCTGAACAAGCACATCAACTACAACGCCTGCTGTGCCGCGCTGCCCAACGCCGAAAACGAAGCCAGCTTGGCGCAGCCGATGGGCATGGAAGTGACGCAGGACGGCCGCAAGCTGTACGTCGCCGCCTTCGGTTCGAGCAAGATCGGTGTCTTCGATACTGCTCAGCTGGAAAACAACACCTTCGTTCCGAACGCCGGCAGCCACATCACGGTCAGCGGCGGTGGCCCGAGCGGCCTGGTGCTCGACGAGTCGAAGAAGCGCCTGTTCGTTATGACGCGCTTTGATAACTCGATCTCGGTCATCGATATCGATCAGAACCACAACACCGAGATGCAGCACGTCGCGCTGCACAACCCCGAGCCCAGCAGCGTGGTGCAGGGGCGGCGCTTCCTGTACGACGCCAAGCTGTCATCGAGCAACGGTGAGTCGTCCTGTGCCAGCTGTCACATCTTCGGCGACTTCGACAGTCTCAGTTGGAACCTCGGCAATCCTGATGACGAGAACCTGGCCAACCCCTCGGCCTTGATCCCCTTCCCGCCGACCTCGTTCACCAACGATGGCACCTTCCGCTCGATGAAGGGCCCGATGAACACCCAGAGTCTGCGCGGCATGGACAACCACGGCGCGATGCACTGGCGCGGTGATCGCACGGCCTCGCTGGTTCAGCCCGATGCGCAGCCGAACAGTGGTCGCTTCAACGAAGACTTCGCCTTCCGGCAGTTCAGCGGGGCGTTCCCGGCGCTGCTCGGCCGCGAGGTTCCGCTGACCAACCCGCAGATGCAGCAGTTCACTGACTTCATCCTGCAGGTCACCTATCCGCCGAACCCGCACCGCAACCTCGACAACTCGCTGACCGCTGAGCAGGAGCAGGCGCGGGTCCACTACTTCACGCCGGCTGTGCAGTTTGGCAACTCCTGCAATGACTGCCACACCCTCGATCGCGACGGTAACCGTGAGCACAACGTGGCCCGCCCCGGCTTCTTTGGTACCTCGGGCGCGCAGACCATCGAGACCTTCGACCCGGTGCTGCCGCAGGCGATGAAGGTGCCGCAGCTGCGCAACATGTATCAGAAGGTGGGTATGTTCGGCACCGGCAGCGATGGGCACGAGCTGCCGATCTTCGACCCACGGCTGGCGACGTTCCAGGGCGACCAGGTGCGCGGCTTCGGCTTCATGCACGACGGCGCCATCGACAACCTGTTTACCTTCTTCAACGCCATCGTGTTCGCGGATGTGTTCAGCCCCAACGGCTTCCCGTTCGGCGCCCCGGGCGATGTCGCTCGCCGCAATATGGAGTCGTTCATCCTGGCCTACGACAGCAACCTGGCCCCGATCGTTGGTCAGCAGGTCACCCTGTCGAGCAGCAACGCCGCCGTGGCGATGCCGCGCATCAACCTGCTGGTGGCGCGAGCCAACGTGGCCGAGTGTGATGTCGTCGCCAAGATGCGTCTGTTCGGTCGCGAGATCGGCTGGTACTACAACAACAACGGCACCTGGAAGAGCAGCCGCCGCTATGTCCCCAGCATCCCGACCGCCGGCCTGACGCAGCTTGCGCAGCTGTTCCAGCGTGAGATGACCTTCACCTGTGTCCCGCCTGGCTCGGGCGTCCGCATCGGCATCGACAACGATGGCGATGGCTACTACGACCAGGATGAAGTGGACGCCGGCACCGATCCCCGCGACGCCGCCAGCCATCCCTAGTCGGCGAAGCTCACGCAGCGTGAGCCGCTGCTAGTCCGCTGACTCCGCCCTTCTTTCCTCTGCATGTCTTCCCTTCGCCCTCCTGCCGGATCCTCCTCCTCGTCGCCAATCGAGCGGCGCCAGCCGCTGATGCTGAGCCGCGGTGTAGCGCAGCACGGCAAGTCGGTACCTCGCATCGGCGTGGCAGGGAGCTGTGTCCACTGCCACCACATAGATTCCAGCTCGCAGTTCAGGCAAGATCAGACTCCTGTGCTGGGGGAAGAGCCGTCGGCCAGCGCTGCGCCCGACGGTAGACCTGCTGCCCGCACGTTGAACCAAGGGGACTTCGACATGGCGTCTGTTGGTGATCGGGGCGACGACTGCCGCTTGGCAGAGAGCGGTCTTGCGGGCGGCGAACCCTCTGCGCGTGCGTACCGACCATGAGCGGGGGGCCACCGACTCGCCGCACCGCGGCACCTGAGCCGACGCCGAGCCAGCCAGGTAGCAAGGCTGGGGCTAGCGTCCGCAAGCCCTTCAATCCCGAGGTCGCCCGTCTGTTGGTCGATGCCGAGGCCTTCCTGCGCCTGGGGCTGGTCGACAAGGCCATCGCGCATCTGACCGGAGCGCTGAATCGCGATCCTTCGCTGCGCGATCTGCGTGAGCCGCTGGTCAAGCTCTACGTCGCGCGTCGTCGCAACAAGAGCGCGATCACCGAGCTGTGGGCGCTGCTGTCGCGCTGCGACAATCCCAAAGAAGAGATCCGCTTCCTGCGCTACATCCTGCGCTTGGGCGAAAAGGATCCGGCCGCCGAGAGTCGCCTGCAGCAGATCCTCAGTCAGCATCCAGCGGAGTCGTCCGGCGACGAGCTGATGGCTACCGAAGCGGGCTCGATCGGCGATGAGCTGCGGCACTTTCTGCGCGAACATCAGCCGCCGACCGATCTGAACAAGACCCAGCTGGTGCCCGAGGTCGATACGCGCAAGCTGATGCGCGAGGCCGAGCTAGCCGCTGAGACGACCAATCCCAACGCCGCCCACGTTGAAGAAGTGGCGGAGGAGATGGCGTTTCAGGATGGCTCCCTCAGGCGCGAGCTCGATGAGGTCGACACCTGTCTTACGCACGGGCGCTACGCTGATGCGCTGCCGCTGCTACGAGCGCTGTCAGAGCGCTATCCGCATAGCAAGCGCGTGCAGAGTCGCCTAGAGCAGCTGCGTCAAGCGCGACCCGAGCGGGGTGAGGGGCCGCCGCCGGCGGTCGCCCCAGCCTCAGCGCGCAAAGGCGAGTACGATCTCCACGCCGCGCAGACGCTGCCACCCTCTTCCCGCCGTCGCGACGAAGCAGGCAGCCGGGCGAAGAGGGCAGCGAGCCAGCGGCGACTGGCCGAGATCGGCAACTCGACCCTGGAGGTCGATCCCGACGACATCGCCGAGGAGCAGGCCGCGCCCGCTCAAGCAGCGACGGCGCGACGGGGGCCGCCGCCACCGCCAGGACCGAGCAGCCTGCTTACCAACTCGCCGGAGTCGGCCGCGGCCCGCGCGTACAAAGCGGCGCTTGGGCTGCGCGGACTCGGTCAGCACGAGCAGGCCATGGCCCTCTTTCAGACTGCCTGTGCTGATCCCGCCTACAGCGTCCCTGGGCTGTTGATGATCGGGCTTAGCTATCGCGATCTCGATCGTCTGCACGACGCTGTGCGCGTCCTCATGCAGGCCATCAACCTGCCGCAGGCGCGTGACTCCGAGCTCAGCGAGCTGTTCTACGAGCTGGGTGCGACCTATGAGCTGCTCGCCAATCGCGCCGAGGCCATCCTGTTCTACCAGCTGTCGCTGGGGACAGCCGGGGACTATCGCGACGCGAATGAGAAGATCAGCTTCCTGCAGGCCGCGATCCTGACCGGCTAAGGACCGACCACGCCGAGGCGAGCGTCCCAGTCTGGGGCAAGCGCAAGCAATGCTTTGCTTCGCACCGCTTTTCCTCGATAAAATAGCCAGAAGGCTCGGGGGCGCCACGCTTGATCGGTACCAAGGTCGGCCAGTACCAAGTACTTCGTGTGCTCGGCAAGGGCGGTATGGGCGAGGTCTATGAAGCGGTCGATGACAAGCTTGGCCGTCACGTCGCCATCAAGATCCTCCTCCCCCGCTACGCCGAAGACCCCGAGATCATCGCCCGTTTTTTCAACGAGGCGCGAGCCGTCAACCTGATTGGTCACCCCGGCTTGGTGCAGGTGTTCGAGTTCGGCGAGCTGCCGACCGGCGGCGCTTTCATGGTGATGGAGTTCATCCCCGGCACGACGCTGCGCGATCGCCTAAAGCAGAGTGAGCGGCTGGCCGAGATGGAAGCTCTGCAGGTCGCGCTGCAGCTCGCCTCGGCGCTGGCCACGGCGCACACCAAGGACATCGTTCACCGGGATCTGAAGCCCGGCAATGTCATGCTGGTGCCCGATCCGACGATGCCGATGGGGCAGCGGGTCAAGCTGCTCGACTTCGGTGTGGCCAAGCTGGGAGCGCAGAGCGCGCACGAAGATCAGCCGCGCACCAAGACCGGTCTTTCGATCGGCACTCCGACCTATATGTCGCCCGAGCAGTGTCGTGGGCTCAAGACCATCGATGGTCGCTCGGATGTCTATGCCTTGGGCGTGATGCTCTACGAGATGCTGTCTGGGCGGCTGCCGTTCGAGGGCGATGCCGAGGGCGCCATCCTGGGCATGCACATGTATGAAGAGCCGCCGCCCATCCTGAGCATCGCGCCACAGGTTTCGCAGTCGGTGGCGGCGCTGGTGCACCGCATGCTGCACAAGAAGGTCGATGAGCGACCGACGGCTCAGGAGATCGTCGAGGTCCTCACCGAGATGGCCGCTGCCGTCGTTCCGGCCGCGGCTCGTCCCAGCACCAAGCTGGCAGCGGTCGCGGGACCGCGGGCGACTGGCGAGCTCTTGGCCCAGGGCTCGACGCTGGGCCGCGGGGTTGGCCAGCTGGCGAAGGCTCGATCGCTGCGGCTGCGTCACGCCATCCTGCGCGCAAGCGAGCGCTGGCCCTGGCTGGCTGAGCACACGTCGGCGCGTCAGCGCTTGATCATCGCCGCGGCGCTGGGTCTGCTGTGTGTGCTCGGCCTCGGCGGTGGAATCAGCGCCCTGCTGGGTGGCCGCCACACGCAGAGTGCTGCCAGCAAGCCCGAGCCCAAGGTGCGCTGGTCGTTGCACAGCACGCCCGCCGGAGCGAGCATCATCCGTCGCAGCGATCAGACGGTGCTAGGGCAGACGCCGTGGCAGAAAGAGCAGCCGAGCAGTCAAGGAGCGGTTGAGCTGATCCTGCGCCTCCCCGGTTACAAAGATCGCGTCATTCAGCTGGATCAGTCGCGCGACGTGCAGGTCAACGAGGCCCTTGAGGCGGAGGCCGCGCCTGCGAGCCCGCTGCCAGCCGCTGAGCTGGCGGCGCACAAGGGCGGCAAGCGAAGCAAAGACCGAGCGAAGGACAAGGACAAAGACACGGACGCCAGCAAGCGAGCCAAAGGCAGCTCGCGGACCCGGCTTATCGACTAGCGCCGGGGCGCCAGCAATGCCGGGCGGGAGCTGCCGCCGCTTGGCCAAGACGGCGGGTGCAGCGTCGGCAGGCAAGGGAGCAAGGCAGGATGGCAAGTGGGCGACGAGAACGAGCGGGAAGCGGCTGGTCGGTGCTGCTGGGCGTGACGGCTGTGGCGATCGCGGGCGGGCCAGGGCAGGGCAGGGCAGAGTCCCTCGATCGCTGTCAGCGCAACATCGCGTGCAAGGTGCACAGCGACAAGGGCATCGGGCTGTCCGAGCGTAAGGCCTACGCTGAGGCGCTGGCCGAGTTTCAGGCCGCTTACGAGGCCGAGCCGGTGCCGCGGCTGCTCTTGAACATCGGCCGCAGCCTGTACCGACTGGATCGGCCGCAAGAGGCACTCGACTACTACTCGCGCTACCGCCGCGAAGAAAAGTCTCTCGATGCCGAGGCCGAAAAGACGCTGCGGCGCTATGAGCTGGATGCGCTTATGGCCAGCGCGGTGGGCCCGGGGGAGTCGGCTGCTGGTGCCGCGCCACCGTCGAGATCGAGCTCGCGCCTGCCGATCTTTCCGCTGGCGACGCTGGGGGCCAGCCTGGGGCTGTTCGTCATCGGCATCGGCCTGGGGGCTGGCGCGGCCGCGGCCGGCAATGAGCTGAGCCAGCGGCCGGGCCCGTTTGTCACCTTTGGCCCGAACGAGCGCGCCATCGAACAGCGGGGCTTGAACCTGCAGACGGCCGGCGCGGCGTTCGATGTGATGGGGCTTATTGCCCTAACCGCCAGTGCGACATCGTTCGCCTATATCATGATTAATAAAAAAACCACCTCCCCCTATGTCCCCGCGGCATTGGTGGCCAGCCCGGCGGCCGGCCGATGAGCCCGAGTCGGGAGCGGGGGCAGGGCAGCCTGATGGAAAACATGGCAATGATTCCGCAGACTTTTGGCCCCCAGAAACAAACCAGCGCCCTCGAACAGCGGTCGCCGCTGCTTGGCTTGGTGGCGCTTAGTGCCATGCTAATGCTGGAATCTTGTTATAAAACAAATTTTAGTTCCGTCATATATCGCTGTGACCAATATCAGTGCCCGCTAGGCCTGGTCTGCAATTCCGACAGTATTTGTGTCAATAGCCCGGTCGAGGGCTGCACCAACGGCGGCTTCAGCGTCGATGTGAACATGTTTCAGTGCCCGGGGCAGCGCAACGCCTGCGAGAGCAACTTTCGTCCCTGTGTCTCGGCCCCGCCGGAGCTAGCCTGCGAGGCCAGCGGGGCGCTGGATATGGGGCTCGCTGCTGCCTGCGTCACCTGCTGTCGGCGCTAGCAGACGGCGCGCGGCGAGACAAGCAGCGGAGCGTTCCTAGACTCTCCTTGCGACGGCGGCAGCGAGCGCGATAAGGTCGCGCGATGTCGGTGGATAGCTCTGGTCAGACGCCTGCGACAACTGGCACCCCATCCACCGCGGCCGCTTCTGGCCCCACTCTGCCCGCCCAGCCCAGGCCTGAGCCCTCCGCTGTCAGCTCTGTGGGGCCGCCCAGTCCGGCCAGATCGCCCGTCGCTGCGGCGTCTCCACTTTGGGACGCGCAGGCTCGCCGGCAGCTCCGCTCGCTGCAGCTGCGGGCCTTTGCCCTGACCTGGCTGAGCTATGCCTCGTACTACTTTGCGCGCAAGAACCTGGCGGTCAGCAAGACCCAGCTACAGGACAACCTGGGCTTCAGCACGACGGCGCTTGGCACGATCGACACCGTGTATCTGGTCGCCTATGCCATCGGTCAGTTTGGCAACGGTGTGCTCGGCGATCGCATCGGTCCGCGCCGCCTGATCACGCTGGGGATGCTGGCCAGCGCCGGAGCCGCGCTGTGCTTTGGGCTGTCGGCATCCTTTTGGCCAATGTTTATCGCCTGGGCGGTAAACGGTCTGGTGCAGGCCTCGGGCTGGCCGGGCAACGTCAAGGCGATGCAGCCGTTCTTTGGTCCGGATCTGCGCGGCAAGGTCATGGGGCTGTGGACCACGAACTACCAAGCGGGGGGGCTGCTAGCGACGGTGCTGGCCACCTGGCTGCTGTCGCGCTACGGCTGGCGGCTGGCCTTTATCGGGCCGGCGCTGTGGGTGGCGCTGGTGGCGGTGCTGATCTTCTTTGCCCTGGTGCAGACACCGGCCGAGCGCGGCCTGCCGAGCCCCAACCCTGATCGGCCAGCCGGGGCCAACGCAGTCGCCGCGCCGACCAGCACCGAGCCATCGATGGCCACGCTGCTGCGCAACCCCGTGCTGCTGATGCTTGGCTCTTCGTACTTTTGTCTGAAGCTGATTCGCTACAGCCTGCTCAACTGGCTGCCGTTCTATCTGCAGCGTCAGCTCCACTACTCGGTGTCGCGGGCGGGCTATCTGTCGCTGCCGTTCGAGCTTGGCGGCATTCCCGGCTCGATCGCCATCGGCTGGATCTCGGATCGCTACTTTCGCAAGCGGCGCCTGACCCTGGCGGCGCCGGCCCTCGTCGGCCTTGGCGGAGCGCTTCTGGCTTATCAGGCGCTGGGTGGGCTTGGCGCGGGCTGGAACATCGCGCTCCTGCTCGCCGTCGGCTTCCTGCTGTTCGGCCCGGACTCGCTGTTGTCCGGCACCATGGCGCAAGAGATCGGCGGCGAGCGCGCGACGGCCCGCGTGGCCGGCATCATCAACGGCATGGGCTCGGTGGGCGGCGCAGTCAGCCCGATGTTGGTGGCCTGGGGCAGCCAGCGCTTTGGCTGGCCGCTGTTGTTTCACGGCATGGTCGGCATCGCCATCGCGGCGGGCCTGCTGTTGTACCTGGCGCAGCTTCTGCTTCTGCGCCAAGCGCGCGCGCGTTGAGTCGGCGGCGCCTGTTCTGTTAGCGTGCCTGTATGCGGGTGGTGCTGTTTGCGGCTGCGCTGGTGTTCTGCGGGGGCCTGGGCTGTGTGCAGGTGCCGACCGGCGATCGACTGTGCGCCGATCCACCCAGTCCCTGCGCCTGCGGCACTGCCGAGCGCGATCCCAGCCGCGGCGCTGTCGTGGTGCGCTGGCGCCTGGCCGATGCCAAGGTCGGCACCGTGCTGCCGCGGCGCGCCTGCTGCTGCGTCTCGGATGGTCAGCCGCTGTCGGAAAAAGCGGCGCAGCAGTGCCCCAACTTCGGCAGCAAGTGCCCCGACACTCCGGCCTGGCTGGTGCGTAACGTCCAGCTCTCGATCTCCGAGATCAACGGCAGCTTTGGCCCCTGCGTCATCAGCCAGCCCTGCAGCACCGGCGAGCTAACCACCGAGTACTGCCTGCCCGAAGGTGACTACGATCTGCGCCTCACCGCCGACATCGAGGTCTACGACTCCGGCTGTCGCGAGTTCGTCTGCTCCGGCAAACAGACCGTGTCCCCCGCCACCTTTCGCCGCCACATCACCGCCGGCCGCGCCACCAGCCTCGACGGCGTCGTGCTCGGGGTGAACGCCCCGGCCCTGTTCTCTGGCCCAGCGACCGGCGCTACCAGCCAGTGCCTGCCCGCTCCCGACGGCGGCGCCCCAGACCTATAGGGCACCGCCCACCGCCCCAGCCAGAGCGCCCGCGGTCACTTCGGCGAGCCTGCCGGTAATCGCTGCAGCGCAAAAGCGATAAAAGGATAGGCGCCGTGGTTAGGGCTGGGCTGGTGGGGGCGTCATAAATTTTGTGCAGGTTGCTGCGACGGCTGGGTATTCTGGTTGATAGTGGAGCAGGCGACAGCTTAGTTGAATAAGCTCTGACGGCTCTTGTCGGGACTTGGGAGGGGACTCGCGCAGGTACTTCCATTCATGATCGCTTAAGCCGACGGCTGGTCGCAGTAGGTAGCCATCTTCGGGCGGCTGCACTGGCTGGCCGGTCAGGGGATCCCAGATACGCACAGTGCCGTTTTGAGCGGCGGTAAAGATCTCGCGATCGTCGGCGGAGTATTTAACGTCATTTAATGCTCCGGTGTGATATTCAAAGGTCGAGATGAGCTGGCCAGATTCGGTGTCCCATACGCGGGATGTACCATCGAGGCCAGCGCTGGCCAGCTGCTTTCCGCTATGCGAGAACGATATCGACAAAAACCCCTTGCTGTGGCCGGTTAAATTTAACTTAACCGAGAGGTCGTGAATGTTAAGAATAGGAATATGACTCATGTGGCTGGCAATCGCGATAAGTGGTTTGGATGGGTGTTTATGCATGGCGAAGCCATCATTTCCCAGCGCCACTCGGCGCTGAGGTAGAAAAGTAGTCAGGTCCACCTGAACCAGCTCTCCACCCCGACTTAGCACCAGCAGGAGCTGGTCGGTAAATAGCATTTCTTGGACCACTCGCTGGTACTTCTTCGTCGCCACTTCATTTGGAAATAGGCAAATGGCGGTAATGAACTGGAACCCTGGCAGCTGATATAGATGAACAGCGCCGTCCATCGATCCAACGGCCATAAGCTTGCGATTGGCAGTCATGGCGATCATTCGGAGCTGAACCCCCTGCGCAGTATTGCAGGGTGAGGCATTGCGCAGGGTGCCGCTGGCCGCCGCACCCCCCGTCTGAGGGTCTAAGAGGGTGATCGTATCGGGACGCTTCAGCAGGATGATCGAGTCATGCCGTCGCGAATAGATGGGGGATTGACCCGCGAGCTGGATCTGCCAGCCAAGCGCCGATTTCTCAGCTTGATCGAAGGAATACCATCGTAAGGCGGAATCGCTCCGTAGCCAGAAGCCGTGGAGATTCGGGCCTAAGAGCTGCGATGGCATAAAGTCTCTGGGCAGAGCCGTGTGCGTCAGCCGGGTCCCAGCCGCGATAATCGCGTTTCCCGGAGACCCGTTCTCGTCGATCACGGCCAGCTTGTCTTCGACCACAGAGAGGCTCACTACCGCAGAGCTGCGAGTGATCTGATTTCCCCACATACCGATGTGCGCATTGGCGAGCCTGGGAAATAGATCATCATCGATAGTGAGGAGATATTGCCCACTGGGATCGATGGCGGCAAACTTTATGGCGGTCTGGTGATGGGCTACCCTCTGCAACAGAGTGCCACTCCGCGAATCCCAGACCCTGGTCTCGGCATCGGTTCCAACGCTGATGACGCGCTTGCCATCGGGGGTGACGCGGGCGGCGTATACAGTTTGACTATGCCCTAGCAGGGTATGCAGAAGGAGACCGGATGCCGTCTCCCAGATGCGAATACTGGAGTCTTCGCCGGCGGTAATGAGCCGATCACCGGCGGGAAAAAACTCAGTCCACAGGACCTTGCCCGAGTGTCCATGCAAGACCTTATGAATCTGACCACTGGCCACACTCCACAGCATAGGTGCGCCGTCTGTGGCTGAAGTAAGTAGATATTGATTGTCAGGAGAGAACGCAATCATTTTTCCTTCTGCCAAATTCGGCTTAAACGTCTGCAGTGGGCGACCGGTCTTTGCATCATGAATCATCACTTCACCCAGAGCGCCCGCTGATGCGATTTGAGATCCATCGGGGGAATAGACAATGTAATCAACTTCCGATGCGTGTCCGTGTAGCTCTTGTGTCAGTTTCCGCGTAGCCAGATGCCATATGGGTATTTCGTGGCCTGCGGTACTGGTGCCGCCCATGGCCACTGCGATGTACTGGCTGTCGGGTGAGAAGGCGGCGTGATAGCCACCGACCTTGCCGGTGCGCAGATCGGCGAGCAGGGCGCCGGTCTGCCCGTCGCGCAGGCGCAGCGTGCCGTTGAGCATCGGCTGCGCGATATAGCGGCCATCGGGGGAGTAAAAGACGCGATAGGCCATGGTGTCGGGGGGATGCGGCAGCTCGGCGAGCCGGCGCGAGGTGGCGGTTTCCCATAGCAACGCGCGCTCTCCGGCGTCGGTGGTGATGACCCGCGTGCCGTCGGGAGAAAAGGCCGCCCAGGTAGGCTGCTGGCGATGCCCAACCAGGGGCAGCGACTGCCGGCCGACAAAGACCGCGCTGCGCAGCCGGGCGAGGGCGTTCTGCGAGAGCGGCCGGCCGGTGCTCAGCTCGGGGGCGACCGACTCGAGGGCCTGCCGGAGGAGCTGGCGCTCGTTGCCGGGGGTACGAGCCAGCATGGCGGTGTTGAGGTCGGCTTCCTTCTGGCGGAAGGCCTCGGTGCGCTCGGCGCTGCGGCGGCTCTGCACCGAGAGGGCGGCGGAGGCAGCGAGCACGACCAGAAGCAGCGGCAGCAGGACGAAGGCGGCTCGGCGCAGACGGCGGCGACGCCGACGAGCCTTGAGTGAGCGAGTAAGAAACGCCTGCTCGCGCTCGCCTAGCAGGTTGGGGTCGACGCCGGTGTGGGTGAGGTCGTCGAGCGGCGCATCGCCCCACAGGGCTTCGCCGCTGCGCTGCAGCGCCTCCCAGTGGGCCGCGGCCTCTTCTAGGCGCTGGCGGACGGCGCGGCGCTCGCCCTCATTGGTCAGCCAGTCACGCAGCGTGGGCCAGTCGCGGATCAGCGCTTCGTGGGTCAGCTCATAGCAGCTCTCGCCGTCGCTGGCCTCGCGCGCCATGACCAGGCGGCCCTGCACCAAGGCCGACAGCGCGGCCCGCTCTGCGGCCTCCCCCGAGACCAGCTGTGACTCGGGGCGCGGCCGGCGAGTATCGTCCGCCGAGACCAGCTTGCACAGCAGCCGGCGAGCAGCGGCGCGCTGCTCTGGCAAGAGCGAGGCGAGCAGCAGATCGGCATGGTGCGCGAGGGCGCCACCTGGCCCACCGATCTGGACCAGGGCAGAGGCGGGTAGCAGGCGACGGCTGCTATCGCGCAGCTCCCACAGCATCGACAGCGAAAACTGCAGCAGCGGCAGCCCGCCATCGCCGCTGACCGCGTCGAGGATGTCCTCGATCATCGCTGCTGACTCGAAGGCATAGCCTTTTTGCTGCAGCGGCCCGGTCATGACCAGGCGCAGCGCACAGCGATCGAGGGGCAGGATCAGCTGCACGCTGCTCGGCAGCAGGCGACCCAGCGCCGGCAGCGCGCTGATACGAGTGAGAAAGTCAGCGCGTAGCGAGGCGAGCAGCCGCAGCCCCGGCCAGCCCAGCGAAAGCTGGGCGAGGAATTCGGCTGCGCGTCGTGCCGATTCAGGCTGCGCCGAGGTCACAAGCTCTTCTAGCTGGTCGATGAAGATCAGCAGGCCGGCAGCGCTGGCCAGTCGTTCCTGAATGGCACGGGCGAGGGCCGCTGGCTCGTCCGCGATCTGCTGGTACACAACGGCGGCGGGCCAGGTCATGGCGCGAGCCAGCGCGGTCGCCAGGGCCAGCTGCGGATCGGCCCCCGGGGTCAGCGCGATGGTCTGAAAGCTGCGTCCATCGCCGAGTGCCCCGGACTGCACATCGGGCAGGATGGCGGCGTAGGCCAGCGAGGACTTGCCCACCCCGGAGTCCCCCAGCAGCACGAGCAGCGACTGAGTGCGCAGGCGCTCGACGGCCTCGGTTAGATCGGACTCGCGGCCGAAGAACAGTGCGCGGTGCTCGGCGTGAAAGACATGCAGCCCACGGAACGGATTGCCATCGGGCACACGCCTTTGGTGCTGCGGCGCAATGCGCAGCAGATCCTGCAAGAGATCTTCGGCGCTGCGCGGCCGCGCGACGGGATCGCGGGCCAGACAGCGGTCGATGGCTTGGGCTAGTCGCGGATCCGTCGTCGCCGCCTGGCTGGCGCAGGCCGGGATGTCACCGGCCAGAGCGCGGCGGCGTAGCTCTAGCAGCGAGCCGGCGCGTACGGGGGGCAGCCCGGTGCAGAGCTCGTAGAGCACGGCCCCGAGCGAGTACAGGTCCGTCTGGACCGACGCTGGCTGACCCAGCCAGATCTCGGGCGCGATGTATAGCGGGGTCCCCAGCAGCAGCCCGCGCTGCGTCTGGCTGGCTGTCAGGACGGGGGCTGGCAGCTCCCAAGACCGCTCGTCGTCGAGCGGGCCGACCAGCTCGGGCTGCGAGCTGGGGCGGTGCTGTCGCGACACCAGCTTGGCCAAGCCAAAGTCCAGGAGCTTGACGCCCCCTTCATCGGAGTAGATGGCGTTGGCCGGCTTGAGATCGCGATGCAGGACGCCGCGTCGATGGGCTGCCGCCAAGCCCCGGCACAGATCGATCGCGATCGACAGTGCGCGCTCGCTGGGCTGTGGGCGCTCTAGCTGGGCCAGGCTGCGCCCCCGCACGAGCTCGGTAACCAGATAGGGATGACCGTCGACCTGCCCCACCGAGTGCACGGTCACGACATTGGGATGCAGCAGGCGGGCGATGGCGCGGGCTTCGGTCATGAAGCGCTGACGAGCTCCCTCATCGGGGCTGACGGCGGCGATGAACTTGATCGCGACGGCGCGGTCCAGCAGGCCATCGTGGCCGACAAACACCTGCCCCATGGAGCCCTGTCCCAGCCGTCGCAGCAGGCGGAAGTGCTCGAACTGCGTCGGTGGTTCCCAGGCGGCCGGCCGGTCATGAGCGGCCGACGGCGCGAGCGAAATCGGCAGCGGCAGCCGTCCTGTGTCCGTCGGCTCGGGGGGCAAGGACGCTCCGGCTGCCAGCATGCGCTGACAGCAGGCCTCGCAGGCGAAGATGTGCCGGCGCAGCGCTGCCGCCTCACTCTGACCGAGCGCGCTCTCAATCAGTGCCGCCAGCTGCTCGTCGTCGGCACACGGGGGCTCGCCAGCAGCTGCCAACATCAAGCGAACGCGAGCCGCAAGCTAGCGCTCCTCAGCGAGCCGTACCTGCCTGAGCGGACCGCAGCGGCGACGCAGGCGGCGAGCTGGGCACAGAGGCGGCTTGCCACCGTGGCGGGATGCCCGCTTTTTCTGGCCCACATGGCTGCTCGTGTACCGCGGCGAGCGGGCCGGGTTCAAGCGCGTTTCTAGGTGAAACTGCCAGAGTACAGTGCCAGGATGGCCGCCACTTCGATGAGCAACGATCCGAGCGCGAGCACACCGGAGGAGCACTGCGGACAGGGCCGGCCAGCGGCCCGAGCGCACTCCGCTAGGGCGCAGCTTGATGCGGCATGGCAGCGCCTGCGGGCGGCTGGCCAGGCACAGTTTCCAGACCTCGTCCCCGACGAAGAGATCCTGCGGTCGCTGCTGCTGGGCTGCCTGCCGCCACAGGCCGACTGGCCAGAGGATCTTGCCACCTGGGTAGAGGGCCGCCACCCCGCCGATCTGTATCTCGCGGCTGCGTGCCTCAGCGGCGATGAAGGCGCGATCGCCTATCTGGAGCGAGTCCATATCGCGCGGCTCGTCTCGGCCAGCCGTGGGGCCGCCGATCCGGCCGAGCTTGTGCAGCGACTGCGCATCAAGCTGCTGGGGGCGACCGGACAGAAGGCTGCGCTGGCCACTTACAAGGGGCGCGTTTCGCTGCGCAGCTTCCTGCGCTTCGTGGTGCGAAACCTGGCCATGGACCTGTACCGGCAGGAGCAGCCCACGGTCCCGCTCGACGATACGAACGAGATCGTCGCCCGCATCGAGTCGCCCGGCGAGAACCTGGAGCTGGACTATCTGAAGACCACGTATCGCGCGGAGCTTCGGCGATGTCTGGAGCAGGCCGTCCGTACCCTGCAGCCGCAGCAGCGCAACCTGCTGCGCATGTCTCTGGTCTATCGCATGACCACGACGGAGATCGGCGCTCAGCTGGGGGTCAATCAATCGACCATCTCGCGCTGGCTATCGTCCATCCAGCAGGAGCTGGGTCAGGCTACCCAGCTTGGCCTGCGCGAGCGCCTGAGCCTGAGTCGCGAGGAGTATGAGAGCCTGCTGCGCTTCATCCGCAGCCACCTCGATGCCAGCCTGGAGCGCTGGCTGTCTGAGTCGGGGGCAGCGCCGGCTGCAAAGGAGACGAGCGCGGACGACAGTCAGGCTCGGCTGCCGCCAGCGGAACCCCCGCCGCGCGCTCGTCCCCCACAGAGGTGACCTCCCGAGCTTCCGCAAGGGCAGGAGCGCTCAGGCGGCGGCGGATGCACGGTCGTGGCCTGGCTATTTCCGATCTGCCCGAGGCAAGCCGGCCAGCGCTTGTCGCACTTCCTCCCGCAGCTTCGCCGGCAGTCGATCGAGTGCCCCGGTCAGCTCGGCTGGCTCCTCAACCGTCGCGTCCTCCGCCCGGCTCCCCCCGCTTCCCAGCGTCTCTTCGACCACCCGGCTCCTTACTCTGTCCATCGTCCCCGGCGCGGCGTAGTGCTTCGCCGTGATCTGAAAGCTGCCGTGCCCAAGTGCCGCCGCCACCGCACTTGAGGTCGCGCCCGCTTCCAGGGCTAGCGTCGAGTGCAGGCCGCGCAGGCTATGCGTCGACACGCGCGGCACGTCCGCTTCCTGGCACAGCTTCTGGACTCGGGTCCACAGCCAGGCATCGGTCAGCGGCTTGTGCGGATGCACGGGGCTGGTGCCAAACAGGAATTCGGCGGGGGATTTTCCGTGGGCCAGGCGCAAGAGCAGTGGCCGGAGAACCTCGGGCACCTGCAGGCGGCGCCGGGCATTGTCCGTCTTGCCGCGAGTGATCCACAGCACCTGGCCGCCATCATCGAGGTCGCGGATGGTGCGACACAGGACTTCGCTGGCCCGCATGCCGAGCAGCAGCGCCATCAGTGCACCGGTCGCGGCGGCGTCGCCCGCTTGCGCACGGTCGAGCGCGAGAGCGACAAAGCGGCGAGCTTCGTCGATGCGTAGCTGGGCCTTGCCGACCTTGGGCTTGCCGACTGGCTTGACGTCCGCGAACGGATTCTGCGCGGCGTAGCCTTTTTCCACTGCCCAAGCGTAGAAGCGCTTGCACTGACCGAGCAGCGTGCGGTGCGAAGCGGCGGCCACCGGCTTGCCCTTGCCGTCGAGGATACGGCGCGTCTCGGCTTCGTACAGCGCGGTGGCACGGGCCGGCGAGATGGCGCCGATGGCTGCCTGCGGGCCAAGAAAGCGCTCGATGGCGCGGGTGATGTGGTGGGCAGTGACGGCGCCACGCACGTGCAAGAGGAAGTCTTGATACTCAGCGAGCGCATCGCCAAGCGGACGAGCGCCAGCTGCGAGCAGCGACTGCTTCAGGTCGGCGCGCAGCGTCTCGGCGGCGGCCAGCGTTGGCACCACCATCGACTTGCGCGCCCGGCCATCGACCAAGACCATGCGATACCCATTACGCGCCTTGTAAGGGCCATAGATACGCAGAGAGGCCATCCTCTGATCATTGTTCAGCTCTTCCGCGCTGAGAAGCTCAAACTTCATGCTGGCGACCGGCGCTGACAGGATGCGGGTACGATGACTAGCGCGCCGCAGCTCGGGCCGCAGTCGAAGCCCTGGGACCCTAGTGGCTCGCGGCAGAATCCGGCCCGCGCGCCTCGCTATACCCGGCTGCTCAGCACCGGTGCACCGTCGAGCCGGAACGCAGGCTTGGCCTGGCGCCGCGGCTACTGCGGGCTGGCGATAGCGTGCGAGTAGGAGAGGCCGCCGCGATCGTCGCGCAGCACGACGAAGAAGTGGACGATGCCGTCGGGGGCCTCGCGGGCGGCGCGGCTGGTCGGTGGCTGCCAGCTGACACTGGTGCGCGGGTACTGTGGGCAGGTCTCGGGAGCGGTGGGGCAGTCCAGATCGAGGAACGAGCCGCGTCCGGCCTCCAGCGTGCCAGCGGTGGTGAAGAAGGTCGCGGACAGGCTCTCGTTGCGCGGCTGACCGCTGCTGTCGGCTCCGACCTCGACGGCGTCGCTGGCGCGATCGATGGCCAGGGTCAGCTTGGGGCGCTCGCTGTCGGGGGTGCTCTCGCTCGTTCGGGGATAGCGGAAGCGCGGGCTCGCGGGCGGCTGGGTATCGAGCCCGCTGCCGTCGGAGCTATCGGCCGGACCGAAGGCCAGGGCGCTGATTTTGGGGTTGTGGTTGCGGCGGCTGCTGTCGCTTACGCGGACCGCCTTGATGGCCAGCAGGCAGTGGTTGCTGCTGGGCGAGACGCCACGGTTCTGCATGGCCTGGGCGTAGCAGCTCTCGGCGCCACCGGGCAGGCTGCGGTCGGCGACGACCAGCGTGACGAGCAGCGTGTACGGCCCATCGGTCGCAGCCGAGCTGCGCAGGCTGGCGGTGATCGGGGCGCCGGGAAAACGCGCCGGGGTGGGTGGCAGCTCGGCGCTGAGGCGACGTAGCTCGCTGGTGTGGTTGAGCTGCTCTAGGCCGCAGGGCTCGGGCGAGACGGTCTCGCTGGGCTGACGACAGGCCAGCCACAGTGCGCTTAGGCCCTGGGGCTGCGTGCTGCGCAGCGGACCGCTGTCAGAATCAACTGGCTCACCGTGCTGCGGGTGGGTGACGACCAGCGCCGACAGCACGACATCGCTGTCCGGGCCGACCTCGGGCGGCTCGGCCTGAATGGCCAGCACGCGCAGCTTGCCCGCGGCATCGACGCGGCCATCGGGACCCAGCGGATCCGGCTCGATGAGCCAGAACGAGGGAAACTCGGGCCCGCAAGCCGAGGCCAACAGCACCAGGCCCAGGAGGCAGAGATGGAGGGAGGACGCCAACATCGCAGGGCCATCTAATCACAGAGCTGGCCGCGCCGGCCACCGCGCTCTCCGGCTTGGGCTGCGACTGCCGAGCGGCCGGTGGCTCGGCGGCACGCGTCGTCGCGCCAGGCTACTTCTGCAGCCGCTCGACCTCGTCGCGGATCAGCTTGACCGGCGTCACCAGACCATCGCGAGCCCCGCGCACCGCCGCCCAGCCAGCCAGTCCTCCGCCGGCTTTGATCTCGGTGCCCGGCTTGGTCGAAGCGACGATGCGGGCAAAGTAGACATGGATCGTGTGCTCGTAGCCAAAGACATCGCGCTCGGGGATGAGCAGGCTGGTCAGCATGTACTCGCGGGCCTCGTGGTGCGTGTCATCCAGCTTGCCGGTGTGCCCTTTTTTGTCGGCAAAGGTGGCAAAGCGCGTGCGCTCCTCGGCGGAAAGTGGCCGACGCTGATAGCGCAGCAGAGCGACGCCGTTGGGCAGAAGAACGCTCTCGCTATCGCCGATCACGTAGCTGTCGCGCATGCCGAACATGCCGGCCCCAAACGGCATGTGCAGCGCCAGGAATGAGCCGAAGTCCTGATGCACCGCGCCCTCGCCCCAGCTGCTGCTCTCGCGTCGCTTCTTCGGCAGGACCTCGATGTGCTGATCGACCAGCGGATGCTTCAAGGCACCGCGCGGATCGCTGATGCGCTCTAGCACCTGGGCCGGCGTGACCCGCTTGTAGCGCGCGATAATCCAGGCGGCCGGCATGCGCCCCTCTTCCTGCTTGTAGATGACGACCGGCAGCGAACCCGGCGAGGCATCGAGGCCGGTCTTGACCTGCTCGGCACTTAGGATCTGCGACAGCGGACCGCCTTTGGCGATGGCGGCGTTGTCCGCCAGGTCAAGCGCCACCCGCGCCACCTTGGGCACGATGGCCGACAGCAGGGCCGGCAGATCGCCCTTCTCATGGCGATACTCACGCAGCGCGCGGACCACATCGGCCGGTAGCTCGGGCATGGCAGCGCTGGCGTGCCGGATGGTCCCTGGGAACCCCAAGCCCAGACTGGCGATGACCGCAATGACGCAAGGCGTTATGAAGCGGCGCAGCAAGTGCGTCATACAACTCCTCCCTAAAGTCCTCGACGGGCCTGTCCCCCGCTCGCCACCGCCTTGATGTCCGCTACTCCCCGAGAGTGAGCTAGCTGAAGCGAGCAGCCCGGAAAGAGCATAGGGCAGTTGCCGCAGCGCGGCAATATGGCCTGCCACAGTCCCTGTCCCGCCGGGCCGGCAGGCTACAATGACTCCACGCTGGACTGGCGCGACCGCGATGTTCGAGCTCCGCCCGGCTCCAGCCAACTACCAACTAGGGGGAAACTTATGCGCTTGCGTCACCTTGGGCTCGGCGGCCTAGCCGTCGCCGCTTTGGCACTGGCCGGCAGTCTTGGCTGCGGCAACACCGAGATGATGATGCCGATGGAGGCCACGCTGAACCAGAAGCTGACTGGAACCTGGCGAAGCTCGGCCTGTGAGCTGGGCGTGATGGCCTCGGTGCAGCTGCCGGTCAGCCTCTATTTCCAGCGTGAGTATGCGCTGACCGCGACCGACTGGACGGCCACCGTGAGCATCTACCCTGATCCGCTCTGCGCGACGACCGCGCTCAAGTCGATCGTCAAGGGGACCTACACGATTGGTGCGGCCACCACCACGCCGCAGGGCGCCAACGAGATCGACTTCGCCTACGCCGAGCGACGGATCCAGCTCTTGCAAGCGCAGGGAGCGATCGCGCTCAACGCCATCATGTGCGGCGGCAAGATCGACTGGAAGGTCGGCGACAACGTCGATGTCAGCAGCACGGGCTGTGGCCTGCTCATGCCATCGAACACCGCCTGTCCGAAAGAGTTCGACATCGTCTCGGTCTCGCCCGCCACGGGCACCCCGACTAGCCTCCTGCTCGGTGCGCGACCGATGACCACCGATGGGCTGTGCAAGGCCCGACCGACGATGCTGTCGACCACCACCCTCACCAAGCTGTAGCCGGCCCGCCGATCACTCCGGCGGCGCGCTGCCGGGCTGTAAATCGTCCTCGAAAATCGAGCTCTTCTTGTTACCCTGCGGCCGCTGCGGTTGCCCCGCCGTCGGACCCCATGGGGGCTGGCCTCGCGGAGGCGATTTCCGACCGCATGCTCCCCGCACGATGACCTTTCTCGACGAACTCAATCCTTCGCAGCGCGCTGCGGTTGCGCATAACGATGGGCCGCTGCTCATCCTGGCCGGAGCGGGCTCGGGCAAGACTCGCGTCATCGCCTATCGCCTGGCCGAGCTGCTGCGGCGCGGCGTTGATCCCGAGCGCATCCTGGCCGTGACCTTTACCAACAAGGCAGCGGGCGAGCTGAAGGGTCGCGTCGAGAGCCTAGTCGCGCGCCTTGGGCTTGCGTCCGGCCCGGACACCACGGATCCGCTGTCGGCCGCTCTGCCGCGTCGGCGGGGCGTGCCGCACTGGATGGGCACCTTTCACTCGATCGGCGCCCGCCTGCTGCGACGCATGGCCGAGCGCGCCAAGCTGCCACCGGACTTCGTGATCCTCGACGAAGACGATCAGCTAAAGCTGTGCAAAGAGGTCTGCCAGCGCGAGCACGTCGACGAGACCGCGATGCCGCCGCGGGCCCTGCGCAGCCAGATCGATCGGGCCAAGAACCACGGCCTGCTACCCGAGCAGTATCGCGGTCGCGACTACTTTACCGACCTGGTGGCGAAACTGTATCCGCTGTACCAGCAAGAGCTGGCGCGGCTGGGGGCGGTCGACTTCGGCGATCTTCTGCTGTGGCCGGTGGTGCTGTGCGATCGCGATCCCGAGCTGCGCAGCCTGCTCTCGCGGCGCTTTGCCCACGTGCTAGTTGACGAGTTTCAGGATGTAAACCCGGTCCAGTATCAGTTCCTGCGCCACCTGGCGGCCGGGCATCGCAACCTGGTGGTGGTCGGCGATGATGACCAGGCGATCTATGGCTGGCGCGGCGCTGACGTCAGCCTGATCTTGGAGTTTGAGCGCGACTGGCCCGACGTCCACATCGTCAAGCTGGAAGAAAACTATCGCTCCTCGCAGGTGATCCTGGATGCCGCGCACGCCGTGGTGTCGCTCAACCAGAAGCGACGCGACAAGCGCCTGTACACCAAGCGGGCCGGCGGCGAGCGCATCATCAGCCACGAGGCCATCGACGAGCGGCGCGAGGCACTGTACGTCGCCAACACCATCCTCCTGCTGCAGAACGAGGAGGGCTACTACCCCGATGACTGCGCGGTCATCTATCGCACCAATGCCCAGTCGCGCGTGCTGGAAGAGGCGCTGCGAGCCTGCGGCGTGCCCTACACCATCGTCGGTGGCGCGCGCTTCTACGACCGGGCCGAGGTCAAGG
>CAZVMD010000061.1:0-29307 GCA_964628555.1 uncultured Myxococcales bacterium | reverse complement strand
GTGCATCGGGACTTGAAGCCCGGCAATGTGATGCTGGTGCCGGACTCGGCGGTGCCGGGGGGCGAGCGGGTCAAGATCCTCGACTTTGGCATCGCCAAGATCCTGGCCAAGGCCAAGACCGAGGCGGATCTGGTGCCGGAGGTGCAGACCGCCGATGGGGCTCTGCTGGGGACGCCGGCTTTCATGGCTCCCGAGCTGTGGCAGAGCGGCGGGCGGGCCGACGAGAAGACCGATGTCTACGCCCTGGGGGTGATGGCCTACCAGATGGTGGCCGGGCGCGAGGTGTTTGAGGTCAGCGATCCGATCGCACTTATGTACCAGCATGCGACGCGGCGACCGACCCCGCTGTCGACGGTGGTGGTGGATATTCCGGTGGCGCTGTCGGCCTTGGTGGCGGACATGCTGCAGAAAGAGCAGGCGCAGCGGCCCAGCATGCAGGTGGTGGCGCAGACGCTACAGTTGCTGTTGAGTACGCTGCCAGCCGCGAGCGAGTCGGCCCGGCAGAGCCGCAGCACGCCGGCGGTGAGCGGCGAAGCTAGCCCCCCCGCGCCGTCGGGGCCAGAGTCCGTGGCTGGCGTGGTGCCCGGTGTGCCGCTCGCACCGGCCGATGCCAAGACGCTCAGCGGTAGCCTCGGCCGAGAGGAGCCGGCAGCTCCCGCCACAGCGTCGCCGAGCCCGGCGGTGCCACAGCTCTCGCAGCTCTTGTCTTCGGTCGCACTGCCTGAAGACGCGACGCTGCGGCCGTCGGCCCCCCAGGCCGAGGAGGCGGCCACCCAGCGGCGCGAACCATCGCCAGCCCGGCGTGGGCTGCCGCTTTTGATCCTGGGGCTACTTTTGCTCATCGTGGCGCTTTCGGCCCTGCGCTGCTAGCTGGCTCCACGTCGGCGGCGGCAGCCTCGGCTGGGGCAGTCCGCCGCGCAGCCTGGCGCGGGGCGAGTGGCGCTGCCTTCCTGTGGTCAGCACTTGCCTCCGGCTACCGGCATTCCCTAGCATCGTCCTGTGCAGTCGATCGACACCCGGGATGCCACGGCGGAGGGCAGCGGCGACGAACGCGAGCGGCGCAGCGAGCCCTGCCTGGTGCAGCTACGCAGCCTGTATGTCGGGGGGCGCGGCATCCTGCCAGCGACGGTGTCGCCCGTGCTCTGGAGCGGGGCCCGGCCGCTGTGGATCGGTCGCGGCAGCGGCTCGCCCACCGCTGACTCGTGGCTTGCGGTCGAGGATGAGCGCGTCTCGCGCCAGCACGCTCGTCTGACGCGGCGGGGCGACGAGCTGTTCTTCGAAGATCTGCACAGTCGCAACGGCTCGTGGTGCAACGGCATCCGCCTGCCGGCCGCGACACCGCAGAGCGTGCGCGACGGCGATGTGCTGCGGGTTGGCGACTCTTTTCTGATCCTGCGCCAGGTGCCGCTGTCGCTGCCTGATGTGGCGATTCCCGAGGTGATCGGTGTCTCGCCTGCCGCCTGCGCCCTGCGCTGCCAGATCGCGCGCGTGGCGATGCACGATCGCGCTGTGCTGATCGGCGGTGAGACCGGCACTGGCAAAGAAGTCACAGCGCAGGCCATCCATCAGCGCAGCCAGCGTCCGGGCGAGCTGGTGGCTGTAAACTGTGCCGCCATCCCAGCGACGCTGGCCGAGTCGCAGCTGTTCGGTGTGGCGCGGGGCGCGTTCACCGGGGCGCTGTCCCACCCTGGGCTGTTCGGTCAGGCCGATCGCGGCACGCTGTTTCTCGACGAGGTCGGCGAGCTGCCCGCGGAGCTGCAGCCCAAGCTGCTGCGCGCCCTGGAGAGCCGGCGAGTGCTGGCGGTGGGCAGCCAGCGCGAGGTGGCGCGCGATGTCCGCATCGTCTCGGCCACCAATCGCGATCTCGAAGCGGCGATGAGCGCGGGGACGTTTCGCGCCGATCTGTACGCGCGCCTGGCGGCCAGCTCACTGCACATTCCGTCGCTGGCCCAGCGACGCGAAGACATCCTGCTTTTGGCCCAGAAGTTTGCGCCCGGGCTGGTGCCCTCGCCGCGCTTGGTGGCGGCGCTCCTCGCGCATGCCTTTCCCCGCAACATCCGCGAGCTGGCCCAGCTTGTCACGACGGCGCTCGATCAGGGCGAGGATGCGGTGCTGGCGATGCGGAGTGTCGCTGCGGCCTCTGCCTCACCGCTGCCCGCGGCCGCCGCGCCGACGGTCGCCCCGGCGGCCACGGCCCGTCGCTGGCAGCACGGCGATCCGGTCCCCAGTCGGGCCGAGGTGATCGCTCTTTTGACGGCCCACCGCGGCAACCTGTCACATATCGAGGGCGAGAGCGGCTACTCGCGCCGTCAGTTTCGTCGCTGGGTCGAGAGCCATGGGCTCGACCTCGCGACCTATCGCCGCTGAAGTCGCCCCCGTCGCTGCCCAGCGCGAACTGGGCAGGATCTCGTCGCTGCCCAGCCGCCAGCTCAGCTGCCCAGCGCTGCCCAGCGCCCTAGCCGACCGCCACCGCGTCTAGCCGGGCAGCGATCCCGATTTCCCGTCGCTGAGCTCGCGTTTCTTGGGCTGGCACCGGGCTTGCTGAAGGCTCTTGGCATGCGCAGGCAGTGAGCGCGGCTCGGCGCACCACCATCGCGTGAGCCGCGCCCCGCTCAGCCTGCAGCGCACAACCGCCACCGCAAGGGGGATCGCCATGCTCAAGACCTGGGACGATGTGAAGAGCGCCCTTGGCCCGTATCCACTGCTTGCCCAGCGCGAAAAATCGCTGAGCTTTGCCTGGTCGCACGGGGACTCGCCAACCGCCACCTTTCACGTGCTCTGGGAGGAGCTGGGCGGGCGGCCGCGCATCGTGCTGTTCCTGAACCTGCTGCCCGAGGTGCAGACCCAGACCGGCGCGGCGCTGCGCCTGAACAGCGAGATCCTGATCGGTGGACTGATCAGCTTCCGCGGCTACATCGCGCTGCGGCAGATCATGACGCTCGGCGGCTTCGACGCGGCCGAGCTACACGAAGTCCTGTACGCCATGGCCCAGAGCAGCCAGCCGATCGTCCATCGCATCACCAGCAGCAGCACACAGGCCACACCGAGCTTTGCTTGCGGCTACGCCGACTAAAGGGGGAGGTCCGTCATGTCACAGCACACCGATTCGAACCAGCACGCACCGGTCAGCGACGCCATGTCCCACTCGCCGCACCCGGCCGCCGCGGCCGAGCCGTGGTGGCAGCTGGGGGCGCACAACGTGCAGCGGACGATGGAAAACGTAGCCGCGCCGATCGAGCTCTGGCACCACCTGCATCACCCTGCAGCGGTCGGCCAGGCCAGCTCGCTGAGCGCACTGGGCAGCGAGGCCGCCGCCGTTCAATCGACGGTGGCGAGCTCGCCGGCGCTGCCCGAGTACGGCCAGCTGGTCGACTCGCTGCGCCCGGCCGGCCCGCTGCCCAAGGCGGGTGGGGCAGGCGCTGGGCTGCGCGGCCTGGGCCCGCTGCTTGGGGGGCTGGGAGCCGTGTTCGGCGGGGTGGAGGCTATGCACGGACTGCACGCGCTACAGCACGGCGAGTGGCTGCAAGGCACGCTGGAGACGCTGGCCGGCTTCTCGGGCATCGGGGCCGGGGCGCTGGGCCTGCTTGGAGCCAGCTCCGCGTCGGTGGCCGCGCCGGTAGCGGCCGGGCTGGGCATGCTGGCCTACGGCGACGGGCTGAGCCGCGACTGGAACATCCACGGAGCGGGACCAGGCCAGGAGCGGCGCAGCAACTTCGAGAAGGTCGGCGAGTACGCAGCCACCGCCTACGGCGCCTGCGACCAGTTCTTCGGCGGCGGCATCCTCGGCAAAGTGACGGGCGGAGCGGCGGCGGGCCTGGTCGGACTGGGCATGGCGCCGGTGGCTGCGGCGGCCAACCTGGGCATCGGGGTGGTCGGGGCTGGCCTGGGGGCCGGGCGCTTTGTCAGCCGGCTCGGCGAGTCGCTGTGGCATGGTGCGGTCCCGGCGGCCGAGCAGCGCGTCTCGGCGTAGGGCAAAGAGCCGCTGCACCGCGCAGTTCTCGACGGGCAGCGGGCCGTATCAGGGGAAGTTCAGAGGGTGCGCGCCCAGGTTCGGATCTTTACGTGCCCCCTCCTGATTCTTCAGGATCAGCCGGCCGCTCTTATCGAAGCTGAACTGAAGGACGCTGCGTGTGGTCGGCGGGTCTTCTCCCGAGCGGCTGTCGTACTCGCCGGTCTCTTCCGCGGACAGCGTGATGCTGGGCGTCAAGGCAGGCTTGCCCGAGGGGCCGATGCCGGCGATACGCAGGTGCGTGCTGTCCTTGCTCTCGCCGCTGCGGCAGCTGTAGTTCTGCGACCAGCGCAGCAGCAGCTCGGGAGCGCCGCCGGGCACGACATCGCTCTCGCTCAGCGACTCCAGCTTGAAGCCCTCCGAGCAGTAGTGCTGACCCTCTAGCGAGGCGATCGACTCGATGTGCCAGCCGGCTGCGGTCTGGATGGCCAGGAAGTACTCGCTCAGCGTGACGTCCGACATGCCGCCGCCGCGCTCGCAGGCGTTGCGGAAGATGCGCACCGCGCGATAGGGGGCGGTGGGCTTGGCCAGGCTGCCGTTGTCGATGGCGGCTGGCTCGCAGCGGCAGCGCAGCTTGGGCGCGGTGCCGTCGTAGTCTTGGTTCAACGAAGCGGCGGCCTTCTTGTTTGCTGCCCGCTGCGCCTTGCAGAACGCCTCTAGGCTGGGCTGGACCGTGGTCATCGGCTGCGGCACGAAGGGATCCAGGGCCGCGGCCGCCGCCGCATCGAGCTTCGCTAGCTGGGCCCGCACGGTGCTGTTCTGACGAGCTTGCAGCGAGCTCTTGTACGCCTCGATGGCCGCGGCTTTGTCGCCGCGCGCCTCGGCGATCAGCCCCAGGTTGTAGTAGCTGGCGCCCTTCAGATCCGAGTCGGCACTGTGCTCGATCGCCTGCAGCGAGTACCTGGCAGCGCTCGGCAGGTCACTGGCCTTGTAGGCTGCCCAGCCGGCTTCGGACAGCACGCGGGCATGCTTGGGCTCGACGGTCAGGCAGGTCTGATAGGCCGTAAGTGCGGCCTTGTAGTCGCGCTTTGCGGTCGCCTGTCGCCCGGCCTTCAGCGCCGCCTTGCACTGGGCTTCGCTGCTCACTGGCGCGGGCTCGGCGGTGGCGATCCCGTCGTGGCGCCCGGCTAAGAGCAGCCAGGCAAAAAATAGGCGCAGGCGTCGGCGCGGTGACTGTGGCCCAAAGGTGGCGTCGGCGCCGCTCGGCAGAGTGCGTAAAGTCATGGCTGCCCCGATGAGAAAGGGTGGGGGCCGCAAGGGGCACTCGCCCACCCGCTTTCGGGGTCCCCCAGCCCGAGTTTGCTCTCATCATCGCAGCAAGCCCGCGGCGAGTGACAGAGAACCCTCGCGGCCGTCCCAGGCACGGAAAAAGAAAAAGGCCGGTGAGCTCATCACCAGCCTTTTCATCCCTACGAAGAACCTACTTTTGGTGGGCGTTGTTGGACTTGAACCAACGACTTCAACCGTGTGAGGATTGCACTCTACCGCTGAGTTAAACGCCCGATCTTCATCGCATCGCTGCGATGTACTGCTTGTGAGGAATTCGCCTGGCGGCGCTGTGTTTACAGCGCTTTCTCGACGCAGCCAGAGCGCAGGCAGCGGGTGCAGACCCGCAGGTGCTGCGTGCTGCCGTTGACCTTGGCGCGGACGCGCTGCAGGTTCGGCCGCTGCACAGTCTTGCTCTTGATGTTCGAGTGGCTGACCTTGTTCCCGACGAGCCGCCCCTTGTTACAGATGTCGCATCGATTGGCCATGTGAATTTCGCGCCTGCTGAGTTCTTAAGAGGAGCCAGGTCTTACGCACCGGCTCAGAAACGTGACGAGTTGGGATCGTTACCACACAGCCTAAACGGTGGGCAACGGAAAAGTGTCGCGCATTTACCGCAGCCGGGCTGGCTGATACGTTGGGCCCATGTGGCAGGCGAGTGGCAAGCGGGTACGGACTCCGGCAACCCAGTCGGTGCAGCCTTTTGGAGCCCTCTTTGGGCTGGCTCTCTTGGGTGGGCTTGGGCTGGCGGCGACCGCTGGCCTTGGCGTCGGCGCGGGCTGCTCGGCGCAGGCCGGCATGTACTGCCAGCAGCAGAGCGACTGTCGGGTCGGCCTGGTCTGCAACAAGCCACGCGGCGCGCGCCCTGAGAGCTATGGCATCTGCGAGCCGGCCCGTCGTGGCACCGGCGAAGCCTGCCTGCGCAGCAGCGACTGCGAGGTTGGCCTGATTTGTTCAAGCGAGCTTGGCCTCGTCGGCCCCGACGAGCGTCATGGCATCTGCTTGCCGGGCGAGAACAGCGATGGGGGGAGCGCGGACGGCGGGGTGGGCAACTAGCGCGATCGCGGCGGGCGCCGCTGAGCCGCTTAGTTCTTGTCGTTGATCGAGGGCAGATCTTCGAGGTTGGGAACGAGCACGATCTCGATGCGGCGGTTCTGGCGGCGACCGTCATCGGTGTCGTTGCTGGCGACCGGCAGCGAGTCAGCGTAGCCAGCGGCCGAGAGGCGGCGGGTGTCCATGCCGGTCTTGATCATTAGATCGACGACGGTGAGGGCGCGCTGCGCCGAGAGCTCCCAGTTGTCGCGGAACTTGCCCGACTTGATCGGCTTGTTGTCGGTGTGGCCAGCCACCTGGAACTTGCGACCCTCGAACCCGACGAGGATGTTGGTGACCTGGACGATGGCATCCTGACCTTCCTTCTTGAGGTCGGTCTTGCCGGGGTCAAACAGGATGTTGTCCGAGAGCTTGACGATCATCAGGCCGTTGCGCACCTCGACCTGGAGCTTGCCAGCGTCGACCATGGCCTTGAACTTGGCGACCAGATCGCGGAACGCCTTGGCCCGCTTCTCCGAGGCTTCCTGGGCCCGCTGCAGGTCTTCCAAGGTCTTGTTCATCTTGGCGAGCTTTTCGATCAGGTCGGCCTTCTCGCGGTCCGACTTGCTCATGTCGCCCTTGAGCGCGTTGATGGCCCGCTGCAGGTCATCCCGTTCCTTGGTCAGCGTCTCGATCTCGCGCTGCAGCTTGGTCTTCTGTCCCTCAAGATCGTTCACCTTGCTCTGCAGGTCGGCGTTTTCGCGCAGCTTCTGTTCCCACTGCTCCTTGGGAATGCCGCAGGCCGAGACCGCAAACAGGAAGACAAGAGGCAGCACTCGTCGCATCGATCGCATCGCAGGGACTCCCGGTGATCTAGGGTTCTAAAGTCCATCCAGCATAACGTACTTGTGGGGGTGGAAGCACCCATCGCCGCCTCGGCCCCAAAAGCCTGGTCAGCGGCGCAGGTCGTCTGGGCAGCGCGCGCGATCACGCGCCAGCCGCGCGGGGAAAAAACTGCAAATTCGCGGACTTGCGCTTGACAGCGGCGGCTAGCGATTGTTAGCAATCAGCGGTAGTAGCACCGACCCCGCCCTCCTTCTCTTGGGCGCATGCAGGCAATGAATCCAGCAAATCAACTCGAAGAGTTCGACCTCGCGGGACGGTGGGTAGCCGTCGATCCGCAGGGGGGCAGTGGCTTACGGCGACTGCCCAATGGCGGGGTTGTCGTCGATCACGACAGCGAGATCGACCTCCTCTGTCAGCGCGTCGCTGAAGCCGGCCTTAAGCGCCTCACCATCTTCCGCTATCAAGGCTCCCCGAGCTTTCACGAAGGGCGCGTCCGCGCCTAGCAAGTAAGCCCCCCTCCTTCGCTCAGCCGCCTCCCGCGACAGCCGCTTGTTTTGGCCCGCTTCTCCCTCGTACGATGGACAGAAGGGCTGGCGCTGCTGCGAGTGCGCTGGAGAGCACCCGATCATCGCAGGCAGTCGGGGATATCCCGGGGCAGACGAGAGGGGGAGCGGATGAAGCCAGTTGTGAAGAAGGTCCTGTTGGGTGCCGCGGTTGTGCTGGGGGGCGCCATGGCTGGGGTAGGTATCTACGCCAGCGCCAAGATCTCGGCGTTCAACGCCAGCGTCGATCGCGTCTACGATGTGCCGCTGCCAAGCTTGGTGCGCAGCAGCGACCCGGCGGTGCTGGCCCGTGGCAAGCACCTGGCCGAGTCCGTCGGGGCCTGCGCCACCGCCGACTGTCACGGCACGGACCTGGGGGGCGGGCGGACGCTAGAGATGGGGCCGCTTGGCACCCTGTCGGGACCGAACCTGAGCAACGGCTTGCTGACCGCCTACAGCGACGGCGAGCTAGGCCGGCTCTTGCAGTACGGCATCAAGCGCGATGGCCGCACCGTGCAGCTGATGCCGGTGCAAGAGGTGAACTGGCTGCCCGATGCCGATGTTGTGGCGCTGATTTCGTATCTGCGCAGCATTCCGGTCGTCAATCGGCCAAATGGCCCGATGGTGGTCAAGCCGCTGGCCAAGATCCTCGATCGCCGCGATGAGATCGTCTTTGACGTGGCTCGCCGCACCACCCAGGCCAAGCGCGAGCTGGCCCCGGCGCCCTCGGCAACCGCTGAGTATGGACGCTTCATGGCCCGGCTGTGCTCCGGCTGTCACGGCGAGCACCTCAGCGGCGGGCCGATCCCCGGTGCGCCACCGTCGCTGCCCATCCCCTCGAACATCACGCCGCATGCGACCGGGCTGGCTGGCTGGACCTACGAGGACTTCTTGACGCTGCTTAACACCGGGCGGCGAAAAAATGGCTTGGCGCTAAATCCGTTCATGCCATATGAAGCCTGGTCCAAGTTTGACGACACGGAGAAGAAGGCGCTGTGGGCCTTTCTGCAGTCCGTGCCGCCGCTGCCGTTCGGGCAGCGATAACTCCTGCCTGCCCCCTAGCGAGGAAGCGTCCACCATGTCGATATCCAGCCGTCGCGACTTCCTTCGCGGCTCTGCCAGCCTTGTGGTGCTGTCGGCCGCCGCGGCTTGCAAGAAGGAAAGCAAGCCCTTTACCTGCACCGAGGTCAGCGCGCTCGCGCCGGCTGATACCGCCGTCCGCACCGCGCTCGGCTATGTCGAGCCCTCGCCCGAGCCGGGCAAGGACTGTGCGGGCTGTGTGCAGTTCACCGCGTCGCCCAGCGATGCCGCGGGCGCCTGTGGCGGCTGCAAGCTGATGAAGGGCCCGATCCATCCCAAGGGCTACTGCAAGGGCTTCGCGGCGAAGTCGGCCTGAGTACCGCCATGTCTAGCCGAATCGACGAGATCAAAGAGATCGTAGCGCTGGCTCCCAACGATCCCTTCCCGCTGTACGGGCTGGCCATGGAGTACCGCAACAGCGGTGACTTTCCCGCCGCTGCTGCGACGTTTGCCAGCCTGGCCGAGCGCTTTCCCGACTACGTGCCGCAGTACCTGATGCACGGTCAGCTTTTGGCACAGGACCTCAAAGATCGCGCGGCGGCGATGCGGGTGCTGCAAGCGGGCATCGAGCGCGCCAAGGTGGCCCGCAATCACCACGCCCAGGGCGAGCTACAGAGTCTGCTCGACCGGCTGGTCGATGAAGATGACTGAGACCCCGCCGCGCTATCTGTGCATTCACGGACACTTCTACCAGCCCCCACGCGAAAATCCGTGGCTTGAGACGGTCGAGGTCCAGCCCGGCGCGGCCCCCTATCACGACTGGAATCGGCGCATCACCGCCGAGTGCTATGCCGCCAATGCGCAGGCGCGGCTGCTCGATGAGCGCGGCCTGATCGCTCGCATCCTGCGCACCTACGAGCGCATCAGCTTCAACGTCGGTCCGACGCTTCTGTCCTGGCTGGCCGAGCAGGCGCCGCGCGTCTATCAGGCCATCCTGGCCGCCGATGCCGAGAGCCAGCGGCGCTTCTCGGGACATGGCTCGGCGATGGCCCAGGTCTACAACCACGTCATCATGCCGCTCGCCTGTCGTCGCGACAAAGTGACGCAGGTGCGCTGGGGGCTGCGCGACTTCAAGTCCCGCTTTGGCCGCGCGCCCGAAGGCATGTGGCTGCCCGAGACCGCGGTCGATCTGGAGACGCTCGCGGTGCTGGCCGAGCACGACATCCGCTACACCGTGCTGGCGCCACATCAGGCCAAGCTGCCACCCGGTGCGACGCTGGATCCGACGCGACCCTACCGCGTCCGGCTGCCGGGGGGGCAGGCCATCGCGGTGTTTTTCTACGACGGGCCGGTGTCGCGCGCCGTCGCTTTCGAGCACCTGCTGGGCAGCGGCGAGCGCTTCCTCTCCCGCCTGCTGGGTGCCTTTCCCGCTGAGCCGCGCGGCCCTGAGGCTCAGCTCGTCCACATCGCCACCGACGGTGAGACCTATGGTCATCACCACAAGTTCGGTGAGATGGCGCTGGCCTATGTCATCGATCGGCTGGAGCAGGCGCTACCTTCGCGTCGGGCTGACGGCTTGCCGGCCAGCGGTGGCAGCAAGGACGGCGCGGCGCGGGGGGCCGGGACGGCACCGCTGCTCACCAACTATGGCGAGTTTCTCAGCCGCCATCCGCCGCGCGACACCCTCGAGATCGTCGAGAACAGCGCCTGGAGCTGCGCCCACGGCATCGAGCGCTGGCGCGCTGACTGCGGCTGCAACAGCGGCGGCAATCCCGGCTTTCACCAGCGCTGGCGCGGGCCACTGCGGGCGGCTCTGGATGCGCTGCGCGAGGCCATCACGCCACTTTACGTCGAGCGGGCGACGCCGCTTCTGCGCGATCCCTGGGCGGCGCGCGACGACTACATCGATGTCATCAACGATCGCAGCGAGCGCAGCCGCAGCCGCTTCCTGCGCAGCCACGCCGCGCGACGGCTGAACGCTGAGGAACAGGTCGCGGTCTGGCACCTGCTGGAGATGCAGCGCCACAGCCAGCTGATGTACACCAGCTGCGGCTGGTTCTTCGACGACATCGCCGGGCCAGAGCCGACGCAGATCGTGCAGTACGCCGGTCGCGTGGTGCAGCTAGCCGAGGCGCTGGGCCAGGCCGGGCTGGGCGAGACCTTGCGCCAGCTTCTGGCCCAGGTGCCGGGCAACACCGCCGCGGTGCCGGATGGGCGGGCCCTGTACGATCGCTGCGTCTTGGGCGTGGCGGTTGATATGCAGCACAGCCAGATCGCCGCTAGCTATGTGCTGTCGCAGCTTGTCGGGGGACCGCTGGGCGCCGCCGAGCCGCAGGGGGTCCCCGAGGCGGAAGGGGCGCAGACTCGCCTGTTCTGTTACGAGATCGTGCCGCGCAGCCATGCCTGCTATCGCACCGGTGCGATCTCGCTGTCGCGCGGGACGCTGCGCGTAAGCTCGCTGATCACCACTGCGGGCCACGAGCTAAGCTACGTCGCGCTGCACTTCGGCGCCGCCCAGGTAGCGATCGGCATTGGCCCCGCCCAAGGCCCGGATGCACAGCCGGACAGCGACGGTGTAGACGAGCTGCAGCGCTATCTGGATGCCGCGGATATCCCGGCCCTGCTGGCGGCCCTGTCGCGCCGCTATGGCCCCCGCTTGTACGCGCTCGGCGATGTGCCGCTCGACAGTCAGCGGGCTGCTCTGGAGGCCCTGCTGCAGGTCACGCTGCGCCCACTGAGCGAGGCGCTGACGCAGCTCTCGGCCACCCACGCGCCGCTGTTTAAGGACGCCGCCCGCGGGGCGCTGGGCATCGCGATCCCGCGTGAGCTGGTCGTCGCGCGTGAGCTTATGCTGGCACACGATCTGACGCATGCGCTGCGCCAGCCGCGGCTGCATCGGCCGTTTATCGCGCAGCTCTTGCAGCAAGCCCAGGCCGAGCACGTCGGGCTCGATCTGAGCGCCGCCCGACGGCAGCTAGACGCCACGCTGCAGGCCCGGCTGGCCGACTGCGAAGACCACGCCGACTCAGAGAGTGCGTTGGCTGAGCTGGTCTCGGTGGTCGAGCTGGCCGCCGAGCCGCCGTTTTCCCTCGATCTCATCGAGACGCAGAACCTGTGCTACGCGCTGCGCCACGAGGTCTATCCCAGCCAGCGCAGCCGCGGGGCAACCGCCTGGCTGCAGAGCTTTGCCCGCCTGGCCGAGCTCGTCCGCATCGCGCTGTGAGACCGGCCGCGTCGCCGGCTTAGCGAGCGATCAGGGGAGCGGCGGGCTCAGCGACCGGCGGACGCTGGACGATAGGCGATCGCGGCGGCGCCCAGCACCTGTCCGCTTCCCGCGTCCTGGGCAAAGGCGACAAGCTGCAGGGCCTCGCGTCGCCAGCCTGGCAAGAGCCGCAGCGGCACCTCGGCCTGCAGCGTCCCGCTGTCACCGCTGCCGACGGCGTGCAGCCAGCGCACCACCGGACCGTGCGGCAGCAGGCGGCCGGCATTTTCGCCGCGCGCCACCCGCGTCGACAGACCGCTCTCGGTCACGGCGGCATACAGCACAGTCCGGCGGCGCGGGAGCTGACTGGCCTGCAGGCGCAGCGTATCGCCCGGTCCGGTCAAGCTCAGCGTGACCCGGGCCCGCGAGGTCTGGCCCTCGCTGGCGTTGAGGATGGCGGCCCGGGCGCGCGTCGCACTAGAGCCCAAGACATCGAAGCGACCATCGACTACGAGCTGTGGCGTATATGGCCCCCGCATGCCCAGCAAAGGTACATATGCGGCCTGGCGCTGGCTGTAGGCTTCGTCGGAAAATGGGTCTCGCCAGCCTAAGTAGTTCCAATAGTCAACGTGCAGCTCAAGGGCAATCACCGGAGTGTCTTCCACCGCGCCGGCCTGGGCGAGCTCGCGCAGCAGCTCATCGGCGGCTGGACAGCTAGAGCAGCCCTCGGAGGTGAAGAGCTCAAGCAGGATGGCGGGTCGGGCCGCCGGGGGCGCCGCTGCAGTCGGCGTGCTGGCGCCCGCAGCGGGGCTTCCAGCCGGCGCTGGGCTGGGCGACTTGGCTGGGCTCGCCGCGGCCAACAGCGTCGCCGAAACGAGCGAGAGTGGTGCGAGACGAGTCAGGCGAGCGGGCAGCGGGCGCGACATGGTGGGTAGATGCCGAAGCTCGGGCGGCGTTACAGCGCAACAAATCCAAGTCTTTTGCAGCCGGCCCTTGTGCCGGGGCCGAGCGAGCGCATGATTAGTGATCATGCCCATGGCGGATCCTGTTCTGTGGACGCTGGCCGGTACCACGGCGGCGACGGTGCTGTATCTGTTGGATCGTCGTGCCAAGCTGCGCCCCACGGCCCTGGATGCTTGGGCCGCCAGCCACCAGCTGCCGCTTCTGCGCGATGTCCCGACCAACGCTCTTTCGGCCCTAGAGCCCCTGGCCCTGCTGCCGACCGTGCTGTCGGTGGAGCGCCTGGCGCAGGGCACGCTGCGCAGCCCGCAGCTGGCCACCGCCGCCAGCATGACCGTCTGCGTCGTCGGCGGCGAGCGCAAGGTGCGCCGCTTCCTGTTGGGATCGTTCGGCGGCCATCCTGATCTGCCGGCCCTGCGCATCCTGCCGGCCTCGACCCAGGACGCGCCGCCGCACCTTGGCTTTGTCGAGCTGCCGGCCACCGCGCTGCCGGCCGGCTATCGCTTGGAGGCCTTTTCTCCGCTGCGTACCGATCTGCTGACGGTGATTGGCACCGCCTTGGACGAGGTGGATCCGAGCCGCAGCTTCCGGCTGGAGCTGCGCAGCGGCCGAATCCTGATCGCAGCGCCGCACCGCGAGGGCAGCTCTCCCGAGGCGCTGATGAGCCTGGGCGTCGAGCTGAACGAGCGCCTGTTTGCCCTGCTGGGCCCGCCGGCCGAGGTCCTGCCCGACGAGGGCGGCAAGAGCTGTGGCCCTGGCGGGGGCTGCGGCCCCTGTGGCTGCAGCTAGGTCGGGGAGGGCGCGCGGTGGCGTTTCCGCTCGACGCACTGGCTCGGCAGGTCAAGTGGCTGGGCACGCTGGCCCGAGTCATCCCCTGGGGCCTGGCTCAGCGCCCGGCCTGGACGGTGGCCGACGTTGTCATCCAGGACGAGTACACGCACGACATCATCCTCAGCTGTGAAGATGGCCGCGCCGAGGTCCTGCTCCTCGACTGCACCTGACTCGGCGGCGTCAACGCGGTCTCCGTGTGGGACCACCGACCCAGCGCCGATGAGCTCTTGGCGGCCCGCCTGGCCGCTGGCTGGCAGCCGACGCCCACCGAGACGCAGACCGGCCCGCAGATCCTTGGCCACGCCTGCAAGCTACCGCTGCCGCGCTAGCCGTTGCTGGGCAGGGGCGAGATCACCGGGGCGCCGGCCGCGGTGGTGTTGCGCAGCAGGAACTCGTGCAGCGCGCTGTACCACTCCTGGGCTTGGCTGATCGGCGAGTCAGCGCCCATGATCGGGTCGATGTGCGAGAGCTGCGGGTAGGCGAGGACGCGGAAGGCCTCGGCGCGGCTGCGCGGCAGGCCCTGCTGTGGGCGCCCGGGTCCGATCGGCACGGCATCGACTAGCTGGCGCAGCGCATCGTAGGCGTGCTGATCGCCGCCGCCGCGCCCGACCAGGCCCGCCGAGAGCGCCAGGATCGGCAGATCCAGGGTGCGCCCGTGCGCCGCTCGCAGGCCATACAGGCTACGCGGCCAGTCGCTGCTGCCCAGCACCAAGCTGCCGGCCGCCGGTGCATCCAGCGCCAGTCGGGCCGGGAAGTACCACTCGGCAAAGTCGAGCCCCGGACCGTGGAACCAGGCCTGTGCCAGATCGCTCAGCGAGGTGTGGCCGGTCGGCTGCGTCTTGTCGAAATCGACCCAGTCGTAGGTCGCGGCGGGGTCGGTGGGATGCAGCAGCTCAGCACCGAGCAGGCTGCGATATTTTTCGATGCGTCCGCCGGTGCCCTGACCACAGCTGACCGCGGCAAACGACAGTGCGTTGTAGGCACGATCGAACGAGAAGCCCAGCGCCGCCCGGTTGGTCAGCGGGGGCACGGCGCTAAGCCCCAAAAGGACGCGCAGCGCGCTGTCGCGATCGGGATCGCTGACCACGTCCATGGGTCGCCAGGCGGCGCGCAGGCCCGAGATCGCGGCGGTGATGTACACCTCGCTGCCTAGGAGCGGCAGGGTGTAGTAGCGGTCGCGGCTGCGGATCTTGTTGAGCCCCGGACGGGGAAAGCTGCCGGCGATGCCGTCTTGATACTGGCTCTGGCTGATCGGCGGGGCGGCGCTGCCCTCGGCTCCGGTGGTGCCGTCGACTAGCACTAGGCCGGCGAGGTCTTCGTAGCCGGGGCGACTGCTGAAGTCCCAGGCCGCGTACTCTTCGACGATCGAGGCACCTAGCGAGTGCCCGACGAGGACGACGTGGGCCTTGCGCGCGCCAGCCGGCACCAAGCCGAGCACGGCCTGCAGATCGGCGATGGTGGTCGCCAGGCCCCACTCGGACATGAAGGCCAGTGCATCCTGCCCCAGCAGGCCGGGGAAGCGACGGCCTTCGACTTCATCGCCGCCAAAGTAGTAGCGGCTAGCAAGCTCGGGATCGCCGCGCCCCTCGGCCACGTCCAAGCCATGGTGATCTTCGAGAAAGTTCGAGCGGCGATCGATGGCCCAGGCTTCAATCGCTGCATCGGGCGCCGAGCGGCGCACCAGCGCGCGGGCCAGCGGCTCGAAGCTGCCTGCTCCACCGAGGAAGCCAGGCATCAGCACGGCGATGGCGCGAGCCGGCCGCGGGGGCTCGCTGTCGAGGCGATAGCGGACCACGCGGATGAAGTTATTCTCGGGCGGCGTCTCAGCAGCGGCACTGGCGCTGGGGTTGGGCGGCGGCGCGGGCACGGCGATGCGCAGCACCTCGCGCCGAATCGCCACCGGAGCGGAATCGACGAGCGCACTCGCCGGCGGGGGCACATAGGGGACGGGCGGCGGCGGCGGCGGATCGGCCGGGGGCTCGCCGCAGGCCAGGAGCCCAAGCAGGCTGGCGAGCAGCGATCCCGCAAAGCGCTTGGTGAGCGCACCCCGAAGCTGCACTACCAGTTGCGGACGTCCAAGCGAGGAGAGCAACGGAGAGAGTGGGCCGCGCATGCGCGCAACATATCGCTGGCTGCCCGCTCCCTCCCACCGAAAAAAGTGCGCATCGACCGGCTGCGGCACCTAGATCGCGCTGAGGTCGGCGTGGATCGCGTAGGGCAGCAGCGGCGGCAGCGGCGGATTGCCGGGGCGCAGGAGGAGGACGGCCTGCAGGCCAGCGCTCACCGCCGCTTCACACTCGGCCGCGATGTCGCTGCAGAAGACGATGGTCGCAGCGGGCTTTTCCCAGGCGGCGGCGATGCGGCGATAGCTCTCGGGCTCGCGCTTGGGACCGACCTCGGTGTCGTAATAGCCGCAGAGCTTTGCGGTCAGATCGCCAAACGGGCTGTAGCGAAAGATCAGCTGCTGCGCCAAGCGACTGCCTGAGGAATAGATGGCGACCTCGCGTCGCTCGGCGGCAAAGCGCGTCAGGGCCGGCGGGACATCGGCATAAAGCTCGCTGCGCAGCGCGCCGCTCATGTAGCCATGTCGCCAGATCAGACCCTGCAGTGCCTTAAGACCAGTGGCTTTGACATCGGCGGCCATCTGGCGGCGCACGATGGCCGGCACCGCCTCTTGGTCGCCAAGTCCGCTCTCGGCCGGGCTGCGATCGGCGAGGATCAGGCGGCAGGCAGCGCTGACCTCAGGCTCCCCTCCGTGCTGCGCCAGGAAGTCGTCAAGCTGCGCCGCGGCATAGGGAAACAGCACGCGATGAACAAACGAGATCGGCGTGGTCGTGCCCTCGATGTCCAGCAGGACGGCGCGGCTGCGCGAGGCAGGGGAGGGCGTGGGCAGCGACATGGCGGGCCTAGCGGCGGCGCAGGGCGGCTTCGACGAAGTCCAGGCGATCGTTGCCCCAGAACAGCTCATCACCGACGAAGATGGCCGGCGCTCCGAACACGCCGCGCGACAGCGCCTCATCGCCGAGGGCGCGCAGGCGATCTTTGACCTCTTTGGTGTCACAGGCCAAAAGCAGCGGCTCGGCTTGCAGTCCCTGCGCCTCGCAGATGGCGCGTAGCTCGACATCGCTGGTCAGGTCGCGATCCTCGGCCCAAGCGGCGTGGAACAGCGCCAGGCTCAGGCCAGGGTGACCGCTGTCGCTGCCCGCCGCCAGCCCTGCCGCGACGATCAAGCGCATGGCGCGCAGCGCGTTGATCGGGAAGCGGCTCGCGAAGCGAAACGGCACCCCGTAGTGGGCAGCCCAGCGCGCCAGGTCGGCCAGCATGTATGTCGCCTTCGGTGGACAAGCGGCGGGCATGACATTGCCGGTGGCCTTGAAGATCGCGCCGAGCGCTATCGGCTTCCACTGCACCTGGGCATGATTGCGGGCCGCAAGCGGCTCAAGCTGCGTCGCGGCCAGGTAGCTATAGGGCGACGAGAGATCGAAGTAAAAGTCGAGGCGCTGCAGGGGCTTTGGGGAGGGGGTCGGCACGAGCTCGCTCATGGCCGGCAATGTAGCAAGAAGCGCCCGCGGTCAGAAGCGGCTGCGCAGTCCCGAGCGAAAGCGACCGGCAGCGCGGTCTGCCGATTGACAAGCGCGAGCGAGTTGCAGAGCCTCATAGGCATGACTGGAAGGAACTTTCGGCTGGTGCTGATCCGCCACGGCCAGAGCACCTGGAACCAAGAGAACCGCTTTACCGGCTGGACCGACGTCGGGCTGACCGAGCAGGGACGGCAGGAGGCGCAGGCCGCCGGTCGCCTGCTGCGCCAGGAGGGCTTCACGTTTGATGTCGCCTATACCTCGGTGCTGCGGCGAGCGGTGCACACGCTGAACCTGGTCCTCGACGAGCTGTCGCTGGACTGGCTGCCGGTACACAAGGCCTGGCAGCTCAACGAGCGGCACTACGGTGCGCTGCAGGGTCTCAACAAGACCGACATGGCCAAGCAGTACGGCGAGGCGCAGGTCAAGATCTGGCGGCGCAGCTACGACACGCCGCCCCCGCCGCTCTTGCTTTCCGACGAGCGGCATCCGCGCTTCGATCGGCGCTACGCCGGCCTGAGCGAGGGCGAGCTACCGGCGACCGAGGCGCTGAAGAACACCGTCGAGCGCCTGGTGCCCTACTGGCACAGCACGCTGGCACCGGCGATTCGCTCGGGGCAGCGGCTGCTGGTGGTGGCGCACGGCAACAGCCTGCGGGCGCTTATCAAGTACCTCGATGGCGTGTCCGATCAGGACATCGTCGAGCTGAACATCCCGACTGGGATCCCGCTGTGCTACGAGCTGGATAGTGAGCTGAAGCCACTGGGCAGCCGCTATCTCGGCGATCCGGAAGCGGCGGCCAAGGCTGCGGCGGCGGTGGCGAGTCAGGGTAAGGGGAACTAACAGGGGGGCGGGGGCGGACTAGCGCTTGGCGCTAGAGGCCGAGGCGGCTACGCAGCGCGGTGTGCTCCTGCCACAGCGCGGCGGGGGTGCGCTCGCCGAACTGCTCCAGGAACTTGCGGTGGCGCTCGCTCTCTTCGACCCACTCGCTGCGCTCGACCTGTAGGAGCTGCTCGCCAGCGGTGGTATCGACGGCAAGACCGCTGAGGTCGAGGCTGCCCGGGGCGGGCAGGTGGCCGATCGGTGACTCGATGGTGGCAGGAGCCTGGCCGCGCACGCGATCGACGATCCACTTGAGGACGCGGACGTTCTCGCCAAAGCCCGGCCACAGGTAGCGGCCTTCCTTGTCCATGCGGAACCAGTTGACCTGGAAGATCTGCGGCAGCTTATCGGCGCTGGTTCGCTCCTGCATGCTGAGCCAGTGGCGGAAGTAGTCGGCCATGTTGTAGCCACAGAAGGGCAGCATGGCCATCGGATCGTGGCGCACTACACCGACGGCACCGACCGCCGCAGCCGTGGTCTCGGAGGACAGCGTGGCGCCGAGGTAGACGCCGTGCTGCCAGCTCTGCGCCTGCACGACCAGCGGCATGACGCGAGCGCGGCGACCACCGAACATGATGGCCGAGATCGGCACGCCGCGCGGCGTCTCGAACTCTGGCGAGATGCAGGGGCACTGCCGGGCCGGAGCGGTAAAGCGCGAGTTCGGGTGGGCGGCTTTTTCCTTGCTCTCCGGCGTCCACGAGCGGCCCTGCCAGTCGGTCAGATGAGCCGGCGGCGGCGAGGACAGCCCCTCCCACCACGGCTGCATGTCGTCGGTGAGCGCGACGTTGGTGAAGATCGAATTTTTGCCCAGCGTGGCCAGCGCGTTGGGGTTGGTCTTCTGGCTGGTGCCCGGCGCGACGCCGAAGAAGCCAGCCTCGGGATTGATCGCCCACAGCCGGCCATCCTGGCCGATGTGCATCCAGCAGATGTCGTCGCCGACGGTAAAGACGCGGAACTGATCGCGCAGGCCCAGGCTGGGCACCAGCATCGCCAGGTTGGTCTTGCCGCAGGCCGAGGGGAAAGCGGCAGCGATGTACGTCACCTCGCCCTGTCGACCGGGGCGTAGATCCTCGATGCCGAGGATCAGCATGTGCTCGGCCAGCCAGCCCTCGTCGCGGCCCATGGTGCTGGCGATGCGCAGGGCGAAGCACTTCTTGCCGAGCAGGGCATTGCCGCCGTAGCCCGAGCCGATGCTCCAGATCTCGCGCTCGCGCGGGAAGTGAACGATGAAGCGGCGATCCGGGGACAGGTCGCCGAGCGAGTGCAGGCCCTTGACGAAGCCACCGCCGACCCGGCTCATGTGGTCAAGCGCGACCTGGCCCATGCGGGTCATGATGCGCATGTTGGCCACGACGTAGGCGCTGTCGGTGATCTCGACGCCGACCTTGCTATACGGCGAGCCGGCCGGGCCCATCAGATACGGCACGACGTACATCGTGCGGCCGCGCATGGCGCCCTGGAAAAGCGGATAGACGCGGGCCTTAGCATCGGCGTACGACATCCAGTTGTTCGTCGGACCCACGTCTTCTTTTTCGTCGCTGCAGATGAACGTCAGGTGCTCGGTGCGGGCCACATCGCTGGGGTGCGAGCGATGAAAATAACAGTTGGGATAGTGCTCGGAGTTGAGCTTGAGGAGCTCGCCAGTCGCGAGCATCTGCTCGGTCAGGCGCTGGATTTCGGCTTCCGATCCATCGCACCAAACGACCTGATCCGGCTGGGTTACTTGCGCCGTCTCTTGGACCCACTGCTTGAGCTGCTCCATCGAGGCAGCTCCGCTGAGTACCGAGGCGGAGTCCGCGTTCTTCGAAGTCGACATCGTTATGACGTTCCTATCCTAAGGGGTGGGCGCAGCCTACCACATGTGACGTGCCCCGTGGCTCCTGGCGGAGGCGCCGCAGCGCCGGGCTGCAAACCAGCGCATAATGGCGGCATGTCGCGGCGCGTTGCCTCACAGGCTTTGGCTGCTGTACCTGAGCTGTGCTCATACGACCTGCTGATCTATGACGGGGAATGTCGCTTCTGCCAAGCGCAGGTCGTGCGCTTGCAGCGCTGGGCCGGACCGCAACTTTTGCCGCTGCCGCTGCAAAAGTCGGGTCTTTTGGACGCCTTGGGCCTAGCGCACGAGGATGCGATGCGGGCCATGCAGCTAGTGACCCAGCAGGGCTGGATCTACGCCGGCGTGGAAGCCGTGGTGCAGGGCCTGCGGCAGCGGCCGATCCTGGGGCGGCTCTTGCGGCTTTACTATGTGCCTGGCGTTCGTCAGCTTGCCGACCTGGGCTACCGCCTGATTGCCCGCTATCGCTATCGCCTGATGGGTCGAGCCATTGCCCGCGGCGAGTGCGACGGCGGCTCGTGCTCCCTGCACCTCTCACCAAAGTAGCTCCGTGCAAAACTTGGCACGCAGGCTCAGCGTCCTTACCTTCCTCCCATGCGCTCGAACTCAAATCCTGGCCGCGGTGGCTCGCGCTCCTACGTCGAGATTCGCCTCGGCTCGCAGTTTACGCCGGGTGTCCGCGCGCTGCTGGTCGTGTTTGCGCTCTCGTACCTCGCGGGACTGATTCCGCCGCTTCACACCTGGATTGTGCAGCATCTGATCCTGCGCCCAGCGGCGGCCATCGGCCGCGCGCCGTATCAGCTCTTGGCCGCGCCGCTGCTGATGAGCAGCTTGCTGTCGCTGCTGTTTCTCGGCCTGCTGCTCTGGCAGATCGGCAGCGCGATTGAAGAGCGGATCGGCACCCGCAAGTTCCTCTGGTGGTCGGGCAGCACGCTGTACGTCGCGCCGCTGGTCACGGCGCTGGTCGGGCGGCTCTGGCCGTCGCAGGCCACGCTGCTGCTGCCCATCGATGGCCACCCGCTGTTTCCGCTTTTGCTCCTGCTCTTTGCCCAGTACTACGGCAGCGCGCAGACCCGGCTGTGGGGCATTGGCGAGCCGCTGTCGGGGCGCACCATGGCCTATTTCTTCGTCGGGCTCGGCGTGGCCATGCCGCTCTTCGCTGGGCACTGGCTTGCTCTGGTGATGCAGCTTGCGGCGATTGGCTGGACGCTGCTGCTTCTGCGCCAGCCCTGGCAGGGGCTGCGCCGCACTCCCAAGCGCAAGCTCAAGGCGGTGGAGGGCGGCGGCGGGCCGTTTCGGGCCAAGCCAGGCGAGGCGCAGTGGCTCAACTGAGGGGGGGCTGAGCTGGCAAGCGCGCGTTTTTCAACCGGATCGGCGCCGCCGCTCTGGCCTCTGCTGCTCGGTTGAATAAATGTTCGACTTCCCCGTCTGGCCACATCACGGCGTAGTGCCGGGCTGGAAAATGGCTGAACCTGGGGGGAAGCGCTCATGAACGCACGTAGGTATGGTCTCGCGGTATTTGCCTTGCTGGCCGCTTGTGGCGCAAAGCAGGCGGCGATCGATGAAGTGCAGTATGGCCTGACGACGGCGGGGGTGATTGGCCTGTCGGGGACGCTGGCCATGGACGCGATCAAGGGACCGGCTCCCGCCTGCGCTATGGTGCAGACGGCCTGCACCACCTATCCCTGCACAAATGGCGCGGTCAACATCACCCTCGGCGGCGGCTGTCCGTTGCCGCTCGGCGGTGCGGCGGCCGGCTCGGTGACGGTCACCGGCAACTGGTCGGCGGCTGACTCGGCCACCCTGTCGCAGACCTATACCAACGCCACCGTCGCGGCGGCGAGCAACAAGGCCCTGGCCCTGGCCAGCGTGAAGTCTGTGACGGCAAGCCGCAGTGGCACCACGCTGACCGTGAAGTTCACCGGCGCTGACGCGACCGCTGCGGCCTCGGGCAGCGCGGTGGCGGCCGGCGGCAGTCAGAGCTGGACGGTGGTCGTCAACACCAAGGGCACGGCCGATCCCAGCGACGACGTCCTGACAGTCGATGCCACCGGTGCTAGCGGCGGGGCCGGCGTCCTCGCTTCGGCACGCGTCGCGTCGATCAAGGGCGCGGTGCTCGACCCCGGCTGTCGGCTGAACCCGATCGCCGGCAGCGCTGACATCACGCAGGTCTCGGGCTTCGTTCCGACCATCACCAAGATCCAGTTCCACGCCGCCTGCGATGGCAAGGTGGAAGTCGACGGCGCGTCGCAGGATCTGCAGCTCCTGCCTTAGCTCTGGCTTGCGCGCTGCGGCCTGGCTCGTTCCTACAGCGTCTCGACGGACTTCAGCAGCTCGGCCTTGAAGTTGGTGCGGATCGAGATCAGCGAGCTTGGTCGCAGCCGCGTCCGGCCATCGACTAGGTCGACGTTCGGATTGACGCGCTGTCCGTCGACATCGCTGCCGTCTTCGATGTTGATGATCTGCGGTTTTTGCGGCGCGGCGGGAGCGGGCTTGGCCGAGCCGGTAGCGGTCGGGGCCGAGGTCTGGGCCAGGGCGGGCGCGGCGGCGAGCAGCGAGGCACACAGCGCAAACAGACAGCTGAGCTTGTTCATGGGCGACTCCTTCTAGTCGCCGTAAAACGGCACAGCCGCCGGTTCGATCTAGCGCCGGCGCAGCTACGCGAAGATTTCAGCTGCGCCGGTGTCGATTAGAATCCGCCGGGCGGGGTCACACAGAGGCTCCAGGTACCGGGCACACCGACCGCATCCCAGGCCATCTGCGTCGCCGCCCACTCCTCCGAGCAGCGACCAAAGAGGTTCTCGGCCGCCTTGCCGGTCGCCAGTCGGGCCGCCTGGAAGTTGGTGCCGGCCGAAAACAGCTTGGTGTTGGCCAGGTACATGATGCGCTGCGCCTTTTCGATGCCGATGCCGGCTACCTGCGTGGTGGTCTTGCTGCGCGGGTGCTTGCCGCCTTCCGACATCAGATAGAAGGCGAGGTTGGCGATGCCGCTGTTGATGTGCACGCCGCCATTGTCCTCGAAGCCAATGTAGCGCTCGGCGTACAGATCGAAGCTGCCCCCATCGGCGGTGGGGTTGGCCATGAAGCGCAGTGCGCCGCCGGGCAGCCTTGGGCCAGCGACCTTCTCACCGATCATCCAGGTGGCCATCGAGGGCACGATGGCGGCTGGATTGCCCAGCTCACCGCCACCCGAGTCAACCCAGGCCTCGGCTGCTGCCGCCTCAATATCAGACATCGCTTCGTTGAGCGCTCCGGACTCGTTGCGATACGTCAGGTTCGAGGTCGAGTTGGTGACGGCGTGGGTTAGCTCGTGCGCGCTGACATCGAAGCCGTGCGCCAGGTTCACAAAAAACGCGCCATCACCGTCACCGTAGGCCATCTGCAGGTAGGGCGCGCCGTACCAGGCCGCATTGTTCGGGGTACACGAACCGCCACCGAACTTGACGTGCGCGCTGGCCTTGAGCAGCGCGCCCTTGTCGTCGAACGAGTCGCGGCTGTTTTGGAACTTGTAGAAGTAGTAGGTGTTGCCGATGGCCTCGTAGATCTTGTTGATCGTGATATCGGCGACTGGCATGTCGCCTTCTTTGCGGCTGGCGGTGCCAGGCAGCGTCGCGACGTTTAGGCACTTGTTGCCGTAGTCGAACAGCTGCCGATTTAAGGCGTCGAAGCGCTGGGTGAAGCGATCGAGCACCTGGCCGTCTTGCGCGCTTACCACGAGCTCTTCCAGCGCTAGACCTTCGGCGGCTTCGAACTCGACGAGCGCTCGATACGCAAGGAGCGGCGCATGCGCGCTGTCGCGCACGAACACGACCTGGCTGGGGGCTTCGTGGATCTTGAGGCTGCTCTCCTGACCCGGCAGGATCAGCTTGCCGAGCGCGCGCGAAAGCGCGACTTCGCCGCCGATGACCGGCGTGGTCTCCGGCAGGCGAATATCGGGCACCAGCTCGCCGAGGACGGTGTTCAGCGCGCCATCGGCATCGATCTGCACCGCGACTTCGGAGTGCAGGACCGGCATGCCGCGGTGACGCTGCTGCAGGCGCACGTACAGGCGGCCCCCGGCATCCTGCGAGGCCTGGCGCACCGTCAGCTCATCGGCCGGCGAGAGGCGCAGCGCGCTGCGCAGCATGGCGAGGATCGCCGGACCCACCTGGCTGGGCTCGCGGGTGCCGAGTGCGACGTGGCCGCTTAAGTACATCGGCGTGCCATAGGCGCTCGCCGCGGCGCTATCAAAGCCCAGCTGACCCAGCGTCTGCGACGAGGAGTCGGCCGGCAGAGCCAGCATCGCTGCCGTCGCCGGATCCACCACCGGTGAGGTCGCGGGCTGTCCGCTGCTCGTCACGCCGCAGCCGAGTGCGAAGCCAAGCAGGGTCAGGGCGCCGCGGTGTAGCCAGGCGCTGCGTCGCACCTTGACGGAGTGGAGTCGAGTCTGGGTCATGGGGGAGGCTCCTTCTGTAAATTTTCGCGGGACAGTAGCACGGGCTCCTGACATCAGCGCCGTGATCTGCCGCGATCGGGGGGGCAGCGGCCGGACTACTTGAAGCGCGCGCGATAGCGACTGACGGACTGGTACTGCGGCGGCCAGTAGGTCGGAAACTGCTGCTCGGCAGCGGCGTGCTGCGTCCAGTACGGATCGAAGAGGTGAGCCCGCGCCAGGGCCGCCAGATCGGCGCGACCCGCCGCGATGATGCTGTTCACATCGGAATACGAGGAGATGTTGCCGACCGCCAGGGTGGCGATGCCGACCTCTAGGCGGAGCTGCTCGGCAAACGGGGTCTGATACAGGCGGCCGTACACCGGCTTGCTCTGCGGCGTGGTCTGTCCCGTCGAGACATCGATCAGATCGGCGCCGCTCTGCTTGAGCAGACGAGCCACCGCCAGTGTCTCGCTCGCCGTGATGCCGCCCGGCTGCCAGTCGGTGGCCGAGATGCGCACCGATAGCGGCTTGTGGGCTGGCCAGGCCGCGCGCACAGCCGCCAGGATCTCCAGCGGGAAGCGCATGCGGTTTTCAATCGAGCCGCCGTACTCGTCGCGGCGCTGGTTGGTCAGCGGCGAGATAAACGTCGCCAGCAGGTAGCCGTGCGCCATGTGCACTTCCAGCAGATCGAAGCCGGCTTCCTCGGCCATCTGCGTGCTGCGCACATAGTCGGCGCGGATCGCATCCATCATCGCGCGGTCGATGATCTGCGGCACCTGGCTGTGCGGGAAATAGGGCAGGGGCGAGGGCGCGACGATCGGCCAGGACTCGGCGGCTGGCAGCGGCTCGCTATCGCCTTGCCACAAAAGACAGGTCGCGCCTTTGCGGCCGGCGTGACCGAGCTGCACGCCGATCTTGGCCCGGCTGTGGTGGTGGACAAACTCGACGATGCGGCGCCAGGCCGGCACGTGCTCGGGCTTGTACAGACCGGCGCAGCCTGGCGTGATGCGACCGTCGCGGCTGATGTCGGTCATCTCGGCGATGACCAGCCCGGCGCCGCCGATCGCCCGACTGCCCAGGTGGACTAGGTGCCAGTCGTTCACCGTGCCGTCCTCGGCCGAGTACTGACACATCGGCGAGACCACGACGCGATTGTCCAACAACAGATCGCGCAGGCGGAACGGCGTAAACATCGGCGGCGGGCTGGCCGGGCCGCCGCTCGCGTCGAGACCCGACAGGGCCGCCGCTTGCTCAGTCCGGTGGCTGGGGCCGACCTGCGCCTGCGCTTGCGCCGCCACCTGGGCATCGACCACGCTCATCAGGGCCGGATCGCGCACCGTCAGGTTTTCGTGGGTCAGGCGCAGGCTGCGGGTCAGCAGGCTGAAGGCAAACTGCCAGGGCGGCAGGTGCATGTAGCGCTCGGTGTTCTCGAACCACTCCAGGCTGGTCTGGGCCGCCCGCTGCAGGCTCTCGACCATCGGCCGGCGCTCGCTGTCGTAGGCCTGCAGCGCGGCTGGCATCTGTGCGCGCTGCGTTACGCCCTGCTTGAGCAGCGTATCGCGCAGCACGATGGCGTCTTCCATCGCCAGCTTGGTGCCCGAGCCGATCGAGAAGTGCGCGGTGTGCGCCGCATCGCCGAGCAAGACCAGGTTTTCATGCACCCAGCTGCCGCAGCGGATGTTGGGAAAGTTGCGCCAGACGCTGCGGTTGCCGAGCAAGCGATGGCCGGCTAGCTCCGCGGCGAACAGGCGCTCGCAGTAGGCGATGGTGCCGGCTTCGTCTTGCTCGGACAGACCGGTCTTGGCAAACGTCGCCTCGGTGCACTCGACGATAAACGTCGACTGCGGCTCGTCGGTGGCGCCGCGGCCGTCGGTGTAGCGGTAGGCATGGACGCGGAACAGGCCGTGCTCGTTTTCTTTGAAATAGAACGTGAAGGCCGAAAACGGAAACGTCGTGCCCAGCCAGACAAAGCGGTTCGGCCGGCCCTGCAGCTGCGGGCGAAACGAGCGCGCGTAGCGGCTGCGCACCAGGCTGTTTACCCCGTCGCTGCCAACCACCAAGTCGGCCTGCAGCAGGAGGGCATCGAGCTCCACGCCGGTGACCTCGCGCTGGAAGCACAGCTCGACGCCGTGCTGCTGGCAGCGGCGCTGCAAGATGTCGAGCAGCTTCTGGCGCGACAGGCCCGAAAAGCCATGCCCGGTCGAGCGCAGGATCTCGCCGCGATAGTGGATGGCGATGTCGTCCCAGTGGGCGAAGCTGTCGACGATCTCGTCATAGGTCGCGGCATCGCCGGTGCGCAGCACCTGCAGCGTCTGGTCGGAAAACACCACGCCGAAGCCGAAGGTGTCAGCGGGCCGATTGCGCTCCAGCACCGTGACGTGATGGCGCGGGTCCTCTTTCTTGAGGAGCAGCGCAAGGTACAGACCGGCGGGACCTCCGCCCAGAACGACAATCCGCATGCGCGGCATTTTAGGGAAATCGCGGCTGCGGAGTGAGCGGGATCGACGGCAATCTGCGCGCAAAACTTTCGGCGAGCCAGCCGGGTAGGCGGCCCAGACCCGACGAGCCTAGGCCGGTGGGCCCACACAGCTGCCCAGCTCGAACAGCAGGAAGGCGAGGATGTGCTCTTGCGGCAGCAGGCCACTTCTGGTCGGCGGACAGTAGGCGGGGAAGGGCAGGCGCAGCGAGCGCTGGCGGGTGTGATAGGAGCTAAACAGCGCGCGACCACAGGGGGCCCGCGGCGGATAGTCAAAGCTTACGGTCAGCGGGCGCAGGCGCGGTGGGCGCAGGCGATCGGCGAGCTCAGCGCGCACCCAGGTGGTGCTGGCAAACGGCGAGTCGGGGGCGGCGGTCTTCTGCACCACCACCCAGCCAGGGAGCAGATCACTTACCGGCAGGGCGCTAGGGATCAGCGGCCGCTCACCGGGTAGGCCAGCGAGCCAGTCGCCTAGGGCGCGCGTCGTGGCGCTCTCGGTCGACACCTGGCCAGAGATCAGGCTCAGGCTGCCGCCCTGGGCCGGCGCGGTGTGAAAGCCGTGCGGCGTGGTGATGCTGCAGTCCTGGTCGTCTTCAAAGCAGATAAACGGCGCCAGCTGGGGCACCTGCTGCAGGAAGTCATATGACCAGTCAGTCACATAAAGCCGGCCGCCGCTATCCAGGTAGCTGCGCAGGTTTTCCAGCACCTGCGGATCCTGCAGCAGGGCCCGCGAATAGGTCGGGCCCGAGCAGTTAAGAAAGACCAGCGGATAGCGCAGCAGGCGCTCGCGATCGCGCAGCAGGTCAGCCAGCGGTGCCTGGCCCGCGATCGTCGGAGCGCCGGGGGCCTGGTTGTTGTACAGGTGCACGCCGCCGCGCGGCTGGCTGCCGGCTGGATCGTCGGCACCAGTAAACTCGCTCGCAGCAATGCCAAGCTCGCGCAGGACGCACTCGATGGCGTCGTAGTCGCCGGCTGCCACCGCCATCTGCGGCAGGTCGCCTTCGCCGCGCGTGCTCGGCAGCGGCAGGTCGGCGTCTCCGTTTGGACCGCTTGCGCTCTGATCCTGGCAGGGAGCCACCGCGACCTCGAAGCGACGCCGGAAGCGTCCCTTCTGAATGACCAGCGGGATGCGCTCGCCGGCCGGCAGGCCGCGCAGGGTAAAGCGGCCGTCGATGCCGGTCTGGGTGATGGCCACCGTGCGGTCCGAGACCGGCCGAGTGCAGGCCTCGCAGCCCAGCGCCTCGGGCAGCGGCGTTAGCGCGCCCTCGCTCTCGGGAACATAGACGATGGCCTGAGGGATCGGCTGCTGCCCGTTGGGCGCGGTGACGCGGCCGCGCAGCAGCGTCGGCGCTCCGGCGGGGCAGCTGGGTACGGCGCAGGCCAGGCCGCGACAGTCAGGAGCCGGGCCACCTGCGGGATCGATCCAGCCGCCCCCCGTCGCCGCACAGCTCAGCAGGCCCAGGCAGGCCAGGGTGCCGACCGTCCTTGCGATGTTGAGCAGAGCTGCCGGCATGGCCAGGTCCTCTACAGGTGATAGTCGACCGTGTAGCCGACGTTCTCGGGCCCCGCGGTCGAGCAGATCTTTTCGACCAAGAAGTAGATGTCCGAGCCGCCCGAGTACGAGCTAGCCCCCGACGACATGCTGCCGAAGCTGTTGCCCGGCAGGATGAGGCTGTCTGACTTCTTGTTGGTAAAGATCGACAGGCGATAGCAGGGCGAGCCGACGCCGCCGCGGGTGGAAAAGCTGACTAGATAGTCATTTACGCAGAACGTGCCGCCGTCGGCATGCACCACCCACCAGTCCGGGGCAGCGCCGACCGAGCCCGAGAACGAAGCGACCGGCGGGTTGATGTGCACCCGCTTGTCCGAGGGCACGATCGAGCTGAAGTTGTCCTGCGAAGCGCCGTCGAAGCAGTCGCGCGAGCCGCGGCTGGCGGCGGTCGGCTGCGTATGGCCGGGCGGCACCTGGTCGAGGAGCTCGCAGCCGTTGTTCAGCGCGCCGTCGATGTCGTAGTTGTCGCCGCGGCAGGTCATGCTGCAGCTGAGGCTGCCGCCATCGCAGAAGACGTCGCTGCTGCTAAGGCCTAGCCCGGGGCAGAGGTTGCCGCAGCGGCCGCAGTTGTTCACCGTGTTGAGCGCCGTGCAGCTGCCGCTGCAGCAGCCACTCCCCGCGGCACAGCTGCGGCCGCAGGCGCCGCAGTCGCTGGCGGTGTCGAGCGGCTTGCAGGTCCCGCCGCAGCAGTCTTCGCTGGCCGCACAGGCGTTGCCGCAGCGGCCGCAGTGCAGCTTGCTGGTCGTCGCATCCGCGGCGAGCTTGAGCATGCAGCCGGGCGGATCCATCTCGCCGCAGCGCTTGTACTGCGGTGTGGTGGCGCCGCAGCGATCGTAGCGACCGCCGGCCAAGCAGGTGCGCTG
>CAZVMD010000060.1:0-29478 GCA_964628555.1 uncultured Myxococcales bacterium | reverse complement strand
GGTCCGGACCGGTCAGGTTGGCCGCGAAGGTGGCGACGGTGTTGAGAGGATTGACGCCCAGCCGCAGCCACTCCGAGTGCCAGTGCGAAGCGAAGACGCGGCCGCCCTTATCGAGGTAGCCCTTGAGCGCGTTTTTGGCCATCGTGCTCTTCGTCGTGGCACCGTTCGCGCCTTCGCAGGACATCACGACCACGTCGTACATGTCCCAGTTGGCTTGCGTGTCCCACCAGGGATTGACGCTCGGCAGGCTGACGGCGGCCGCCGCCCCGTTGTGGCCAGCAGCGAACTTCGAAGTGGCCGGCTGCGGCGTACCCATGTTGGTGTAGCCGCCGCCAGCGTACAGGTTGACGCGCCCGGTGCCGTCGGGCAGTGTGAACTCCGAGTCGTCGATGCCGAGCTTGCTCTTGCGCAGCAGGCACTCCATGGCATCAGCGCCGCCGGTGGTAAGCGCGATCTTGGGAATGTTGCCTTCGCTCTGGTTGCGCGGCAGTCGCGTCGTCTCGGGATCGAGCTTCAGCGAGCCGCAGGGCTCGACCTTGGGCAGGGTGATGATGCGCTGCCACTTGCCGACGCTGATCACCAGCGGGATGTTCTCGCCGGCTGGCACATCGGTGAGCTCGAACGAGCCATCGGGGTTGGTGGAAGTGAAGGTGGCTGCGACAAAGGTGTTGCTGCAGCGATCGCAGGCCGGGCCCGTCGACGGCTTGCCCGGCATCACGTCGAGCGGAATGTAGACGCGGGCGTTGTAGACCGGCAGGTTGCCCGCCGGGATGTTGACCGTGCCGCGCAGCTTCATGTTGCCGCCCAGCTCCACCGGACAGTCGGTGCGGACGGCGCACTTGCCAGTGCAGCCCGGGACGTTGACGGGGGTGAACTCGCCGGTATAGGGATCGGGGCCGACGGTGCCGGAAGAGCATCCGGCGATAAGGGCCAAAGGCAGGGCCAGGACCGAGGCCAAAAGATAGCGCGACCGAGACATCCGCGCGGCGGCGGCATTGAAGGCAGCAGATGAGGACATAGGCTCTCCTTTCAGTTCACAAGCTGGGAGATGAGCGATCCAACCAAGTATGTGGTGCGGTAAGCTCCCGCTTGGTCGCCGTCCTTTCGGCAGCGGCGCGCGGCAGCGAGGCAAGCGGGAGCGCGGGGAGGCCAGCACGCCGCGGCAGAGCAGGGGGCCATCGGCGTGCTGCAGGTGGGGCAAGCGTGTGACGGGGCGTGGACCGACACGCGGCTAGGGCTGCGGCTGGTAGCAGGTGCAGCCGGTGTCCCCCATCACGCAGGGATCACCGAACCCACCGGGCTTGCTGCACTGCACGCCGTTGCAGCAGGGCGTGCCGCCGATCGTGCAGCCCTGGCCGTACTGCGCGCAGAGCGTGCCGCCATCGCTGGTGCCAGCGTCGGGCGGCGAGCTGGGCGGGGTGCAGATACCCTGAACCGAGCCGGGGGCGGTGACGCAGCTATAACCGATGTCGCAGCAGTCGGCCGCGACACTGCACGGGCCTCCGCTAGGCGAGCACTTGTTGCCCATGTTGCCGCACTTGAGGATGCCCATCGCATCGGGGATGCAAGCGAGGTTGTTGCAGCAGTCGGCCGAGTTCGAGCAGGTCTGACCCGACATGCGGCACATCGAGATGCCGTAGCAGCGGGGCACACCCTGGGTGTCGAGCTTGCAGGCGACGCCGGGGCCGCTGCCGCAGCAGTTGTTGCGGGCGATGCCGCAGGCCTGGACGGTGCCGGTGTACTTGCAGATGTTGCCCTGCGGGTTGCAGCCAGTCGGCTTGGTGCAGACGCCGACCGCGTAGCCCACTGACTTCTTGCACTCGACCTGGCCGTCGCCCGGCAGGCCGCTGCCGCCGTAGCCGCAGCAGTCACTGTCTTTGGTGCACAGGTCTCCCGTTGGGTGGCAGCCCTGCGGGTTCTGACAGACCTTGGTGGGGCCACCGGCGTAAGGCAGGCACAGCGCGCTGCAGCAGGTGCACTGCGCGCAGAGCGTGCCCGCCACGGTGCAGCCACCCGCGCCGCTGACCGGCAGCGCCTGGCAGGTGCCGTTGGTGTTGGTGCCGGTCTTGACGCAGTTCTGCTCGCAGCAGTCCGAGTTCTGCGTGCAGATATCGTTCTTTTGACGGCAGAACGACGAGCTAACCGCGCACTTGCCGCCAGAGCACAGCGCCGAGCAGCACTGGCTGTTGGCAGTGCAGTCGTTGCCAGAAGACTTGCAGCCAGCCCCGGGGTTGATCGGCTGGCAGGTCAGCGGTGTGCCGCCGCACAGACCACTGCAGCAGGCGCCGGCGTTGGCGGTGGTGCAGGTCGTGCCATCCGAGAGACACGAAGACTGACAGAGGTTGCCGATGCAGCTTAAGCCGCAGCACTCGGCGCCAGTTGTACAGGCCGAGCCCGTCGCTTTGCAGGTCGGGGGCTGCGTGCACTTCTTGGTCGCCGTGTCGCAGGTGCCCGAGCAGCACTCCGCGTTCATGCTACAGGTCGCCGCCTGCGGCAGGCAGGCCTGGCCGCACTTGTTGGTGACCGCATCGCAGATGCCGGAACAGCAGTCACCGCCAGCCGTACAGCTCTGCCCGAAGTTCAGGCAGGACATCATGATCGTCGAGCAGGTGTTGGTGGTGGGATCGCAGGTGCCCGAGCAGCAGTCGTTGTGGTTGACGCACGTGGCGTTGTCCATCAAGCACATCGGCGTTGCCAGGTCGACACCGTCTGGCGGTGGGTCAACTGTCATCCCTTCGCCACAGCCGCCGCAGCGAAGACAGAGAAGTACGGTGCTCAAACAGATAATTCGTAGCAGTCGCAGAGTCTTTTCGGGTGTGCTCGTCATAGGGGCAACAGCGCAGCAAGACCGAGGCCAGCCTGGCTAAGTCCGCGAAAGGGCTGGACTGGCGCGTCCGGAAGCGAGCGATCTCGAGGACGGACTGTCCCGTGCGGTACAGGTGCGTGTACCAAACGGGACAGTGGCGGTGCGGCTAGACCGCGTCCTTGCTCGCGCCCGGATCGTCTTCCGCTGCCGTCTCGTTCTCGATGCTCTTGAGGCGCGAATACAGGCGGCGTCGCGTGATGCCCAAGAGCTTCGCCGCTTCCGTCTTGTTGCCGGAGGCGCGGGCCAGGGCCTCGCGAATAAGCTCGCGCTCGAAGCTGTCGATCGAAAATCCGGGCTGGAACAGGTTGGTCGGCAGGACCTGCCGCGCGTGCTCGCTGAGCGCTCGCGGCAGGTGGGACAGGCGAATGACGACCTCTTCTGTTTCGCTGCGACCTGGGCTGCGCCCGCTGCCGCCACCGCCGGCCAGGATCAGGGCGCGCTCCAGCACGTTCTCAAGCTCGCGCACATTGCCGGGCCAGGGATAGTGGGTCAGAAGCTCCATCGCCTCAAGCGCCACCTGTGCTCCCTTGTGACGGCGCGCAAGGAAGCTGCTGACCAGGGCTGGAATATCGTCGCTGCGCTCGCGCAGGGGCGGGACGACGATGGGGAAGACATTGATGCGATAGAAGAAGTCTTCGCGCAGGCTGCGATCGCGCACCGCCTGCGCCAGATCGCGATTGCTGGCACAGACAAAGCGCACATCGACCGAGCGCACCTGCGTGCCGCCGACCCGGAAGAACTTGCGATCCTGCAGGAAGCGCAGCAGCTTGACCTGGATCGAGGCCGGTAGCTCGCCGATCTCATCGAGGAATAGCGTGCCGCGATCGGCGCGCTCGACGTGGCCGATGCGCTGATCAACGGCGCCGGTGAAGGCGCCGCGCTCGTGTCCGAACAGCTCGCTCTCAAGCAAGGTCTCGGGCAGGGCTGCGCAGTGCACCTCACATAGCGGGCTGCTGTGGCGTCGCGACTGATGGTGCAGGGCGCGCGCTAGCAGCGTCTTGCCGGTCCCGCTTTCGCCTAGCAAGAGCACGGTGGCATCGGTGGTGGCGACCTGGCTGAGCTGCTCGAAGACCTCGCGCATGCGGGCCGAGGTGCCGATCAGGCTGTCGGCGCGGTGGATCAGGTTCAGCTGCGCTTGCAGCTGGCCGTTCTGCTCTTGCAGGGCGCGCCGAGCCAGCAGGCGCGAGATCTTGATGCGCAGCTCGTCGATCGAAAACGGCTTGATCAGATAGTCGTGCGCGCCCAGGCGCATCGCCTCGATGGCGGTCTCGGCAGTGGCGTAGGCGGTGATGACGATGACATCGGGCGGCTGGCGGCCTTCGCGCACCCGCTTGAGGACCTCAAGTCCATCCAGATCGGGCAGCCGCAGATCGGTGACCACGACGTCGGGCGTGTCCTCAGCGGCCCGCTTGATGGCTTCGCTGCCTGTCGCCGCTCGCTGCACGCTGTAACCAGCGGAGCTTAGGGCCGAGCACAGCATGCGGCTCAGCTTGGGTTCGTCATCGCAAAGCAGGATGTGGGCCATGGCTGTTCCCCGATCGCGCTGAGTGCTTAGGCTCCGGCGCTGGCCGGCGAGTGAGTGGTTGACTGCCGCGGCGGCTGGGCGGGCAGGCGAATCAGAAAGCGAGCCCCGCGGGTGGCCGTGGGCTGCGGTGGGCAGTCGGCTGCAGCTGTGGCTACGCTGATGCTGCCGCCGTGCTGCTCGACGATGCGGCGGCACACCACCAAGCCCAGGCCAGTGCCGGTCGGCTTGGTCGTACGGAACGGGGTGAACAGGACGCGCAGCTGCTCTTCGCTGATGCCGGGACCGCTGTCTTCGACTTGCAGCTCGGCCCCGCCATCGGGCAGTGGCTTGGCGGCGATGCGCAGCTCACCTTTGCCATCCATGGCCTGCACCGCGTTTTGGGTCAGGTTCAGCAGCACCTGTCGCAGGCGATCGCGATCCGCCACGATGTGGACGGGCTGGCTAGCCTCGTTGTGGATGCGCAGCGCCTGCGGATCCGCGTGCTGGCGTCGCAGATGGGCGCACAGCTCGGCGCAGAGCTCGACCAGATCGATCTCGGCCAGGCTCAGCGGGGCCTCACGCGCAAAGTTGAGAAACTGCGTCGTCAGGTCGTTCAGCCGCCGCACCTCGTCGAGGATGTCGGCGACCAGCTCGGGACTGGCCGCTTGCTCGCGCAGCAGCTCGGCCCCGGCCCGGATGGTGCCCAGCGGGTTGCGCAGCTCGTGAGCCACCATCGCCGCCATCTCGCGCACGGCTTGTCCCCGTGCTGCTTCGGCTCGCAGCCGCTGCTCGCGTCGGGCGGCTCGCAGCCCAAACAGCAGCAGCAGCATGCACAGCGCGGCCAGGCCGATGACCGCGATGGCCGAAGAGAGTGCGCTGGCTCGCAAGCGGGTCGGCAGCGCCGAAAACGCACTACTGGCTTCCAGCACCAGGAGGCGCTTGGGCTCACCGGGCACCGCGAAGTATCCGGCCAGCACCGTGACCGACTCCTCGGGTCGGCTGACATCCTCCAGACCATAGGCTGGACCGACGTTGTTCTGACCGCTTAAGGCCCGCATGGCGCGATCGGGATCGATGCGCAGCAGGTTGATCGACAGCCCCTCGTTTAGTCCCGGCATCGGCCGCAGCGTCGCGTCGAGGACATACGCCGCCTCAAGCTCATTTTCCTGGCGGGTCAGCGCCAGAAAGTCCGGACTGGCACCGCGCGCCAGGGCCTGGGCTGCGGTCTGGCCGATGGCGCGCAGCCGCTGCTCCGTCGTGGTGTTCACCGCCTGCACGCCGACATAAAGCAGGCGCACACTGATCGCCGCACTTACCACCAGGATGGCAACGATGAGCAGCAGCAGCCACGCGGTGGCCTGCGGTCTCATGGTGGGCAGTCGCATGCTGGGCACGGATCCGCTGGAGCGCTAGTTGGCAAGCAGCTTGTCGAGTGCTTGCACCTCGGTGCTGCTGCTACGGCTCGCGAGCTTGCTGCGCAGGGAGACCCATACCTGGCGAAGCTCCATCAGGCGCAGCGCTCGCTCGGGACGCTCGGGGGTGTCGAGGAGGCTGCGCGCTGCTTCCTCCAGCCACTCCAGCGCGCCTTCGACATCATCGCTCTGCAGTAGGCGCTCGCTGCGGCGCAGGGCCTGCTCAGCGTGGCCGCTCGCCGTCCCACTGCCTTCAGAGACGGGCTCTGGGCTGGGCTGCGCCAAGGAGGCCAGGAAGCTGCGCGCCCCCTGCTGCAGGCGTGGACCCAGCGGTAGGGCCGGTGTCCCCGCGGTCGGGGAGCCGCTGATCAGCGTCGAGAACCCAGCCCGGGCCCGCGCCGTCATGCCCAGGCGATAGCAGCTGACCGAAAGGTAGTAGTCGGCAACCGGCTCGCGCAGACCGCTGCGCCCTGCACTGCGAAAGGCGATCAGGGCCGGCAGGTGGCGCCCTAGCTTGTGCAGCACCATGCCGAGGTAAAAGCCGATATCAGCGGGCTGCTGCTCCGCATCGATCTTCTGAAAGATGCGCAGAGCGTCCTCATACTGCGCAGCGCGAAACAGGCGGACGCCTTCTAGGAGCTGTAGCTGGCTGCTTGGGCTGGTGGCCGTGCTCGCTGGCTCACTGCCGGCCGGCTTGAGATCGCTCTCGCGCGACTGCACAGGCTGCGCCCAGGCCGACTCGATGGCGAGCAGGCAGGACAGCACAGCGCAGGCAAGGTGAGAGTGACCCATGGGCATAAGCTCAGCTACCTTGGGCGGGCTGCGCCGACGGCGCCCGCGCTTCCTGGGGGGCTGCTCAGTGCGGCGCGACCGTTGGCGTTGCCGTTGCCGTTGGCATTGCCGACGCCGTAGGCGTTGCCGTTGCCACGGGCCGCTTCCGCCGCGCGCTGGGCGCCGACCGCCTTGGCCACCTGCGCTGCGGTGTCACGAACCTGCTCGCGCTCATTTTCTACGGCGCCGCTCTTTCCGGCTGCGCTGCGACGTGTGGCCACAGGTGTGCTTCGGCCAGCCGCTTCTGCCGCCGCAAGGTCGCGTGCGACCTCCTCACGCGCGATGGCGCGCATGGCGTGATGCAAGCGCTCGGCGGCGCTCTTCGGCTCGGCCACCGAGGTGACGGCGCTGCTCTTGCGGTCGCTGCCGGGAGCGCCCTCGCGGGGAGGGCCACCACGCATCGCCGCTCGCTGTAGGTGAGCGGCATCGGCCATGGCCGACCCAGCCGGATCCATATCGGCTTGCTCCTCCGCAGCTTCGCGCATGGCGGCACGGGGTGTCGTTGGCTCCTGCGCCACCGCGTCCGCCGCGAGCCCCAAGAATCCCAAGACCCCCAAGGCACAGGCGAGCCCATAGCTGAGCCGCCGGGCGAGGCCCGAAGTGAGTCTGGGAAGCGTTTGCGGTGAGTACGACATGGCAAACCTATCCTCATTATATTTCGGACTCGCGTGCGTAGGCATGTACCATTTGGTACATGCTCTCCCTCCGCTCCCTGGGCGCTGTGCTGGGGGGGCTGAGTCTGATCGGTGGGTCGCAAGTCGGTCTGGCATCGACAGCCCTACCGACCGGCAATGCAGGGGCTGTGCCAGCTGCGGCCGGCAGCGCGGACGCGGTGCTTGAACAGGCGCTCGCCGAGCTCGCCGCGCGCAGCTATGAGCGGGCGCGCGCTCAGCTCTTGCGGGTGCACAAGCTCTTACCGCCTGGCGATCCGCGCCTGTTCGACACGCTGCTGTTGCTGGGGATCTGCGCCTATCGCCTACAGCTGCTCGACCAGGCCGAGCTTGAGCTGCAGCAGGCTGCCGAGGCCAGCGATGCCGAGACGCGGGCGCAGGCGCGGCTGTTCTTATCGCAGGTGCTTGGCGAGCAAGGGGCGACCGATCAAGCGCAGCGCGAGCTCAGCCAGGCCACCGGCTCGCTGTCGCTGCGCGAGTCAGCGGAGCTCCTCCTGCGCCGGCGCCGCCCGCACCGGCTGTACCTCACGCTGCTTGTCGCCCCTGAGCTCGACGGCAATGTGCCGCTGACGCCGCTCTATGTGGATCTGCCGCCGTTCCCAGCCTGGCAGCGCGATGGCTCGGCCAGTCTCGATGGCGACGTGCTGTTTCTCGCTAGCCTGGGTGTGCGTCCGCTGCGCGTCGGGCTCTCACTCGGCAACACCCTATCGTATCGGCAGCAGTTTCGGCTTAGCGACTACAACCTGCTGCTCAACTCGACCTGGGTGCAGTTTCACCATCTGACGGCGGCTCATCGGCTGCGCCTGCAAGCCGCCTTCAACCTCGCGGTGCTGGGCGGAAGTTTCCTATTTCTCGACGGCAACGCGCGCGTGCAATACCGCCGGCGGCTGCACTTTAAGTGGGGCCTGGCGGGATCCTATGAGGCCCGCTATCGCGACTACCGCAGGAGCGAGTTCGTCGCGCTGGGCGGCCTGTCGCAGACGCTGCAGCTTGAGCTCAGCTATGGGCTGTCACCGCAGCCGGTCAGCTTCGGCCTGGGCTATCAGGGGCTACGCGAGCAGACCCACACGCCGGAGAGCGAGAGCCAGCCGGACTTCCGCGCCTGGGTGCATGGTCCGCTGTCGTGGCTGCGCGCCCGTCTACACCCACGGCTCGAGCTCACGCTAGCCAGCACGCTCCTGCATCGCGTCTTTGACCGATCGCGTGTCGATCTTGCGCTGTGGAGTGACGTTAGCTTGCTGTGGTCGATGAACTCTTGGCTGTCGGCCTACGTCGCGGGCAGCCTGCTTTTTAACTCGTCGAGCGACGCCTACTTTCTGTATCTAAAGCCCAGCGGATCGCTGGGGTTTGTCGCTTATCTCGGACTGCTTTAGCGCGGGCCGCTGCGGCTTGCCGCCCGGCTGCTTCCGCTGCGGCTGTCTTGCCGCAAGGTGTACCAATCGGTACAGCTGGCCTGTCCGTTCTGGGGCAGAAGCGGGCTGGCTGGGCGCGGGTTGCGGCGTAGGCGCGGGCTGGCTGCGACGAAAGCCAAGGATCGCAGCCGGGCGCCGGGCCTTGGCCTCCGGGTTGCAATGAACAGGCTTGGATGGCTTGCCAAGAACTTGCGATGACAGCACGAAAGCAAAAACTCAGCCTGCGTTCTCCTGCCGCCTGTGGCCTGTCGGTGCTCTTGGGCCTGTGCCTGCTTGGGCGAGTGGCCAGCGCCGACCCTCCGTCGGCGTCCCCGGCTGCTCCGGCTGCCCCGGCTGCCCCGCCCAGCGGGCCGACGGGGCCGGCGGTCTCGGCCTCGCCAGCTGTCGCTGCGCCACCTTCCGCCCCGGCTGCTGCTGCATCACCGGCGTCACCTGCGCCGCCTGCGACAGCGCTGGGTGCTGGCTCGGCGCCAGGCGCGGGAGTGGCTCCCGGTGGTCTGACTGGCGCGGCGGGCAACCTGTCGCCTGAAAAGCTGGCCCTGGCGCAGCGCCACTATCAGCGCGGCGAGCAGGCCTTCCGCGAGCGCCGGTACGACGTCTCGCTCGACGAATTTACGACGGCGTATGAGATCTCGAAAGAGCCGGACCTGCTCTACAACCTGCACAAGGTGGCGCTCAAGCTGGGCCAAAAAGACATGGCGCTCAGCTACCTGCGCGAGTACCGCAATCACCGCCCGCTCGCGGAGCAGCCAGCCATCGACAAAGAGATGGCCGAGGTCGCGGCCGCCGACCTCAAGCCCGAGAGCGTGGCCGAGGTCGAGCCGCCTGCGCCGCCGCCGCCACCGCCACCGCCACCACCACCACCACCACCCGAGCCCACGGAGCTTCTGCGCCCACCGCGCACCGCTGGCCTGACCTTGCTGTCAGTAGGCGGGGCGTTTGTGGCGAGCGGTGCCGTGCTGCTGGGCATCGGCGCTAGCGCCAGCGCGGACAGCGCCGCCGCCTCGACGCAGCAGCGCGGCATGCTGGTGACCGGTGGCTTTCTCGTCGGCACTGGGGCCATGGCGCTGATTGGTGGCTTGGTCATCACGCTCAAGAGCCGGGGTGCGAAATGAGGAATGCCATGCAAAAAGGGACCCGCCGCAGTCGCTTGCTTTACCTGCTGGGATCGACCGCGTGCTTGGCCGCGCTGGCTAGCTCCTGCAGCAGCCAGGTGCAGTCCCCCGATGTCAGCCTGAGCGAGATCATGCCGCAGGTGGTGTGCGGCAGTCAGTTTGCAAGCGCGGTTAAGCTCAGCGGCGCTGGCATGACCCCGCTGACCGTCGATTCGCTGGTCGATGGCACGCACCTACAGCTGCCGCAGATTCGCCTGTCGCAGAGCCAGCGCAGCGATGGCAGCCCCGGGGCCAAGCAGGACATCCTGCTGTTCGATGGCACCGATCCAGGCGGCCTAAATCACGTCACCTGGCAGAGCGCTGGGCAGATGACGTTTGAGATCTATCCCGGCATGGTGGTCAAGGACGCGACTACCGGCGAGCTGGGCACGGACCTCGACTTTGGCCTCTACGATGTCACGCTGCGCAATCCCGATCAGCGCTCAGCGACCCTCTCGAACAGCCTGGCGATCGTGCAGCCGCCCAGCCTGTCGCGGGTGAGCCCAACGCCTAGCTGCAACGCGCAGGCGAGCGCCGACTTTACGCTCACCGGTGCTCATTTTCTGCAGCTAAACGGCGAGCTGCCCAGCGTCACGTTTGCCTCCACGACCACCACTGGACCGACGCTGACCGTGACGGCCACGGCGGCCAGCGGCTGCAGCAGCCTGCCTGCGCCGATGGGCGTGACGCTGCAGGACTGCACGCAGCTTGCTCTGAGCGTGAACCAGGGGGCGCTCCCGCCTGACACCTACGAGATCACGGTGAAGAACCCCGGCGCAGCGGGCTGCAGCAGTCTGCCCGATCTGGCCAACCCCAGCGCCCATCGCACGGTGATCATTCCACCGCCTACCATCACCTCATCCACCACGCTGCCGATCTGCGCGCTGGGCAATACCACCGTGCAGATGACGGGCACGAACTTCCTGCTTCTGGCCAATCCGACGGCTAGCCCAGTCGTCGAGATCGGCAGCATGAGCTTCGCTGCGACGATCGACCCGGCCTCGTGCTCGCCGGTCAGCGTGCAAGATGCGCCGGATGCTCAGCTGTGTACCGCGCTCAGCTTCACGGTGCCGACTGGAGCGCTGGCGCAAGGGAACTATCAGGCGGTGGTGCGCAACCCAGGCCAGAACGCCTGCCACACCGACATGACCCTGCAGGTTAATGTCGTCGGTGCGCCCACCCTCGACCCGGCCTCGGTGGTGCCGGCCAATCCCAACCCGCGCTCGATCTGCACGGGTGGCGGCACGGTGGCGGTGACTGGCCAGAATATCTACAGCGGCGGCCGCATGCTGATCGGCGGCGTGCCCTCGTCGAGCTTTGCCGTCACGCCAACCACGACCGGTGTGCCGCAGACCGCAACCGGAGTGCTGGGCGGACCGATCCCGGTTGCTGCGCTGTCGGATCTGACGGTCGAAAACGTGCCCGGTGTGGCGGCCTGCTCGGCCACGCTGAGCATGGTGGAGACGGTGACACCGGGCCCGGCGATCCTGTTTGTCGATCCGCCGGTCGTGCCCAACATCATCAACCTGCAGGCGACGGTCTATGCGGCAGGGATCAGCGGCCAGATCAAGGAAGTGCGGGTCTATCCGGCCGGCAGTCCCAACGCCGTTCTGACCTTCAACGCGACCAGCACGCCGGCGCTGGGGCTGGATCCGGCGTTTACCAACCGTGCCTATCTCACGCTGCAGATCAGCAAGCTGCCAGCGGGGGCGTATGACCTGCGGCTCGACGACAACTCGACCTGCTCGGCGTTTCTGGCCAGCGCCTTCCGTGTCGTCACGACGCCGACCCTGACCGTGACCAGCACTAGCCCAGCCTTCGGCAGCACGGCCCAGAACACCGCCGTGACGATAAGCGGTAGCGGCTTTGTCAGCGTGCCGCGCGCCTACCTCAGCCCGAACAGCGGGACCGGCAACGCGCAGTCGATGTCGGCCGTGACCTTTGGCAGCGCGACCTCCCTCTCTGGCGTCGTGCGCTCCGGTCTCTCGGCGCAGGCCTATGACCTCGTGGTGGTAAACCCCAGCGGCGCCTTCGGGATCGCGCGCAAGGCCTTCACGGTGACCGATGCCGCGTCGCCGCCGCCGGTGGTCAGCAGCGTCGCGCCGGCCTCCCTGGTGCAGGGTACGGCCACCGATGTCGTGGTCAATGGCAGCGGCTTCCGCAACGGCATCGTCGTGCGCATGACCTGCTTCGACAGCAACAACGCCGTGGTCACCGGTGCTACGGCAGTGGGCAGCACAGTAGGCGGTGGCGGCACCACAATCGGCACCCGCCTGACCGCGCCGAACGGCAGCTTCTACTGCACTCTCAACGTCAGCAACAGCGATGGCACCTCGTTTGACTATGCCGCGATTGGCGTCACCGGATCGTCGCTGAACCTGACCGGCTTTAAGGCCGGCAGCAACCTGACGACGGCCCGCCGGGCCCTGGCGGCAGTGGCGGGGCGACCGACCGCGGTAGCTCGCTACGTCTACGCCATCGGCGGCGACAACGGCAACGACAACGGCGCCAAGTCCTCCGTCGAAGCCGCCCCAACCTCGCTCAATGGCACGCTGGGCACGTTTAGTGTCTTGTCGCAGGCCCTGCCCAAGAGCCTGTCTTTTGCCGGCGCAACGACGATCGGTCGCTTTATCTACGTCGTCGGTGGCTTCGACGGCACGGCGGGCTCGCGCAGCGTGTATCGCGCCGAGATCCTAAACCCGCTTAACGCGCCGCAGTTCGCTGACGCCAACTACGTGCTCGACAACACCACCGGCCTGCCGGGTGGCGTGTACATCTACAAGATCGCCGCCGTGATGAGCAGCCTGGATGCCAACAATCCCAGCGGCGAGACGCTGGCCAGTGACGCTTTCCCGGTGCAGGTGCCGACCCTGGCCAAGGGCGTGATCCAGGTGCAGCTGTTCTGGCCAGCCGTCGCCAACGCTGCCAGCTACAAGATCTTCCGCACCGTCCAAAACGGTCCGGCCGGCAGCGAGAAGCTGATCGCCACCGTTTCCCACGTCGTTGGTATGGCGACGCAGACCACCACCGACATGGGCACGGTGACGCCGGCCGGCGCCGTCCCTCTGCCGCTGGGCTCGACCGGCTCGTGGAGTGCCACGCTGCCCCAGCTTGCATCGGTGCGCATCGGTGCCGCGGTGGCGGCGGCGCGCGATCCCGACCCCGGCAAGACGAATGTCTGGTACCTGTACGCGGTCGGCGGCAACAGCGGCACGCTGGCAGCACCGACGGCGCTCAGCAGCGCGGAGTTCTTGCCCATCACGCTCAGCGAGACCGGCACGGTGCAGACCCAGGCGGTGGGAACTTGGACCGCGCTGACCGCCGCCCTGACCGCGGCACGCTGGGCCGCCCCGGGCATGCCAGCTACTTCGGCCACCAACAACAAGGTCACCGGCGCAGCGACGTATCTTTACATCGGCGGCGGTCCGACGGCGGCTCTGACCACGCTGACCAAGAACGTCGACGTGGGCCTGGTGCTGACTGGCGGACAGATCACGACGTTTGGCGATTCGTTGGCCAACAACCTGCCGCGGCCAGCCTATGGCGGCCTGGTGGTCAACAACCAGATGATGGCCTTCGGTGGCTTTCAGGCCGGCGCCGCCACCACCGCTTCCTCGACGGCACAGCTGGCCACAGCGAGCACGCTGGGCAACTTCAACGCGCTGGGTGGCGGTGTGCTGCTACAGCCGCGGGCGCTGCAGGGCACGGCGGTCGAGAGCGCATTTATCTATCAGCTCGGTGGGGCGAGCGGTGGGCCCAACACCGCGCAGAACACCACCGAACAGACGATCTGGTAAGGGCCGAAAACGATCATGAAAAGCGTTGCTCTGAAGTTCGTAACGGCGGGTATCGCGGCGCTGCTGTCCTTCGTGCTGACCCCGGGCGGTAGTTTCGCTCGCTCGGCGTGGGCCGACCGTGGCGCGAGCTCAACCTGGGCCCTGCCCGAGCATGACAAGGGCGCTGGACTTATCGGCATCAAGATCGGCGCCTTCTTGCCGCAGGCCTTTCAGTCGCAGCTCGACACCAGCTACTTTCTCGAGCTCGAAGGTGGCTACCTTTTGCCCTTTGTGAACCGGATGTTTGGCATCGTCGGCTCGTTTGCGCTGAGCACGCCGCAGACCCGAAACACGATCAGCGATCCGCGCGTGCCGGGCGGCAGCTACAGCTACGATCAGACGACGCAGCAGTTTCAGCTGGGCCTAAGCTTCGTCGCCAAGGTGCCCCTGGGGCGGCTGGTGCCGTACGTCGGCATCGGGCCGCGGCTGTTCATCGTGCGCACGCCCTCAAGCGGCAGCGCCGCCGATGGCACTGCGATTCCGCAGACCACCGAGCTGTCGCAAGAGGTCGGTGTCGGCGTGCCGCTCGGGCTCGACATTCTGCTGGGTCCGGGGCGCGTCTTTGTGGAGCTGCAGCTCCTTTACGCGGCGTCGTCACAGCAGTCGACCGGCCCCGGCAGCTTCGGCTCGATGACCGCGGCCGCTGGCTATCGCTTCGTGTTCTGAAGAAGCTTTCCGGCCCAGCCCTGGGCCCGCTTAACCGCACATCACTACACTTTTTGGGGGAGGACGCAGATGCGATCATTTCTGCTCGGTTGTGGACTCTTGCTTGCAGCCTGCTCAGCCACCGGCGACATGCTCCTCGACGGCGGGACCGGGAGCGACGCCAGCCCAAGCGGTACCGCGGACACCACGCCGCCAAGCTTTGCCGGCGCCACCGCAGCGCAGAGTGGCCCCAACTCGGTGACCGTGAGCTGGTCGGCGGCCAGCGACAACGTGAGCCCGGCCGGCCAGATCACTTATCTGCTGTATCAGGCCAGCACCGCGGGGGGCGCGACCTTCAACCAGCCCTCGTTCACCACCGCCCCTGGCGCGACCTCGTTCTCGGTCGGCAAGCTGGCCATTCGCACGACGTATTACTTTGTCGTGCGGGCCCGCGATGAGGCCGGCAACGTCGATGCCAACCGCACCGAGGTCAGTGCCACCACCCCCGCCATCTCTGACATGATGGCGCCGAGCTTTGCCGGCCTGACCAGCGCCAGCGCCGCTGGCAGCATGATCAACCTCAGCTGGAGCGCCGCTAGCGACACCGTCACCTCGGCGGCGCAGATGGTCTACGCCATCTATCAAGCGACCAGCGCTGGCGGTCAGAACTTCAACGCGCCGACCTACACCACCGCGGCCGGTCAGACCTCGTACAGCGTCGGTGGCTTGGTCCCGGGCCAGACCTATTACTTCGTCGTACGGGCCCAGGATCAGGCCGGCAATATCGATAGCAATAAGGTCGAAAAATCGGCGACGCCAGCTGCCCCGAGCTTCAAAAACGACGTCATGCCGATCTTCACTAGCAGCTGTGGCGGCGGGGGCTGCCATGGCAGTCGCATGCCGGCTGAGGGCCTGGATCTCAGCAGCGCGGCCAGCGCCTATGCCAGCTTGGTCAACGTTGGTAGCACGCAGTGCGCAGCCAACAAGCGGGTCCTGCCCAGCCAGCCCGATATGAGCTACCTGGTCTGGAAGCTCGACGGCACCGGCCCCTGCTTCAGCGGCTCGCGCATGCCCAAGGGCACGCCGCTTGCCCCGGCCCAGATCGCGACGGTGCGCGGCTGGATCCTCTCGGGCGCAACCAACAACTAGGCAGGAAAGTGCCTGGCCGCTCAGCCGATCTCGCGGATGCCGGCGCCGGCGAAGGTCACGTGCTCCCACTGGCCGATCGGAGCCGAGCCTGGTCCGAGCGGAATCGGCTGCGCGGTGATCTTGCTGCCATCCCAGAACAGGCGAAACAGGCCGCTCTGGCCGGCCGGGACGTCTTCCTGCGTCAGCACGATGTCACCGACCATGTTGGCGAAGCTCTCGGCGCTGGCGCCGACCAGGCGGCTGGTGCCGAAGTTGATGCCGAAGAAGTTCTCGCTGGGGCGCACGATGTCGATGTCTTCAACCTTGACGCCGACCATCAGCGTGGTGACTAGGCCGCTGTTGTCGAGGACGTGCAGGTTGGTCTGCTCTTCGGCGCCGACCAGGATCTTGCCGGCCAGCGGGCCGTAGCGGGCCGGGGCATTGGGCACCACGATCAGCCCCTCCAGATGCACGCCCAGGCTGGCCAGCTTGGTCGGGGTGCCGTCCGACTTGATGCGCCAGACCTCACCCACCGTGGTCACCGCGATCAGATCCCCGCCGTACAGGCCCGTGCTGTCGAAGTGCAGCGAGCCGCGGAACAGGCCATGCCCCGCGCCGCTCAAGCTGACCCAGGGGTTATTGACCGTGTTGCCGTCGGCGCTAATGCGCACAAGCTGGCCATCGAGCCCGTTGCCGACCACCAGCTCGCCGGTCAGAAAACCACCGACGTTGCCCGAGCGCACCGTGGCGATCTTGATCTCTTCGGTCAGCCCCTTGAGGTTAGAGAAGGCAAAGTGTGTGCCGTCCTGCGTGATGCGCTCCAGGTTCGACGGCATGCCCGATGGATAGTTGGCCGACAGGATGACGCTGCGGGTCGGCTCGTGAAAGTCGATGCCAATCGGCGTCGTAAACGGCGTCGAGATGGCGGTAAAGGTAATCGGCTGCGGCGTGGTGTTGTTGATCGGATCGCGTGAGTTGGGAATGCCATCCCCATCGATGTCACCGCGGCCCTCATCGGCATCCGACAAGCCATCGTTATCGCTGTCCAGATCCAGATAGTCGGGCTTGCCATCGCCGTCGCTGTCGCGCCCTTCGCTGCGCCCTTCGTCGACATCCAGCAGGCCATCGTGATCGCTGTCCGGATCGACGAATGCCATGTCTGGCTCGACCGCTGTCGCGCCAGAGACTGCGCCGTTGCAGCCGTTTGCCGCGACCGCAAGCCCCACTAGACCCACTAGACCCAGACCGAACCCCAGAAGATGTCTCACCATTTGCCCATCGTAGCCGGCTTGGGCGGGCGTCGTCATGTGCAGAAGTTGCGCGCCTAGCGGCACGACTTGGGCGGCGCCGCGGCCCGGCCTGCGGCCTTACTTCACCTCGACGGTGCCGGAGGTTGTGCGGCCATAGATCTCGGGCTCGTACATGGCCTCGGCCTGGGCGCTGGGCAGGACGTAGTGACCGGCAGTGGTGGGGCGAACGTAGATTGTGTGCGGGTGAGACCCAGCCGGCAGGCTGTCGGCGAACAGCAGCACCCGGTCGGCGCGCAGCTCTTCGTAGGTGACGTGCGGGCTGTGGTGGCCGCTGAGCATCTGACTGGCTTGGCCACGTCCCAGGCTGCGCTGCAGGACCTCAAGGCCGGCCGGCAGCGGCACCTCGACAGCGACGTAGGAAAGCGGCGCAGCATTGTGCAGCACGACATCGATGGCCGCTGGCTCGCCGACGACAAGCTCGCGGGTCTCGGCCTGGCGCGGCGAGCGCAGGCTGCGGGTGATGCTCAGGCCTTGGCTACGCACCGGCTGCTCGCTTTCGGGTCGGTCGGGCGTATAGGCCAGCTCGATGCGGTAGTACAGGCGTCCGCGGCCCGCGCGCTGCAAGAGCAGCGGCCCCGCCTCGCCCGCCTGAGCGCGCAGCAGCGCTGGCATCGGCAGCCGAAGCTCGACCGGCGCGTCGTGGCGATCGCTGTAGCGCAGGCTGCCGCCCGGCAGCAGGTCCGAGCCTAGCCAAGCGTTGACCGCAAGCTGGGGCTCCGTCGCTTCGAAGGCTCGGCCATAGGCTGACAGGGCCAGCAGGGCATAGGCGTTCTCTTGCGTGTTGCGCCAGGCGCTGACCCGGCGTCGATCGAGCAGGCCACGCGTGAGCTTTGGCACCACGGGGTGATTCGGCTGCGTGCGCAGGAGCGCCGACAGCACCATGGCATCGCTGCGCGCATCGGAGTGGAACAGGCTGTCCAAGGCGTAGAGACGGCCTTCGCTGACGTGGGCGCTGCCAGGCAGCTCGGCCACGGTCGCAAGCAGCTCTTGCGTCAGGCTCTTGATGCGCGGATCTGCGGGCTGGCTCACCGCCAAGGCGGACAGCAACAGCGCGCGCGCAAACACCGGCGCGTCGCCGCGTCGCTCGTACAGCACATCCAGCAGCGACGCCGGAGCGCGGCCTTGCTCGGCCAGGACCTGCGCCACCATCATCGCTCGCACGCGATCGAGGTGACCGGCGGGCAAGCGGGCCAGTCCGGCGGCACCGTCGGCACCAGGCGGCGCAAAGGTCTGCAGCAGGTAGTCGCTGGAGCGCTTGATGAGCTCGGCCAGCTTGGCCTTGGTGACAGCGCTCATCGGCGCCTGCGAGGTGGAAAGCCGGTGCAGCACCCAGGTCGCGTAGGCCGAGGCATAGACGTTCGGCGTTCGTCCGCCCGGCCAGTAGGCGAAGCCACCGCCCTCGGTCTGCATCGTCGCTAAGCGCTCGATGCCGGCTTCGACATAGCTCTCGACGGGCTTTTGGCTGGCGCCAGCTGCGGTGGGCGGCAGGAAGGGGCCGATATCGCCGAGCGCCGCCAGCGGCACCAGGCGGCTGGAGGTCTGCTCCACGCAGCCGTAGGGATACTCGATCAGGCTGCGAGCCGCGCCATCGAGATCGCGCAGCAGCGACGGGTTGGTGCGGACGCTCAGGCCGCCTTCATCGCGCTTTATGCCCGCCGGCAGCGCCAGCGGCAGGGCCACCGCCTGGCTGTCATCGAGCGTGCCGTACAGCGCCAGCCGCTCACCGCGGGCCGGTGGTGGCTCGACGGTAAAAGGCAGGCGCAGGCGATCGACAAGCGGCGCCGCCGTCGCTCCGGCTACTGTCCCCACCGCGGCCGGCGGCGTAAGCGTCGCCAACAGCTCGATCTCGACCGTCCCCGCGCGCTGCGCCGCCAGCCGGAACGGCAGGCGCAAGACCTCGCCGGCTGCGAGCGGCTGCGTCAGGCGGGCCGGGCTCTGCAGGCTGACTACGGGGTTTTGACGATCCTGTACGATCTCGATACGTACTTCCGCTTGACCGGCTGGACCGGCGCGGTTGGTCAGGATGGCTCCGACGGTGGCGACATCGCTGGGGCGCAGCAGGCGGGGCAGGGCGGCCCGCAGCAGAAACGGCTGGCTGACGCGCAGCCGCGTATCGCCCTTGCCAAACCGTCCAGGGCTGTCGTGGTCGACCAAGCGCGCCGAGGCCAGCGCGGTGATGCGAAACGTCGTCAGGTTGTCGGGAAGCTGCGCCAGCACCTGCGCCTCGCCGTCTGGGCCCAGCGCGACATCGCCCAGGAACAGCGGTGTGGTCTCGAAGCGCTGCCGCGCCGTCGGAACCACAACCATCCCGCCGTTGGCAAAGCTGTCGCCTACCGCTCCCCCCGCCCCGTGGCCATAGCCGGTGATGCCCGACAGATGCGGCAGCAGCCAGGGATCGTCGGGCTCAGGCTCGTAGGGCTGGAGGAGAGCGCTGTATTCGTCGCGACTGTTCACCAGCATGTCGCTCTGCGGGATGAACGAAGGCAGCAGATCCGGAACCTCGTAGTTGGTCAGCGACAGCACCGCTTCGTCGACCGCCCACAGCGCGATGCGGGTCACGGCGCCGGGTGTCATCGGCTGCTCCTGGCTGTCGCGAACCCGCACGCGGATCGGCACCTGGCTGCCGGGTCCGGTCTCGCGCGGGGCCTCGACCTGGACGTGCAGGCGGCGATGGCTGTGATCGACGCGGAAGCTGTGCTGCACGCTCTCGATCTGCGGCCGTCCCGTGTCGCGGGTGGGGGGACGCACGCCGACCACTCGCAGATGTACCAGCGGCACCCAGCTGTCATCGATCGGCAGCTTTAGCGGCACGCTGCCGCCACCGGAGGCGGTGATGGAAAACGGAATGTGCTCGCGCACCCCTTTGCGGGCGATGATCACCACGCCGCTTAGTGGCCAGGGCGCGCTGACCTGAGCATCCAGCACATCGCCCGGCTGGCCTTGCTCCTGCGCCAGCCACAGGGCTAGGCGGGGCGGCGGCGGTGGCGGCTGGAAGCGCTTCTCAAGGGGCGAGCGCTCGGCGACATAGACCGTCGTCTCGTTGCGGGCCGTCGCGGCATCAGCCCCGCCGGAAAGCGACAGGACATAGCGGCCCGGGCGGAGGTCTCTGATCTCACAGCTCGCATCGGCGCCGCTCTCGGTCAACGCCAGCGTGCAGCCGGGTACACTCTCGCTACGCGGCTCGATGCGATCGAAGATTCGTTCCTTGCCGACGGTGCGATACAGCGTCTCGTGGTAGTGGCGCTGCGCCTGCACGCGGACGCCGGTCGCGGCCACGCGCGCTCCCTCGGGCGACAGCGCGCGCACGGCATAGGTCAGGGTGTCGCCGGTGTAAAGCAGGGTCTTTTTCGGCCGCACCGCAAGGTAGTAGCGAGCGGGATGCACGAGGTAACTGGTCTCGGCGCCGATGTTCTGCTGCGAGGCATCGGCCACAGATAGGCTGACCGTGCAGCGCCGCGGGTCGTTATGCGGTCCAGTCTCGGGCGCGATAAACGTCGCCCGGCCGCGGCGGTCAGTCTCTGGGCTGGCGGGCAGGAACTGAATGAACTCACTGGTCGAAGACGAGTCGCGGAGCGGGGCGCCGGTGTGCCAGTCGCTGTCGAGCTTGGGCGGGCGGTAGGTGGTCGGGGCGCAGTGCTGCCGTGCCGAGCCGCGGATCAGCGCCACATCGCCGCCGAAGAAATAGCTCGCGGCGACGCGGATCTGCGGTCGCGCGGGATAGAGCAGCTCTTCGCGATCGACTGCCGCGGTGACCGTGTACTCGGGCGTGCGATAGTCTTCAACTTTGACGCGGGTGCTGCTGCCGCCGCCCAGGAGCTCGGCTTCGAGTCGATAGGAGCCCAAGGCGGCGCCGGCCGGCAGCGGCAGCTCGGCGAAGAACTTGCCCTCGCTGGTGGTCTTGACGCGGCGCTGGCTGACGACCTGTCGCCGCGGATCGTGCAGGGTCAGTGCGACCTGGCTGCCCTCCGGGGTGCGGCGCAGGCTGCTGCGCGAATAGGGACTCTCGATGGCCGAAAAGCCAACGCAGCGCACGGTCTCGCCGGGACGATAGGCATCGCGCTCGGTCACGACCTGGGTCAGCAGGCGCTCGCCGCGGCGCAGAGCCGGCTGCGCCCCATCGCTGTTGTCATCACGGTCACGACCGTCTTGCGGAATCGCCAGGTAGGCGCGATCGCGGGTCCCACCTGGCGGCGCCGCGGACTCGATCACAAACAGCGCGCGCTGATGGGTTAAGTCGCGGTCTTCCTGAGTCTCTAGGCTCAGCACGCCGTGCGCATCGGTGCGGCCCAGCAGGGTCGCGCTGCCGCCGGGCAGATAGCGCGAGATCTGCGCCGCGGCGACCGGCGCTCCATCGGCCAAGCGATGCACACTGAGCAGGCTGCGCGGTCGCGAGGCGGTCAAGATCGGGCCGAGATCGGTCAAGCGATAAAGCCCCCGCACCGGCGGCGGCAGCGTCAGTCCCGGGCGAGCGGCGACCAGCTCGACCGCGGCGACCTCGACGAGCACGGCGCCGCTTGCCCCACTGGTCAGCCGGCTCAGATCGACCGCAATCGAAGCCCAGTCGGTCGGCCCCTGCGGCTTGAGCGAGATGCGCTGCACAAACTGGGCGCGCGGCGCTGGCAGCTTCGGCTCATCGTCGCTGTCGTCGCTGTCGTGGGCCGCAGCAGGCTTTCGGGTGGGGCTGCTCACCAGAAGCGGCAGCACCTGCGCATCGTCCAGCAGCTGGGCGCGCAGCTCCACGGTCTGCAGATGCCGCGCTGTCACACCAACCGTCTGCGCTGCACTGCGACGCAGGATGCCGCGCTCGTTGCTCAGGGCGAGAAACGGCCGCGGCACGAAGACCGCAGTGACCTCGGTCGTCGCCGCCAGCTTCTGTCCGTGCACATCGCGCAGCTCGCCCGGGATGCGAACGCGATACCGCCGCCCGGGTAAGAAGGCGCCCTCGATCTCGACGGTATGGCTGGGATCGTCTTCGTCTGCGTGCTGGCCGCTGCCGTGGCGCCACGACCACGAGTTGCCGATGCTGATGTTTAGCCACTCTGGCTTGGGAATGACCTGGATCTTTTTGGTCTCTTCAAAAGGCAGCTCAGTCGTGAAGCGCAGCACCAGCGGATCCTGGCCGCAGGGCTGACTGGCGCTGCAGCCAGCGGATAGAAAGCGCAGGGTGGGGAGGGTCTTCAGCTCGGTCTCCCACGGCGTGTCCGCCGGCAGCGGGCCCTCTTCGCTGGACCAGCCTGGCAGCAGGCTGATGCGGATCGTGGCGCCAGCTGGCCAGACCGTCTGCGGCTGTACTGTGATCCAGCGCGCCGCCTCGTCGCGGCTGGGCCGCACATAGATGTTGGCTTGGCGCAGATCGCTCGGGCTCGCCAGGCTGACGCGTACCGGCAGTGCGGGGCCGGGCTTGCCGGCTTGCATGACCTGGGCGCGGACAAAGCTCTGCAGCCGGGCCACAGCGACGCGCTGGGTCAGCTCGATCACCACCTGCGCGGTGCGCGAGCGCGGCTCCTCCGCTGCGTCGGGGCCGAAGCTCTCGACGTGCGGGCGATCGGTCTCGAACTCCCAGCTCTGAGCCGGGGCGGAGGCGGTCTTGCTGAGCGCCGCAAACAGCGCCGGGTCTTCGGGCTGGCTCGGCGGATACAGCGAGACCTTGTAGCGAGTGGCCGGCTGCAGCTCGCTCGCAAGCTCATAGACCAAGCGCTCAGGCGTCTGAAAATATGTGCGGCCCGGCAGGGGCGGCGTGATCTCAATGCGCGGCAGCTTGGCCGCCTGCTCTGGCCGGGCGGCGCTTACGGCATCGCCCGACTGCTCTAGGCTGACGACGGGATCGCTGAAGCGAACGAACAGCGTCTGGGGCTGGCCGGCGCGTCCTTGCGGACCAAACTCGACCACCGATAGCGGCAGTCGGCGGGGCGCAGCCGACGGTCGCGGATCGGTGGCAGGCTCACGGGCCGGTGCGGCCGGTGCGCTCGGAGCTGGACGGACCAGGGCGGCAAGCCAGCGCACGGTCGATAGCGGTGGGGCGGGCGGACCCGCTTGCGCCGCTGCGCTGGCTGTCGGGGCAGGCCGCCGATTCGGGGCACCACAGCCCAGGAGCAGCAGCGAGGCGAGCAGCGGTAGAGAGAGGCTCCGTCGAGGCAGCGGGAGAACAAGCTGGGCGAACAACATGGCTGGTTTGACACACATCGGCGCTTTAAGTTCCGACTGCCGCTAAGACCACGACTACGCGCTGCTTTGCCCGAGCTGCGCCGGTTCGAGGAAGTAGGTCGACATCGGGCCCTTGCCCTTTACCTCGATGATGCCGCGCGGCAGGAGCGTGTAGCCGCTGCCGGCCAGCGCACTCGCCACCGCTTCGGTTATGTGCAGGCGTCCTGGCTCGCCGTGCGACTCCATGCGGGCGGCGGTGTTGACCACGTCGCCCCAGAGGTCATAGGCGAACTTCGAGCGACCGATGACGCCGGCGACCAGCGGTCCGGTATGGATGCCGATGCGCACCGACAGCGGCTCGCCCAAGCGGGCGGCGATCTCGGCAATCGCGCGACGGGCATCGAGTGCGAAAGCAACCACCGCCAGTACATGATCCGGCCGAGGCGAAGGCACGCCGGCCGCGACCATATAGGCATCGCCGATGGTCTTGATCTTTTCCACACCGTGCTGCGTGGCCAGGCCATCGAGCACGCCGAAGATCTCATCCAGCAGCTCGACGAGCTGCTCCGGCGTCTTGCGCTGGGCCAAGAGCGTAAAGCCCACCAGATCGGCGAACAGCACGGTGGCGGCGTCGAAGCGCTCGGCTAGGCGGCCGGTGCTGCCACGCAGACGATCGATGATGACCGGCGGCAAGATGCCGCGCAGAAGCTGCTCGTGGTGCGCCGCGGTCTCGGCCAAGCGCCGCTCGGCGTCTTCGCTGCCGCGGCGATAAAAGTGGATGAACACGAAGCACACCCCGAAAGACACCGCGAGGTTGCCGATGTCGAGCAGGCTGGCCAGCTGGGCCGGCAGCGGATAGGCCGGGGCCCGCGGGGCGAGGAGCTCCAGCCCGGCAAACAGGATCACCGGCACGACCGACGCCGCGATGCGCAGCTTGCGCTCGACCCCCGGCATCATCTGGATTAGCGGCACCAGGCAGAACAGATAGTGCTGAAAGCCCGGTGCGCGGCCGCAGTAATAGACCGCCAGGACCTGGTGACAGGCGACTTCCAGGCAGGCGACCAGCAGTCCGGCCCGTGCTCGCTCCGCGACTAGCAGCCGCCACACCCAGGCGAAGGTGATCAGGCTGCCAATGTTGACCAGCGCCATCGGCCACACGCCGCAGGCGGCGAACAGCCCCAGCAGCGCGACGTGACTCATCAGGCCGACCAGCGTCGCGGCGCCGTAAGGCAGCACCGCCCGCGAGAGCTGGGCTCGCTCACCTGCCAGCGCCTTGAGCGTGCTCTCGACAGGCCGCATCGGCTGAGCGTAGCGCGAAAAGCCACGGCGGCGGCGGCCTTGATCGCAGCCTCTGGGCAGCGTGACGGTGACGTGGCCGGCTAGAGCCAGCTGGTCAGGTAGCGCAGCAGAAAGCCCAGCGACATGCTCGTCATGTTGACCCCGAAGGCGACCAAGAGCGGGTAGCGCAGACGCACCGCCCACAGGATCGTGGCTTCACTGGTCACGGCGAAGGTCTCGGCAGCCACCACCATCGCCGCGTAGTGCTCGGCGCTGTCGATGAGGCGGGGGAAGCCGAACCACACCACCGGATGACTGAGCAGGCTGCACAGGAAGGCCACACCGATGCGAAAGGCGAGCGGCAGCGCTGGCCGCGGTCGGCCATCGGCCAGGCGGCCGCGCAGCACCGGCCAAGCAAAGGCGAGCAGATACAGCGGCACTTCGACTGCTTGAGTAAAGATGAAGGCGCGGATCCAGCCCGCCACCTCTTCGACGAGTTCCACTGGCTGCGCTCAGTGAGCCTCGCTGCTGGGGATCGGCGACAGCGAAGACGGCACGGTCTCGCCGCGCCGCTTGAGCACCTCTTGCAGCACAAACGCGGCGACCTGGCTCGGCTTGGTGCCCGGCCCAAAGCCTGCGTCAAAGCCCAGCTCGCGGGCCAGCTTGTTGTCGATGCGCGGCCCGCCCAACAGCAGCAGTGTCTCGCGCAGTCCCTGACGCCGCATCAGATCGACCATCTGCCGACTGTTGTCGATGTGCACATCGCGCTGCGTGATGATCTGCGACACCAAGATGGCATCGGCCGAGAGCTCGCGGGCTCGGCTGATCAGGACGGCGTTGTCGACCTGCGCGCCCAGGTTGTGCGCATCGATCCAGGGATACGCCTCAAGCCCCTTGTCGCCGGCATAGCCCTTCATGTTCAAGATGGCGTCGATGCCGACGGTGTGAGCATCCGATCCGGTGCAGGCCCCGACCACCACCAAGCGGCGGCCCAGGCGCGTCTTGATCAGCGTGTTGATGTCCTTGAAGCTCCAGGCCTGAGTCTTGACCTCGGGGACTTCGATCTCGGCAAAGTCGATCACCGCCTGCGTTGCGCCATAGACGACAAAGAAGCTGAAGTCGCTGCCCGCCGGCTGCATGGTGGCGATGACTGGGTTTTGCAGACCCCACTTTTCCACCAGGCGACGCGCGGCCTCGCGCGCCTTGTCCGACGCGGGCACCGGCAGCGTAAACGAGACCTGGATGCGTCCATCATCCCGGCGATCGCCATAGGGGCGGATAGGCTGCGGCGTCTTCGGCGAGCTACTCATCGGCCCTAGCCTATCAAGCCGGCGGCGGCCTCGACAATCTTCTGCGCGATTGGCAGCACGCAGGTCGATTGGCCCAGCGCGCGGGCGGCTGGTGGCGGCAGCCCACGCATGTCGCTTTATGTCGAAGGAGCGATGCGGTATGCGTGCCCAGCTGTCGGCTTCTGGCAGCCCCTTGCGTGAGGTGAAACGATGCGAACGTGGTGCGCAGTACCTGCGATGGCTCTTGTGCTCTTTACCGCTTCAGGTCACGCCGCTGGTCCGACGGCAGCGCAGAAGCCGCCGCCTGCCGATGTCGGGCCCGGTCGAGTCGCCTGGTTTGATCTAACGACCAGCCACCTGGCGCGAGCCCGCGACTTCTACGCCAAGCTCTTTGCCTGGCGCTTCACCCCGCTGCCTGGGACCGATCAAGCGGTCGAGATCGTCGCCGGCGACACGCCCATTGGGACCTTGCGCGTCGCGGAAGGCAGCCTGAGTGCGTTTAACGGCGTGGTCTATCTGCAGGTCGCCGATCTGCCGGCCAGCTGTCAGAAGGTCAAAGAGCTGGGTGGCACCATCGCCCCGGGCTTTCCCTTTAACCTCGTCGATCGCCCCGGCGCCATCGCGCTGCTGCTCGACCCCACCGGCCATCCCGTCGGCCTGTATTCGCGGACGCCTCTGCCCAGTAAGCCTGCCAAGTAGACGGTCGGTTTTTCACCGCAACAACTGCTTCCATCGTCGGACCGCGCCACTCATAATCAAGGACGATGGAGAATGTCTTTCGTACCACGCTCAATGCCGTACCGATCGAGATCGATCTGGAGGCCGGCACCTTTAGCTTCTTCGGCATCCCCTCGGCGCTGTTCTGGCTGGATCCCTCTCTGTATCGCATGCTGGCCCCGCTCGTGCAGGAGGTCGGAGCGGAGCTGGCGCGGCTGCTGATCGCGCATGAGTCCAGCAAGGGGACGAAGGAAGACTACGAGTTTATGGTCCAGCGCCTGGGCTCGACGTTTCCCGAGGGCTTTTTGGCCTGGGGGCGGGCCGTCGGTGTCGCTGGCTGGGGGCGCTTCGAGCTGCCGGTTTTCGACCGAGCGGCCGGCCACGCCGTGGTGCGCGTACACGATGCCTGGGAGCTGCGCGCTCAGGCCAAGGAGCCGTATCGCTGGGGCTGTCCTTTCCTCAAGGGCAAGCTCATCGGCATCTTCAGTCACGCGCTTGGCCAGACCTGCTGGGCTAAGGAACAGCAGGTCGAGGGCTCGGAGCACACCGTCGAGTTTGTGATCCATCCTTCCCAGTCGACGATCGCCAGCGAGATCGAGCGGCTGCGCGATCAGGTCAGAGCGCAGAAGCAGAACGAGCTGCAGCAGCTAGAGCAGCAGCTCCTGGAAAAGCAGCGCACCATCCTGCAGCTTGCGCTGCCGGTCGTGCGGCTCTGGGATGGCATCTTGCTCCTGCCGCTGGTGGGCGACATTGATGTGAATCGCGCCGCGCTGTTGATGGAGAGCACGCTCAACGCGATCACGCAGAACGGCGCCCGGGTGGTGATCCTCGACATCACCGGTGTGCCTCACTTCGACAGCCACGTGGCCAACTCGCTGATCAAGACGGTGCAGGCGGCGCGCCTGCTGGGCGTCGAGTGCATGCTGGTCGGCATCTCGGCCGAAGTGGCCCGCAGCCTGATCCTGCTCGGCATCGATATCAGCTTTATGCAGACCTTTTCGACCTTGGAGTCGGGCCTGGTGCAAGCGCTGGCGCGACAGAACTACCGCATCGTGCGCGCTGAGGCTTCGCGCTCCAGGCCAGCGCTCTAGCCGCTGCGACACCCTGCACCCTCCTTGCTGCACATGTAGGTCAGCGGGCGATGCTGCTCCGCTTTCCCGCGTAGCCACGTCACCGCGGGGCGCGCTAAGCTGTGAACGTGGCGATCCGCCTTCACCGTCGCTATCACATCCTACGCGTGCTCGGACGCGGCGGCATGGGCATCGTATACGGTGCGTGGGATCGACTGGCCGGTCGCGAAGTGGCGCTGAAGCGACTGCAGGTCTTTCAGCCGAGCCGCGGGCCAGACTCGCCCGGTGGCTCGTCGGTTGCCACCGCTTCTGTAGACCTGCGGCCTCCCGCATCGCAGTCATCGGCCAGCGGGCTCTCCAAAACGGCCGAGCGACGTCTATCGCCTGGGCCGGCGCAGCGCGTGCCTGCTGCGAGCGGCATTCTCAACAGCCAGAGCTCAGAGCCGCCCGACGCCTGGAACGACGCGTCGCAGGAGCTGGAGGAGCCGCCCGCCCTAGTCGCTCCCGCGCCGCCGAGACCCGACGTCCCGAATGCCGCGACCGCGCTGGCTGGCCAGCAGCCGACGGGCATGTTCGAGCTGCCGCGGGCTGGCGAGCGCGCCCTGCCTGCCCTGCCAGCCGTCGCCGAGTCACAGATCCTAACCCGCGCTTCGTACAGTCGCCGCGTTCAGATGGCCAGCGAGTTTCGCACCCTGGCATCACTGCACCATCCGCACATCGTGTCGGTCCTGGACTATGGCTTTGACGAGAACCGCCAGCCCTATTACGCAATGGAGCTCTTGGAAGCGGGCCGCACCATCCTCGTCGCTGGAGCGCAGGCCTCAGCGCTTGAGCGCTGCCAGCTACTGGCGCAGGTGCTGCAAGCCCTGAGCTACCTGCACCGCCACGGCGTCATCCATCGCGATCTCAAGCCAGCCAACATTTTGTGCGTACGCAGCTCGGTCAAGATCACTGACTTTGGCATTGCCTCGACCTCCGAGTCTTGGACCGTGTTCGCCGGCACCGTTCAGTACATGGCGCCCGAGCTCTTGCAGGGCCTGCCGGCCACCTGTGCTTCCGATCTCTACGCCGTCGGCATCGTTGCGCATGAGCTGCTCTGCGGCAGCTTCCCCTTTCGCAGCAGCAGCATGGCCGCCCTGCTCGCCGATGTCTTGGGGCCCGACGGCGAGAGCTACCTTCCGGCCCGCGCCCGCCGCTTTTTGGAGCTGCCGCGCGCCATCACCAAGCCGGTCCGGCTAAGCGGCCAGCAAGCCTACTTTCCCCCGCGCGAGTCTGACGAGCTGCCGGCCCTGCGCGAGCTGCCGAGCGGACTTGCCAACCTGATCCGCCGCTTGCTGTCGCGCGACCCCGCGGCGCGGCCGGTCAGTGCTGAGGCTGCCCTGGCCGATCTCGCTCAGGCCTGCGATGGCCGTCTGGTGCTGGAGGAGGGCGCGACACTCGACAGCTTCCTGCAGGCTGCCCCCCTCGTCGACCGTCCAGACGAGCTGCATCGCATGCTTGGCTTGCTGACCGCGGCCCACAGCGGCCATGGCGCGCTGCTCCTTATCGGCGGCGAGAGCGGCGTCGGCAAGAGCCGCCTGATGGAAGAGTTTCGCGTGCAGGCCATGGTGCGCGGCGCCACCGTCCTGCGTGGCCAGGCGCAGCCCTCGACCAGTGTGCCTTTCGAGGTCTTCATCGAGGTGCTGCGTGAGCTTGCCGCCTACAGCATCCTCGACGACCACGAAGCCGCGGTCCTAAACACCCTGATCCACGATCTGCCGCTCGTTCTTGAGCGCCCGATTCCCGATCTCGCCACCGACCTGCACAGCGGTAGCACCGATCCCAGCTCCCCCGTCAACGATCAGCGCCTGCACTCCGCCATCGAGTCGCTGCTCTTGCGCTGGGATGAGCCGCTCGTCCTGGCCCTCGAAGATCTGCACTGGATCGACCCCAGCAGCCTCAAGCTCCTGCGCCGCCTCAGCGAGCTGGCCGGCAGCCGCCCCCTGCTCATCGTCGCCACCTACCGCGACGACGAGCGCCCCCAGCTCTCCCGCGAGCTCCCCCTGGCGCAAGTCATGCCCCTCGGTCGCATGTCGCAAAGCGGCACCGCCGCCCTCTGCTCCGCCATGCTCGGCCAAGCCCACACCACCCCAGAGCTCGTCTCCAGCATCTATGAGGAGACGGAAGGGAACCCCTTCTTCATCGTCGAAGCGGTGCGGATGTTGGCGGAGG
>CAZVMD010000059.1:0-29814 GCA_964628555.1 uncultured Myxococcales bacterium | reverse complement strand
CCAACCTCAGCCCCGCCCTGCTGGAGCTGGTGGTTAGTGAGACGGAAGGGAACCCCTTCTTCATCATCGAAGTTATGCGGGGGTTGGCGGCGGAGCTGGGCTCGCTGGCGGAGATTGGTAGTGCCGAGCTATCGCAGGCGGTGCTGGTGGGCGGCGTTGCGCAGGTGCTGGAGAGGCGGCTCGCGCGCGTCCCGGCTTCGGCGCAGCCGCTCCTGTGGCTGGCGGCGGTCGCGGGGCGAGAGCTGGACTTGGCGCTGCTGTCACACCTGCTGCCCGATGCCGAGGCGCAGATCCATGCACTGGCTGACGTGGGGCTGGTCGAGCTGTCGATGCAGCGCTGGCGCTTCAGCCATGACCGCCTGCACGAGCGGGTATACGATTCGCTGCGCCCAGAGCAGCGCGAGCAGCTGCATCGCCGCGTCGCAGCGGCCATGGAGGTGGTCTACGCAAAAGAGGCTGGCCACGCGGCGCAGACTGCCTTTCAGTTCCGCCAAGGGAACGATCCGGGGAAGGCGGCGCACTACTACACCGTCGCTGGCGACGCAGCGCTGCGGCATGGTGCGCCTCGCGAGGCAGCTGCTCTGTTCGAGCAAGCGCAGCGACTTCACAGCCAGGCGCCGCTGCCGCGGCAGGAGCGGGTGCGGCTGTGGCGGGGGCTCACCGAAGCGCGCTTTGGCCTGGGTCGGCTCAGTGACGCCGAGGCGGCGCTGCGACAGCTCTGTATCGAGGCGGGTACACCGCTGCCCCGCGACGCGCTACGCCTATGGGCCTGCGCCGGCCGCATGGCGGCTGAGCTGCTGACGCGCCGGATTGGGCGACACTTGGGGCTGGCGTCAGCGGCGTCGATTGCGGACGCTGATGATCGAACAGTTGCTGCGGAGCTGCTGGCCGGCCTGGGGGTCGAAGAGGTCTTCGTCTGGACGGATCAGCCAGCGCTAGCGCTCCTGTGTACGCTCTTTGGGATCAGCTTGGAAGATCGCCTGGGGCTGGAGCCGCGCCGCAACTATCACCGCACCGCGCTGTTCTTCATCCTGTCGCACACCCCGCTGCATCCGCTGTGCCTGCGCTACATCGAGCGCACAGCGATCCGCGACGCCAGCGTGCTGGCTGGCACGCACGCCGAGATCGACTTTCTGCGCGTGTGGGCGCTGGTCGAGATCAATGATGGCCAGCCTGCGCGAGCCGCTGAGCATGCGCGGCGCGCCGTCGAGCTAGCCCGCACGTACAAAGATGACCTGGCCCTTCTGCACAGCCTGCTGCAGCTGCAGATTGCCGCAGCCGGGCTGCCTGACTTTGAGCAGATGCTCGCCGTCAGTCGCGAGATGGAGCCGCTGGCTCGACGGGCCGAGAATGCGCGCTATCTGAACCTGGCGCTGATGGGCCAAGGAGCGGCGCAGCTCAACCTGGGTCAGTATGCCGATGCCGCGCAGCTCCTTGAACAGGCCGCCGCCTATTTGACGGAAGACCTGGGCCCGCTTCCCGATTCGATCACGCGGTCGCTGTGGGCGAGCGCACTGCGCCATCTTGAGCAGTTCGAGCGTGCCGCTGAGCTGGCCACGCAGGCCCTGCAGTCGCTGCTGCATGTGCGCTGGGATCTTGTCCAGCTACGTCACTGTCTGGTCTGCATCTTGGATGCCTATCTGGCCGGTCCACAGCCGGCGCGCTGGACTGGCAGCGTCGAGATCGCCCTGGCCAAGCTGCACCGGCTGGCGCAGAAGTTCCCGCAGGTTGGGCCCGATGATCTGCTGTTCCACGCGCTGGCCGACTGGCGCTTTGGTCGCCCGCAGCGCGCCGCGGCCGGCTTACGTCGCAGCATTACCGCCGCCCACCGCCTGGGCATGGTCAGCGAGCGGGCCGTCGCGCAGTACTGGCTGGGCCGCTTTGCGCAGAGTGCGGCAGGTGCTCGCTGGGTCCCCGAAGGTGCCGCGCTCCACTTGCGGGCCGCGCGACGGACGTTCGAGCAGCACGGGTGCCGCGGCATGGTGGCCACAATCGATCGGGCACTGCGCGGGCCGCAGCCGCTTTCCGGCGAGCAGAAGCGGGGTGGCTAGTTGCAGCTGGCGAGTCGGACCTGAGCGGTGCCGGCGGAGTAGTTGCTGTTGGCCACGTCGATCAGGCCATCGCCGTTGAAGTCAGCCGTCCCAACCCCGGTGGTTCCGTTGCCGCTTGCGAAGGGGCTGCCGGCGATCGCGGTGAAGCCCCCCGTGCCAGTGCCCGCAAGGATGCTCAGGTTCGACGAGGTCTGATTCGCCGCAATGAGGTCGAGCTTGCCGTCGCCGTTCATGTCGTTGACGCTCATGAAGGTAGGGAAGGAGCCGAGGGCGAATGGGCTGCCGGTGGCGGCCGCAAAGACGCCCTTGCCATTGCCGAGGAACACGCCCACCGCGTTGCCGTTCGACGACGTGAACAGAAAATCCGGGCTCTGATCGCTGTTTACATCGGCGACGATGACCTCGTAGGGGTCGATGTTGACCGCGATGTCCATACCGGCAGCAAAGGCCAGAGTGGCATCGGCCTTGTTGGGTCGGTAGCTCACGCTGTTGCTGCCCTGATTGGGGACGAGCAGATCCGGAAACGTATCTCCATTGACGTCGGCCAGCGCCAGGTAGCGGGCGTTTGCACCGACGGCGACCGTGCTCGTCTGCATCACCAGCCCGCCCTTGCCGTCTCCTTTGTACAGGACGACCTGACTCATCAGCGGGTAGACGACTGCGACATCGAGGTTGGTGTCCTTGTCGATGTCGGCGATCGCGACGCCCTCGATCCCAAAGAGCCCGACCGGGATGCTGACGGCGCTTGCGAAGCCCCCCTTGCCATCGCCGGCCAGGTAGCTGAGGTTGCCATCGCCGTTGTTGGACACGACTAGATCGAGGTTGCCATCCTTGTTCAAGTCACCGGCGGCCAGGCCGATCGGCGAGTTGCCAACCGTGGCGTTCATCGCGGCCGAGAAAGCGCCTGTCTTGCTGCCCAGATAGACGCTGACAAAGCCCGCCGGTGCTTGGTTGCTGTGCGCGATGTCTGGCGAGCCGTCGTTGTTGAAGTCGGCGAGGATCATGCGATGCGGACCGTTGAGGGTGCCGGACAGCGCGACCGGGGCAGCAAATGCGACGGAGGCAGGCTTGTAGGTGTAGGCCCGCTTGCTGCTGCTCAGCGTATCGGAGTTGGTGACCACGACGTCCTGTGGCCCGCAGGTCGCGGCTTTGGCCGGCACTGTGCAGGTGATCTGTGTTGCCGAGAGCACGGTCGCATTGCCGCAGGCTTGGCCGCCTACCGTTACCGTCGCGCCGGGGCGAAAGTTGGTGCCGGTGATCGTGACGTTGGTCGCGACGTTGTTGGCTGCAAACGGCGGCGCAACCGTCGTGATGGTCGGCGCCGACGGGGGAGGGGGCTGCAGCTGCATCCAGCTGGCGCTCACCGAGGTGGCTTCATTGACGGTCAGGCTGCAGGTCCGCTCGGTGCCGCTGCAGGCGCCACCCCAGCCGAGGAAGATCGCGTTGGTCCCAGCCACCGGAGTAGCGGTCAAGCTTAGGCTGGTACCGGCCGGCATAAACATCGCGCACATGGTGCCGCAGTCGATGCCCGAAGGATCCGACGTGACGGTACCCAGACTGCTGTCGGTGCTCACCGACAGCTGCACGGACGCCGGCGGACTCGACGGCGGTGTGCCGCAGGCGCCGCTACAGCCAGAGCTGTCCTCCCCGTCTCCAGCCATCATCACGATCGCGCCGCCAATCATTAAGAACTTTTGCAGGGTCGTCATATGAGTTGCGCTCCTAATCACGCACAGGGGTGTAAAAGCCCGGCACAGTGAGGCCAGGCCTGCAGATACGGGTCAGGAGCCCAGCGCAAGTCGCAGAAAAAATCATCGCCGCGCTGACCCACTTGAGCGGGGCGAAGGTGGCCTGCGACCTGACCTGTTTGACGCCGCTCAAGCGAACCTCGCACCTACACGCGCATCCCCGCTCCGCCGGCTGTGCTGCGCGCCGGGGGGCTGCCGGGAGGCTGTGGCCCTGTGCTGATCGGCGTCGCCCGGCCCCGGCTTTTCTTGCCCCAAAGCGGGAGTGTCGCGTGTAGCGTACGGCGATGCGCGCACTCGTATCTCTCGCTCTGTTCGTCTGCGGCTGTGCCAGCCGCTTCGCCGCCCTGTCTCCCGGTGACTACGACTGCACCGCCCTGGTGGCCGTGAACACCTGCCGGGCGCCGCTTGCCACCAGCCGCAAGACCATCGAGATCTCGGGGGCTGGATCCGACGTCATCTCGTTTCCGGCCCCTGATATCACGGTGCTCAACGCCGCGCCTTCGGTGCCGTGGGGCACGATTCAGTTCGGCGTCGGATCCGACCCGTTCTCGTATCACGCAAGTGGCCGTGGTCCGTGCCGGAGCGGGACGGCTGGCGCGGTCATCCATGCGCAGATCAGCGAGCTTGCCAATGACTCGCTCAGGCTGCGCATCGATCTCGGCTTCACCGGGGCTGCAGCGTGTACACCAGCGGCCACAGACTCCTGCGAGCTCGCGTTCGACATGAGCTGCAAGCATCTCGACTAAGCCCAGCGACCAGACTCGCTGCGTGCGCTTCGGCGCGTCGCCTGGCCCGGTAGCCGACCGCTCGACTCTGCCCCGTTCTACCCACCCGATCCACAGGTCGTAGACGTGCTTGCCGGCCCGCAGGATGCTGCAGGGCCTCGGCCGCCGGGGGTGCGAGGTCGAGATAGGGCAGAAGGACCGCGGTCGGCGACCGCCCTGCAGATCCGGGATCTGCGGCGCAGGCTCCTAGGGATACTTGGCTACGATCGGAAAGCCGATCAGGTCCCGGAAGTAGGTCTTCCACAGCGGGAAGGTCTGCTCATAGGCCGACATCGCGGCCTTCTGCGCCGCCTCATAGGCCGCCCTGGCGGCGTTGGTCATGTGATCCCAGTCCGGCTCGGGGACGGCATCCCACTTCGGCCATACCAAGATGTCGCCGCAGGAAAAGCAGACATTGATGCTGGCCACCGGCACGTCTCCGTCGTAGAGGATGACGGCGTGGCGCGGAAAGGGGCACTTGGATACCTCGACCGCGCCCCGGGTTCGCTGCAGGAGCTCCACAGCCCGCTGGGCCAAGGCGAGGGAAATCGGAATCCTTTCCACAATATGTGGGCTCAGTCCGCGGTCGCTGCAGGCATACAGGGGAACAGCTGGGCGCAGCGGGAATTCGTTGAAGCGGACAGCTTCGGCGCGACTCCAGCGATGGAAGGGCCAGAGCTTGCCCTGGCGGGCCACAGGCGCGGCCGGAGTCGCTGCGGTCGGAGTCGCTGCGGCCGGAGTCACTGCGGCCGGAGTCCCTGCGGCCGCGGGCACATCGATGAAGCTGCGGCGCAGCGCCGCAATCAGAGCCGCATTCGGGACACCGGGCACCCGGATGACCAAGTGGAGGACATATCCCTCGCGCTCGACGTAGCGCTTCAGCATCCACATCGGATCCTGCTCGCGTCCCCCCCACTGAACCTGTGACTCGGCGATGCGCTTGCCCGCTTGGCGAAAGACGTGAACCGAGCGCGCGTCCCCCCCGCGCCACAGCGCCCGCACCCAGGCCTCGTCTCGTGTCGCCGGCACGGGCGCGAGCACGCTTACCTCGACGTCGACATGCTGCTGCCGGGCTCCCACTTGGCCGCTCCAAGCAGCCACCAGCCCGGTGCGCGCCACGCAGCGCGCCCGATCGAAGGTCGGCTGCGGACAGCGGTAGCGCAGGCCCTCGTGCTCCAGCACCGACTCGGCGACGACTCCATCCGGCAGAGGCTCCTGCGCCTCGTACACCTTGCGGTCAAACGGCGCTGGCAGCGGAGCCGCAATCGGCGGCGGCTCGGCCCATGCCGCGGGCTGACCGAGCATCACCAGAAGCAGGACCCACAGCCGACGCCAGCCGCGCCCGGACAACAGAGGTTGTGCCCACATCGCCGCCCAGGGTGCCCGGTGGAACGAGCGCTGGCAATCGCGATCTCGACAAGCCCGCCTCGGCCCGACCCCCGCCCAATGCGCTCGCCTTGGCAGCGGGAGCGACGAACCCTACGATGGATAGCTATGCTGTCCCATCGTGTGCTGCGCAGTGTCTGGGCTGGGTTCAGTCTGCTGCTGGCCTGTGACTCTGGGCAGCTCCCGGCTCCGGTGTACTCCGTCATTTCGGGCAATGGCCTGTGCTCGTTCTGGCGGGCGGTTGATGCGCAGCGGCGCCGCTGGTCGGACTCTGGCTGCGAGGGAAGCTCCACGGGCTTGCGCGCAGAGGGCGAGATCTCGGAGGCCGAGTTCGCGCGACTTGAAGCCGCCTTCAGTACGCTGCCCCCGCCCAAGCAGACCGCGTGCGATCCGCCGGATGCCGGGGCGCCGCAGACGCCGCCGAGCGCCCTGGAAATCGGCCTGGAGCGCTGGACCCCAGAGGAGCTCAAGCAGTGGGGCCACTGCCAGCTTCAGAGCAGTGCGTTTGCGCCATACGCGTCGCAGCTCTCCTCGATTCTGACCATTGTCCAGAATCCTCGCGCACCGGTTGCCTATTAGACCTCGTCGGGACCGACCCAAGTAAGCAAGTCATCGCGACTCACAGCCTGCCCCTGCCGGCGACGTTGGCACGCGCACAGGTCGTGCTGCGTGCTGCACCGCTTCATTGGCTGTATCAGCGAGCGTGCGGCGATTGGGAGGCGAGGATGGTGGGCGGGGCGGGGACTTCGGTGGGGCCTGTGCGGCTAGCAGGAGTAGGTGAAGGAGGCGCGGTTGTTGGCTTCGTAGCACTCGCTGGTCTGGCCGGAGCCGCTGCCGTCATCGTCGGCTACGACGGTGATCTCGTGGCTGCCGCTGCTGCTGGGAGCGCTGCAGCTAATCACCGCGCAGGCGCCAGGTGGCAGGGCGTTCTTGGTGGTGCCGGTACAGACGCGGCTTGTGCCCTCGTAAAACGTGGTGGGCGAGCCGTCGACCACCGGGGCGTTGCCGCGGTTGCAGACCTGGGTGCTCAAGGTCACCATGCCGGCACTGCAGCTACCCGTTCCGGCGACGCGCGCGGTGATGTCGGGGGCGGCGCTTGGGGCCAGCTTGCCCTGCACGTTCTGGCGGAAGTTGTTCAGGCCGGCTGACTCCCAGTTGCGCAGGGCGCCGCTGGTCGGTGGGATCGAGCCATCGTCGTTGACGTTGGTGACGCTGTAGGCGTGCTGATTCCACAGCGGGCGGGAGGCAACCCAGCGATCCAGGCCGTCGCCGAAGACGCGAATGCCGCTGCGCTTGGTCTGGAAGGAGGCTTGGCAGGTGTTGCCGCTGCCGCTGACTCCGGCTGGGGCGGGCTTGCAGACGAAGCCGCCGCCGCTGGCTGTGGTGTTGCACTGCGTGTCTTGCGTGCAGCGACAGAACCCGGCATCGCAGGGCAGCCCGCCGGGACAGTCTGTGGCCGCTGAGCAGCGCAGTCCCTTGAAGACCGGATCGACGGCCGGGCAGACGATCGTGGGACAGTTCATGTTCGACGGCACGATCAGCTTCGAGCGGAAGTTGCCAGCCACGTCGGCGACGACCGGGTTCTCGTTCCAGGTGCAGGAGCTATGGGCCTGCGAGAACAAGACCTCACCAGTCGCACCGTCGTAGATACGCGCGAAGCACTCGTCGGCATAGATGGCCTCGGACGTGCCGTTGCCTTCAAAGTCGAACAGCGATGAGCCGGTGATGTTGCTGCTCTTGTCTTGCGAGGTGCTGCTCCACAGGATGCCGTCGGTGCGCTGGGTCGGGCAGAACTTGGCATCCGCGCCGGCGACGCAGTCGGGATCAAAGACGGTGTAGGAGTTCGAGCCCGCTGCGGCGAATTCCGGCCGACCATCGTTGTCGAAGTCACCGACCGTCGGCGGCCCGCCGCCGGCTGAGCCAGGCAGGTTGACTGGACCAAAGACGCGAGTGCCGTTGTGGGCGACAATCGCCACCTTGCCCGCCGATACGATGACCACCTCGGCCTGGCCGTCTTTGCTGGTGCGGTCCAGGCTGTTGCCGCTGACGGTGCCAAAGTCACCCACCGCGGCGAAGTTGGCCGAGCCGCGCGTCGCTTCGGTGTAGCTAGACTTCAGCTCCCAGCGGCGCAGGGTCGAGTTAAACGCGTGCTGGCCCAGCGAGGTGATCAGGTTGGGGATGCCGTCTTTGTCGACGTCCGCGACGATGGGAAACTGCCCGTTGGCGCTACCGAGCAGTCCCACGGTGCCGTCGACCAGCTTGCCGGTGGAGTCGTAGATGTAGCCTTCCAGCAGGGCTTCGGGCCTGCCGTCGTTATCCAGATCAGCCAGCGTCGGTCCAGCCCACTGACAGCTGCCGGCGACTGGGTTGCTGGCGGCGCCGGCTCCGGTCTTGCTGGTCCACAGATCGATGAACTTGTTCTGGCCGACCGAGAACTTGAAGGCGACCAGGCCGCCCGTCACCGAGTGGGCAACGATGTCGGGAATGCCGTCGGCGTCGAGGTCGCCGATGGCCGGCGTGATGGCGCCGTTTACATGGGTCGGAATCGCATACTGCTGCTTGCAGGTGCGTCCATCCAACACGCGAATGATGCCGTAGTTGGCGCCATCACCCGCCGGGCCCAGGCCGCAGGCACCGTCGGTGGCATTGTCGTAGGTGTTGATGACGATCGAGGGCCGGACGGTGGGAAACTCGCTGCTGCGATGGCCATCGAAGTTGAAGTCGACGACCAGCGGCGTCGACAGCACCTGCTTGTGGTTCGGGAAGGGGTCACCGGCCTCCGGTCCGGTCCACTCGCAGAAGATGCTGGGCGACAGCAGGCCGGCCGGCACCAAGCGGCCGCAGGCATTGTCGGACGCGCCGTCGCTGTAGGGCACGCAGGCCCCGCCTTGGCAGTAGGTGTCGCCCTGACAGTCGTCGTTGCTGGAGCACGGGCTCTGCGGGACGCATGCGCTGTCCTTGCACACGTAGCCACGCGCGCACTCTGGCGAGCAGCTGCCGCCGCCGTTGAGGTCGGCACCGCACGACATCGACAGCAGCGAAGCAACGAGCAGGCCCATCGTCCCCAGCCCACCTTGCCACTTGCCGGACGGGCGCACCATGGCCGGCAAATACCCTCTGTCGCGTTGTGTGATCGGCATATAGAAGCCTCCTACCGTTATTTAGGCGGCGCTTGGTGGGCCGCTGTCAACTGGCTGCAGGTAGCGCTAGCTGCAGTGGCTGGGGAGCGCTTCCCACGACCACCGCAAACTGCCCCAACGCGAGGATTTGGCTGAGCCGGCCGCGCAAGATCTTGGCGCAGCTTTGGCGCCGGATCTGCGCACTCACTTCGCAGCCCCCGCGCGTCCCGGGTGCGCGCTGGGGTCGAGCGGCGTGCCGACGGTGGCTCCGGTTGGGCCATTTTCGGCACTGGGGTGCAGACTGGCCAGCTGGGGGGGATTCCTCGCCCGCCTGGCCGACGATTCCCCATTCTTTTGCAGCTTTTTGAGCAACTAAACGCACAAATGACAGGGAATATCGGGCCGCTGCGAAGTTTGTGCGGGGCGGTGCAGAACTTGCTGGGATGCCTAGTCTCTCATCCGCGGGTCGTCCCTTTGGGCCTACCGGCGGGGCTGAGGTTCACCCGTCGTACCCCAGGAGAAACACAACGATGACCCAAGGAAACTCGCGCTGGCTGTCCCTCTCTCGCATTGCCTGCCTCTCGCTGACGGCGGCCTTCCTCGCTTTGCAAGGCTGCGGTCCGGCGCAGGAGGGAGACGCCGCTGAGCCAACCGCGGCGACGCAGAGCCTGCTGGCCAGCCCGCGCATCGCTGCCGCCGCCCAGCAGGCGAGTGAGCACCTGCGGTCGCTGCGCGCAAGCCTGCGGCTGAGCGCCGAGCACGACTTCGCGCTGCGCAGTGCGGTGCAGGATGAGCTCGGCCGCCTCTATCTGCGCTACGACCAGACCTTCGCCGGCCGGAAGGTCTGGGCCAGCGATGCCGTCGTCGAGATCTTGGCCGAAAATGCCGTCGGCTCGCTGGTGTCGGATCTGAAGGCCGATATTCAAGTGCCGGGCACGCCGCGGCTTAGCCCCGAGCAGGCTCTGAGCATCGTCCAAAGTGAGCTGCGACCGCAGGGGCCCTATGCCCATGCACCGGAGATCGAGCTCTTGATCTATCCCGAGCTCGGCGAGCGCGAGCGCGGCGAGCGGCTGCGCGGCCCGCAGGGTGAGCTCAACGCCGAGGACATCGAGCGCTACGTCGTGGGCTATCACCTGGCCTATCACATCCGCGCCGCGCTCTATAACGGCGACGCCGAGACCAAGGCGCGCGACTACATGGTCGATGCGCTGTCGGGGGCCATCCTGACGCAGTGGGACAGCCTGTACACCGCCTCGACGATGGGCGCCGGCAGCTCGCAGTACAGCGGCATGGTCCAGCTGACCACCGAGAGCGTGATGGGCGGCAAGTTCGAGCTGCGCGACACCGCGCGGGCGATGAACATCGCCACCTACGACATGAAGCACGGCAGCACCGGCATGGGCACGCTGTACACCGACGACGACAACAGCTGGGGCGACGGCAAGAACTACGTCAAAGGCGGTCCGACCGACAACGACAACGGACAGACTGCAGCCGTCGATGCCCACTTCGGCAGCGAGCGGACCTTCGACTACTTCATGAATGTCCACGGTCGCAAAGGCATCGACGGCGCCGGCAAGGCGACGTACAGCAGGGTCCACTTCGCGACCTCCTTCGACAATGCATTCTGGGACGATGTCTGCTTCTGCATGACGTACGGCGACGGCAGCGCGTTCAAGGTGCTGACCAGCCTCGATGTCGCCGGGCACGAGATGACGCACGGTGTCACCGCCAATACCGCCAAGCTGGTCTATCGCGGCGAGTCGGGCGGCTTGAACGAGTCGATGTCCGATATCCACGGCACCATGGTCGAGTTCTACGCCCGCGGCGGCGGTGGCGCGACGGTCGGGGACATGGGCGGCAACTTCCTCATCGGAGACCAGCTGTCGGCCTCGCCCCTGCGCTACATGAACAAGCCAAGCAAGGACGGCAAGAGCCCGGATGCCTGGAAGAGCAACCTCGGCAGCCTCGATGTCCACTACTCGTCGGGTCCGATGAACCGCGCGTTCTACTTCCTGTCGCAGGGCGCGAGCAAGGTCAGCACCGATGAGGGCTACAGCAGCTATCTGCCGTCCGGCATGACCGGCCTGGGCAACGACAAGGCGGCGCGCATCGCCTTCCGCGCGCTGGCCACCAAGATGACCTCGAACACCAACTATGCCGGGGCGCGCACGGCCTTCCTCGCCGCGGCGACCGATCTATACGGCGCGACCAGCCCCGAGTTCGAGGCTGTCGAGAACGCCTTTGGCGGCATCAACGTCGGCAAGCCGCACGGCGGCGGCGGCGGCAGCGATGTCACGCCCCCGACGATCAAGGTGACCAAGCCCGGTCCCTTCGCCTTCCTCAAAGGCACCGCCAGCGTCAGCGCCTCGGCCACCGATGATGTCGGCGTGACCAAGGTCGAGTACTACGTCGGCCCGACGATGGTGGCGAGCAGCACGACGGCGCCGTTTAACGCTTCGTTCGACAGCACGAAGACCAAAAATGGCATCTACTTCTTCACCAGCAAGGCCTACGACAAGGCGGGCAACGTCGGCACCTCCCCCGCGGTGCTGATCTTCGTCGCCAACTAGCGCCGTCCCAGCCGGCGCGCGGGGAGTGCCTGCTGCGCGCCGGCCCGGGCCTCTGCGCCACAGGTGGACTGGCTGGCCGCTGTCAGCCTCGCGGACCGTGCTAAGGCGCCTGGTGCAGGATGGAGCCGCTGACGCCGACCGCCCAGATGTGGCTGGCATCGGCGGCCCAGACGCCATGCAGATCGTTGGTGGGGCCGTTTAGCTGCAGGTCCCAGGTCGCACCGTTCCACTTCACAATCGTCCCGCCCAGCAGCGTCTCAGCCACCGCCCAGACATGGGTGCTGTCCGAGCCCCACACGCCGCGCAGATCCAGCGGGTAGCTGCGTGTCTGCGAGGCCCAGGACTTGCCATCCCACTTCAAGATGGTCTCGGCCTGACCGACGGCCCAGATGTTCTGCTCATCCAGCCCCCAGATGCCGCGCAAAGCAGCCACCGTGCCGCTGGTCTGGGCCTCCCAGCGGGTGCCGTTCCACTTCACAATGGTGCCGGCCGCCCCTACCGCCCAGACGCTGTCCGCCCCCGTCCCCCACACGCTGCGTAGGTCGAGGAGCGTGCCGCTGCTCTGGGCTGCCCAGCTTGTTCCGTTCCATCCCACAACCGTGCCCGTCGCACCGACCGCCCAGACGTGGTCGCGGTCAGCCGCCCAGACGCCGTACAGGCCGCGGGCGGTGCCGCTCGCTTGCGCGGTCCAGGCCGAGCCATTCCAGTACACGACCGTCCCGTCCGCCCCCACCGCCCAGAGGTGCTCTGGATCGGTTCCTGAAATGGCATTCAGATCGCTGCTGGTTCCGCTGTCCTGAGTCATCCACAGGGTCCCAGCGGACTTTAGGATCGTTCCGGCTGCACCGACTGCCCACAGGTGGTCGCGGTCGCTTCCCCAGACTCCGTTGAGGTCTCTTTCCGTTCCCTGACTCTGGCCCACCCAGGCGGCGCCGTTCCAGCGGCGGATTGTTCCGTTCTGCCCGACGGCCCAGATGTTCTGGGTCGAAGTTCCGCGCACCGCGAAAAAGCCGCTCGTCGTGCCGCTGCTCTGCGCGCTCCACGTCACTCCGTCCCAGCCCAAGATCAGCCCCCCTTGACCGACGGCCCAGACATGGCTGGCATCGGTCCCCCACACGCCATATAGGTTGGTCACTCCGTCGCTGCTCTGCGCTGTCCAGGCCGCGCCGTTCCACTGCAAGAGGGTACCCGCCCCGCCTACTGCCCAGACGTGTTCGGAATCGCTACCCCAGACTCCGTAAAGGAAGCTGGTGGTTCCGCTGGCCTGTGCGGTCCACCTCTTGCCATCCCAGTGCAGGATGGTACCGCCCTGTCCGACGGCCCAGACATTGCTGGCGCTGCTGCCCCAGACTCCGTAAAGGAAGCTGGTGGTTCCGCTGGCCCACGCGGTCCAGGTCTTGCCATTCCAGCGCAGGATGGTGCCGGCCTGGCCCACCGCCCAGACATTGTCCGCTGCGCTGCCCCAGACCCCAAATAGGAAGCTCGTGCCACCGGTCTTCTGCGGCGACCAGACGCTGCCATTCCAGCGCAGGATCACTCCGCCCAGACCGACGGCCCAGACGTTGTTCTCATCGGCTCCCCAGACGCTGTAGAGGACCACTGTCGCGCCACTCCGCTGCGAGCTCCATCCCCTGCCATCCCAGCGCAGCAGCGTTCCGTTTTGTCCGACCGCCCAGGCGCTGCGATCGTTGCTTCCCCACACGCCGTACAGCACATCGCCGGTCGGGCGGGGGTTCTGCCAACACCAGTCGTTGGATAGGCAGGCCGGACCGGGGCCGGACACTCCCAGATCCGGATCGCCCTCCACCACCGCCGCCATGTCGGGACGCTCCTCGTCGATGTCCGGTGGGACGGGGGCCTCCTCGCTACAGTGGATGACCACAAATAGGAGCAACAGAGAGAGCGCTCGATACATGGGAAGTCCGTTCTGTCAGTGCCCGCTGAGGGGCGTACGGAGGCGCGGAAGCTCCCGTCGCGCGGACGTCGCTACTGCGGGAAGGAATGAGAGCACTACACCCCAAGCCTGTGCAACCGCCATGCCGAAGTGGGCGCGGTGGGTAGTCCGCAAGCAGCTCTGGGGCTTGGGCGGGGCGCTGCTCGATCCGCGGCGGCTGGCTCCGCCGCTGCCGGACCCGGCTGTTACCAGGCGAGCTCACGCGGGTGGGCCCGCTCGCGGTTGTGCTCGATGCGGGCGACGCGACCGTCGGAGAAGTAGATGACGCGGTCGGCCATCTTGGCGATGGCCATGTTGTGCGTGATGACCACGATGGTGGTGCCCAGGCTGGCGTTGATCGACGCCAGCGCTTCGAGGACTAGGACGCCAGTTGAGAAGTCGAGGGCGCCGGTGGGCTCATCGCAGAGCAGAAGATCGGGGCGCTTGGCCACAGCCCGTGCGATGGCGACGCGCTGCTGCTCACCGCCCGAGAGCTGGGCGGGGAAGTGATCCAGGCGGTGGTTCAGCCCAACCATCGCCAGGGCCTCATCGGCGCTCATCGGATCGTCGGCGATGTCGGTGACCAGCTGAACGTTTTCGCGTGCCGTGAGGCTGGGAATCAGGTTGTAGAACTGAAAGACGAAGCCGACGTGCTCGCGACGGTACTGAGTCAGGGTCGCTTCATCGGCCTGGCTGAGCTCGTGATCGCGATAGCGCACCGTGCCTTGGGTCGGCACATCGAGTCCGCCCAGGATGTTCAGCAGCGTCGATTTGCCGCTGCCCGAGGGACCCAGCAGGACCACCAGCTCACGCGGGTAGAAGGCTACATCGACGCCGCGCAGGGCGACCACCTCGACCTCCCCCATCGCATAGGTCTTGGTCAGGCCCTGGCCGGACAGCACCGCGGCAGTTGTGGCCTGCGGCTCGCTCATCGCGCAGCTCCGCGGCGGCCGTCGGTCACCTGATCGCTGGGATGGACGATGACCTGCTCACCGCCGCGCAGCCCCTGCTCGATCTGTACGTCGCGCGCTGTGCGCTGGCCCAGTACTACTGGTGTGAGCCGGATCACGCCCTGCTCCAAGCGAAACAGGGCCCAGCCGTCGCCATGGCGGAACACGCTGCTGGCCGGCACGCTGACCACCGCGTCCTGCTTCCACACCACGATGCGCGCCTCGACGCGATAGCCATCGCCGAGCTTGCTCCACTGCTCGGGCGGCGAGGTCAAGTCGATGAGCACATTGACACGCTGCTCTTCGACCCCCAGCGCCGACATGCGGCTGAAGGCCGATGGCTCGACGCGCCGCACGCGGCCTGCGATCGCGGCTCCACCCCAGCGCTCCAGCGTGACCTCGGCGCCACGCTCGATCAGCGCCGCATCGCTGGTCAGCACATCGACGACGACCTGCAGCGCGCCGGGATCGCCGACTTCCAGCAGCTGGGTGCCGGGCTGGACCACCCCCTCGGACTTGTTAAAGATGCGCAGCACGCGGCCCGAGACCGGCGAGGCGATCTTGAGCAGTCGCGACAGGGGCAGGCGGCCGGCGCCATCGTGACTGCTGCCGCGGCGGGCTTCGCCAGGGATTCGCTCCAGCGCGGCCCGTGCCATGTCGACCTCAAAGCGCGCGATGCGGGTGCCAAAGCGCAGCGAGGCGAGCTCGGTGGCAACGCGGCGGACGTTGTTTTCAGCCAGCTCCAGCGTCTGTCGCGATCCGGCTTCGCGCTGGAACAGATCCCGAGCCCGCTGCAGCTCGCTCTGCGCCAGATCCATGGCCGTCTGCGAGCGCTCGATCTGCACCGCGGACTGTCGCTGCGCTGCCAGGGTCTGCGCCAGACGGGCCTCTGCCGAGGCGCGAGCCCGCGCGTCAAGCAGGGCAGGCTGAACTGGCTCAATCTGCACCAGATCCTGTCCCTGCGTCACGGCATCGCCCGGATCGAGCTCAATGCGCGCCATGCTGCCGAACAGCGGGGCGGAAATGATGTAGCGATCCTTGATCCGCGCTTGGCCATCCTCATCCACCGTCACCTGCATCGGCCCCCGACTGGCGGTCGCGGTCTCCACCGCAAGCGGCTTCGGCAGCCAGGCCCACAGCAGCGCTCCAGCCAAGGCCAGCGCGAGGAGGGCGTAGAACACTCGCTTGATCAGGCGACGAATGCTGCGCTGTCGAGTACGGGGGGCATCCATCTTAGTCTCTCGTTTTCAGCACGCCGATTAGATCCAAGCGATCGAGGCGGCGACGCACCAGAAGGACACTCAGCAGGGCGGCGACCAGCGTCACCAAGACGCCAAAGGCGTAGCTGCGCAAGGTCAGGGTCATCGGGATGCGATAGGACTCGGGGTCGACCATGCTGGCCAGGAGCTGCACCAGGCGCTGCCCCAGGAACAGGCCGAAGGGCAGGGCGAGAAAGACCTGCACCAGCTGTTCGCCGATCAGGATCGCCGAGATCTCGCCGCGCGAAAAACCCAGCACCCGCAGGCTGGCCAGATCGCGGCTGCGCATCGACAGGGCAACGCGGGCGTTGTTGTAGACGACGCCGATGGTAATCGTGCCGGCGAACAGCGCGATGATAAAGGCCATGGTCAGGATCATGCTGCCGCTCTGCTGCTGCCACTGCCGCAGGATGTTTTCGACCTTGGTCACATCGAGCACATGCGGCAGCTCTTTTAAGCGCTGATCGACCAGGGCACTCTGCCGCCGATCGATGCGCAAGAGCGCCAGCGAGACCTGCGGCTCGGCCCGCAGAAAGTTCTGCAGCGCGTCGGCCTGCATATGGCCGTGCAGACCAAACGACTCGCTGACGAAGCCCGAGATCACCAAGCGCAGACGGTCGCGTCGGCCCTCGCGCAGCTCGACTTCGATCTCATCGCCGACGCGCAGCTGCAGGACCGAGGCCAAGATGTCGGTCAGCACGATGCCGGCTTTCGGCAGCGGCACGACCCGCCCTTTGCTGTCGCGCGGCTGTCGCAGCTCATCCTCGGGGCGGTGGCCCCAGATCTGCAGGTCACGATGGCGATGGCCGGCGTGAATGCGGACGCTGACGATGCGCAGGCCTTCGACTTGTCGCACACCCGGGATGTGCGCAAGCTCGTGCAGCACCCGGCGCGGCAAGGGCTTGCTGAAGGCGACCGCGACGTCCTCGCGCATGTGCTCGTGAAACTGCGAGTAGGCCAGGGCTTCGACGCCATCGTAGTAGTAGCCATCCAGCACGTTGAGCGCCGTGGCTGCCGCTAGCGCGACGCACGAAGCGACGGTGCGCAGCGGCCGACGCTGGAGCTCGCGCAGCACCATATGGGCAGCTGGCGAGAAGAAGCGCCGCAGCCCCAGTCGATCGAGGATCGAGGGGCGATACTGCGTCGGCGAAGGGGGACGCATCGCCTCCGCCGGAGGTAGGCGCGTGGCCTGCCGCACCGAGGCGTATGCACCCAGCAGAGCGGCCAGGAAGCTGATCGCCGCCGCGAAGGCTGCGTCCTGCGCGTCGAAGTGGAAGGCCAGGTTGGGAAAGTGAAAGAAGCGCGCGTACAGCGTGAGCATCGCGCGGCCGAGCCAGTGACCGAGCAGGATGCCAAGCAGTGCGCCCAGGGCGCTGATGACCAACACCAGCTCAACAAAGTGCAGGCCGACCTGCCGGTTGGCATAGCCAAGCGCTTTTAGCGTCGCGATCTCCGCCTGCTGCAGATGCACCAGTCGCGACAGCACGAGGTTGACTAGCAGCGTCGCCACCGCGAGGAAGATCAGCGGCAGCAGGATGGCGTTGTTCGAGAGCTGCATCAGCTCGGTCTCGATCACGCGGTTTGAGACCTGCTTGCTGCGGTCGTGCGCACCGAGCCCACCATAGGGCTGCAGCAGGCGATCCATGGCCGCGATGGTGCTGGCGATCGATGCCCCCGGCCGGAGAGTCAGCGAGACCTCGTTGCAAGCGCCTTGCATCTCGAAAGCGGCCGTCATCGCAGCGTGACCCAGCCACAGCACCGCGAAGCGCGCTGGATCCGGAGACAGCGAGCCAGGTGCCACCGCCATCACATACTCAGGGGAGCTGGCGAGCCCGACCACCGCCAAGCTGCGCTGGCGACCGTTGATGATGGCCGGCAGGCGATCACCGGGGCGGATGTGGTGCGCCGCTGCGAAGCCTTGCAGCAGGACTACCTCGTCGCTGCGGTCGGGGATCATCAGCCGACCCTCGTGGAGCCGCGGCAGGTTGAGCAGCGGTGTGCTGCTCAGCGATACGGCAATGCCGCGGACCGGCTCGGGCAGCTGGGAAAGTGGCAGCGCCACAGACTTGACGATGCGCGTCTCGACCTGAGCCACACCGGGCAGAGCGGCCAGGTCGTGGGCGATGGCCAGCGGCGCTCGCTCAAGCTGGGCGAAGACGTCGCCAAAGCGCTGCTGGTCGTAAAAGCGCAGGCGGGCCACGTCCAGCGACAGGTAGTTGCCGCGCATCGTGACAAAGCTGGCGATGCCGGCCGCGATGACCAGGGCAATGGTGACGACCTGGCCCCCCAGGCGAGCCAGGTCGCGCAGCAGCTTGCGTTGTAGAGCCGGCAGCATGGAGCGACTGGGGCGGAACCCACTGCAAAACTTACGCCACGGTTCTCCGTCGCTGGCTTAGCAGACTGCGCAAGCTTGGCGGGCTGGCTGGGAAAGCGCGAAGATTGTGCGCGGCACAAGCCGGAAGCGCACCGCGGCACTGCGCCGACATCCCGGCCGACGCCCCTGGGAGCCGGCACGGGCGCAGCCTGAGCGGACCCGGGCGCTGCCGGCGCAGGCGGGACGGCGCCAGCACGCCTGGACCGGAGCTTGCTTTGGCCGACAGTGGGTATCCAATGCCCGAAGTCCCAAACGGGGTGGCGAGCTGCCGATGATGTCCCCGCGCCTGGTGCACCTGCCTGACTCCTTGGTCGATCGCTGGCGACGCTTCCTAGAAGTGCGCCGCAGTCGCCTTCCTTTTTTGGAGTGGATTGCCGCGCAGGGCGATCTGGTGATCGGGCACGTGGGGGCTGAGCTCGTCTGCTATGTGAATCACCCCGAGCTGATCCGCGAGGTCTTGCTAAGCCATGGTCCCTGCCTGAAAAAAGGCGTGGTCCTGCAGCGCGCCAAGCGGCTGTTTGGCGACGGGCTGCTGACCAGCGAGGGAGAGCTGCACCGACGGCAGCGTCGGCTGCTGCAGCCGGGCTTTGCGCGGGCGCGGCTGAGCCAGTACGGCGAGGTGATGATTGACTGCGCCGAGCAGTACGCTCAGTCGCTAGAGCCAGACCAGGAGCGGCAGCTGGCGCACGACCTGTCGCAGCTGACGCTGACCATCGTGGCGCGCTCGCTCTTTCATCGCAGCGTGGTCGGACACACGGAGCAGATTGCCCACTATCTGACCGACTTTATGCACGCGCTGCCGTACTTTTCGCTGCCACTTTCCGCGTACCTACAGCGGCTGCCGCTGCCCGCGGTGCAGCGCGGACAGCAGGCCATAGCTGGCCTGGATCGCTTTGTCCGCGCCATGATCGACGAGCGGCGCAGGCAGCCGGGCGCCCACGACGATCTGCTGGCACTGATGATGGCGGCGCAGGACGTGGAAGGCGATGGCCGCGGCATGAGCGAACAGCTGCTGCGCGATGAGACCCTGACCCTGCTCGTAGCTGGGCACGAGACCATCTGCAATGCGCTGCTGTGGTCGCTGTACTGCGTGTCGCAGAACCCGGCGGTAGGGGCGGCCATCCAGGCTGAGCTGACGCGCGTGCTCGGCGGGCGGGCGCCGACCGTCGAGGACCTGCCCAAGCTGGTCTATCTGGAGCAGGTCTTGGCCGAGGCCATGCGGCTCTACCCGCCGGCCTGGATCATCGCGCGCCAGGCGACGGCCGAGTTTGTCTTGGGCGGGCAGCCGGTGCGGCCGGGCACGCTGGTGGCGATCAGCCAGTGGGCACTGCATCGCAACCCCCGCTTCTATCCCGACCCGTGCCGCTTCGACCCCGAGCGCTTCAGTGCCGCGAGCAAGGCGGCGCGGCCGCGCTTTGCCTACCTGCCGTTTTCCGCCGGCGCTCGTGGCTGCATCGGCGAGGGCTACGCCTGGCAGGAGGGGGTCGCAGTCCTGGCCTGTCTGCTGCGCCGCTGGCGCTTTGAGCTGGCACCGGGGCAAGCGGTTGAGCCCGAGCCACTTATCACCCTGCGACCCAAGCTCGGTCTGCGCATGGTGATTCGCTCAGCGCGGTGAGCGCGGCGGGCTCGCAGCTTGCGGCGGCTGGGATGGCGTCGCGCTAGGCCGCGCCAGACGCCGGGACGGCGGCGTCTCCGACGTCGTAGAGCGGGCCGTTGTAGCGCGGGTTTTGCAGCGCATCGGTCTGCAGCGCCGCGACAGACGTGCCCAAGCGCTGGGCGTAGTGCTGGGCCAGAAATCCCTCATAGGTCGCAAGCAGCTGCACCAGCGCTTCAGACGATAGCGCCTTGGGATGGCAGACCGGCGGTGTGTGAAACCGATCGTACTCGCGGAAGTCCCGCGTCCGCAGCGCCAAGCCATGGGCCTGCGGCGAGGTGAAGTACGAGGTCCCGGGATAGGGCACAAAGAACTTGGGCGACAGGATGTCGAACGTGCCGCTGCGCAGCAGCTCTTGCGCGGCCGTGAGGTCCTGCTGCGCCGTCGCGGGCGTGGTGCCGGGGAGGCCGAGGATCCAGTAGCCCTTGATGACCGCGGTCGGCATCTGGCGGCGCAGCGTCTTGGCCGCTGCGATGCAGCCCGAGTAGTCCTGCTGCTTGCGGGTGATCTGCAGCACGGAGGCGGCGCTGGTCTCGACGCCCATCGAGACGAAGCGCACCCGAGCGCGCTGGAGCTTCTGCGCCAGCTCATCGGTGACCGCGTTGGCTTTGACATCGCAGCTGAACTGCAGGCTGCGAATCTCGGTCGCCATGAACTCCGCGAGCCTGGCGAAGTGCGGCCGGGGCAGGCCGAACACGGTGTCGAAGAAGTGCACCACCGTCCCGGCTGGCAGCCTGCGGTCGTAGTCGCGCAGCTCGGCCATGACATCTTCTAGGTCGCGGGTGCGCAGCGGCTGCTCGCCATCGACGCAGAAGTTGCAGGAAAAGCTACAGCCCACCGTCGAGGAGATATTGATGTGGTACTCGTGAATCGGCCGCTCCAGCAGCGTCGGATCGACGACCTCGCGGTAGTGCGGCTCGGCCGGCCCGGGGGTGCAGTACAGCTGACCGCGCGGATCCAGGTGCGCGGTCGCCGGCATGTCGGGCAGGCTGCTGAGCGTGGCAGCCAGATGATCGCTGGGCTGAAAGCCGGTCGATACCAGCGAGATCTCAGGATGCTCGGCGAGGATCCTGGGGAAGCAGGCGCTGGCGTGTGGTCCGCCCATGAGCACGGTCAGCCGCGGATTGCAGCGCTTGGCGGTCCGCGCGAGCTGCAGGCAGTCATCAAAGGTCGGCGTCATGGCATACAGCCAGAGCTGATCCGCGGTCGCCAGGGCGCGCGCTAGTCGATCCTGCGTCGCGGGGCTGGACAGCAGGCCATCGCCGGCATCGATCCAGGTCACCTCATGCCCGGCTCGGCGGCAGGCACTGGCCAGCGCCCACAGGCCGCGACACAGCGAGCGCGAGGCCAGGCTGTCGACATACAGACCGGCCTGACGAAACAGCAGCGCTTCCCCTGCTCGCCGGGCTCGGCGCAGCGGGGCATCAGGGCTGGCGACGCGGCGGAGGTAGGTCGGAATCGACACAAAGACGAGCTGCATCTTGGAACTCCCTGCCCAGTGCGAAGATGACGGCCAGCTGCCTGGCGTCGAGGATGCGCGGAAATTTCTGCTGCGGACTGTGAAGCTGCAGCGCGCTCATGATCTGCTGCGTGCCGCCCGGCGGCAGCGCCACGACGCGCGGCGGCAGGATGGCGACATCGCCTTGCCGATGCGTGTGATAGACGCGGTTCTCAGCGCCCAGGCCGCGATCGACGGCGGCGGTGAAGGCCACAAGATCGGCGGGGGGCAGTTCAAACTCGATCAGAAACAGATAGCGCCCGCGCCCATCACCTTCGCCCAAGACCTCGGTGCTGCAGCCAAACTCGCGAACCGTGCACGGCTGCTCGCGCACGCCAGCGAGCACCGCCCGCTCTAGTTCCAGTGAAGTGGTCAGCTCTTGCACCAGCGACAGCACACCGCGCTCGCGGCCGGCGAAGATCAAGCGGTGCGGCCGGGTGCTGGTGAAGCGCACGAAGTCGCCAAGCTGGTAGGCAAACAGGCCCGAGGCGGTGGTCAAGACCACGGCATAGTCGGTGTTGGGCTCGACCTGCCACAGCGGCAGGCGCGTCGGGCTGGCGCCACCGACCTGGCTGCGCGGGATGAACTCGAAGAAAACACCGCGATCCAAGAGCGGCAATAGCGAGCCAGGCTCGGCGGGATCGGTCGCCGCCAGGATGCCGCCTTCGGTCGCGTTGTAGTTGTCGATGAACACCAGCTTCCGGCCGGTGCGAGCCTGCAAGATCGGGCGATAGGGCTCGGCCTGCACACCGCCGCCAAACAGCACGCGCAGGTTTGGCCAGATGTCGGTGACATAGCGAGCCTCGCGTCCCCGCCGTCGGGCCTCGGCCAGCAGTCGATCGAACAGCAGCGCGAACCAGCAGGTGGTGCCGCTGAGCGAGCGCACGTCGTAGTCGAGATAGGCGCGGGCCATGGCCGACAGCTTGGCCTCGCAGTCGTCGATGTCGCGAATCGGCGGCTGCGGCAGCGAGCACAGGCGCGCGATGCGCGGCAGGTGGTGTGACATGACGCCGAGGTTGTTGCTGATTCCAACCTCGCCCTCGCGGGTGATCAGGCCCGGCGGCCAGCAGGACAGCGAGTAGCCACCCGGCAGCGAAAAGTCGCCCGCCATCACCAGGTAGCGAGCCAGCAGATCGGCACCGGCTCGCCCCTGCTGCGCAATCTGCTGCCAGGAGACCGGCAGGTGCTTGACCCCGGCGGCCGTGCCCGAGGTGCCCGATGACTGGCAGAAGTAGGGAATCAGACCCGGCCAGAGCACGTCGCGCTCGCCGCGCCGCATGCGCAGGAACAGCGGCTCGTAGTCGGCATAGCTGCGCAGCGGCACCCGCTGGCAGAAGTCGCGGTAGGTTCGCACCTCGCCCAGGTGATGCTGGCGACCAAACTCGGTGTGCTGCGCGGTGCGGCAGTGGGCGCGCAGCGTGGCCAGCTGGATCGCCTCAGGGTCGCGGGCGCGGGCTTCCCACTGCGCGACCCGCAGCTTGGCCGCGGCCCACAGCGGTGGGCCGGAAAGGAACATAAGCGGCGGCTGCCGCAGGCGGATATCGCTAGTCATGGCCGGGCTCCACAGCGCGGGCTGCGTCTAGCTCATCGAGCAGAATCTCGATGTCCCCTTGCGTAGTGGCATAGCTGCTGACACAGGCGCGCAGCGCTGGCTGATTCGCCACCTGGGTCGCGGCCAGCCAGGCCCGTCCGCGCGCCGCAATGCGAGCGGCCACGGTAGCTGGGGCGGCGGCCCACTGACTGCCATCGACGAAGCAGACGATGGCCAGCCGGCTATGGTAAAGGACGCGCCAGCCGCGGCGGCGCAGGCCCTGCACTAGGAGATCAGCCAGCGCTACCTGTCCTTCAAAGCGCCGCGCCATGGCCGGCCAGCCCGACAGCAGCAGCGGGAGCAGCAGGCGCAGTCCGATAAAGCGCCGCGACCACTGCAGCGAGGCGCAGTAGGGATCGGGCGGGGCATCGGCCGCCGCGACATAGGCTGCCGTCGGGCGGAAGGTCGCACCGAACCGGGCCCGCTCGCGCAGGAACACCGCGCCGGTGCCGTAGGGCAGCGACAGCCCCTTGTGTGGATCAAAGGTGATCGAGTCAGCACGCTCGATGCCACGCAAGAGAGGCCGCAGCGAGTCTGAGATCGCCGCCGCGCCGCCCCAGGCCGCATCGACGTGCAGCCACAGCTTGTGCTGCGCGCATAGCTCGGCTAGCTGCGGCAGCGGATCGATGGCTCCGACATTGGTCGTGCCGGCGGTGGCAACCACCGCGAAGGGGCGCCGACCGGCGCGGCGATCGTCCGCCAGCATCGCCTCCAGCGCTCGCACGTCCATGGCAAAGTCGCGGTCGGTTGGCACGCAGCGCAGTGCAGCGCGTCCCAGGCCGATCACCTGCGCGATCTTCTCCAGGCTGCGATGGGCCTCGGCCGAGACGTAGAAGGTGGGCGCGGCGGCGGCGCCTGCCAGACCCTGGCTGACCGACTCTGGGATCTGCTGCGCCAGAGCCACCACCAGCGCGGTCAGGTTGGCCTCGCTACCACCGCTGGTGAAGACTCCCGCAGCGCTGGCCGGCAGTCCAAAGAAGCGCGCCAGGTCCGCCAGCACGCGCTCCTCAGCTACGACCGCTGCCAAGCTGTGGCTGCGAACGGCGAGCTGCGGGTTGACTAGCGAGACCAGATAATCGGCCAGCGCAGCCTCGGGCAGCGGCGTTGGCGTCAGCCAGCCAAAGCAGCGCGGATGCGTAGTCCGCAGCGCTGTCTCTAGCAGCTTTACACACAGCGACAGCGCCGCGCCGGGGGCTCGCGAGATGGTGAGGTCAAGTCCGCTGAGCAGCTGCTCGATCTGCTCTGGCTGGGCTGCGGCATAGACCGGCGTGCTTTCGGTAAGGGCCAGCTCCTGCAGGGCAGGCGCTAGATCAACAAGCGAGGTCGTCATGGAAGTAGCTCACGGAGCAGGGGACGCACGCGCTCGACGACGCCGCACTGTGCGGCGCGCCAGGCGAGGTAGGCGACATCCAGCTGCGGTCCCGCGGCCTGCAGCAGCGCGCGGGCATCCGCGACATCGTCTTTGTCCGGGCTCTGCCGCTGCAGCGTGGCCTTGAGGATCAGCTGATCCTCGCGGCTGAGCACCGCGCCGAAGCGCGGATGGCGCAGACAGTGCGCGGCCAGCGCATCATCAAACGGCAGCTCGAAGCAGCGATCCAAAGCCGGCAACACAAGCGGGGCCAGCCAGAGCTCGACCTCGTCGAGCCGCAGGCCGTTTGCCGCCACCGGCTGGGCGCCCGGGACACAGCGCTGCAGCGACGCCAGGCTGTCGGCGCGCACCAGCACATCGATGTCGGCGGCGGGGCGCTGCAGGCCATAGAGGCTGCCCACCGCGCTGCCGAACACCGCATGGGCCAGCCCGGCCTGCTGCAAGCGTCGCTGCACGTCCTCAAACATAGGTCTCAAAGACCGACGACGGACGCTCGCTGCGATAGCGCTTGATGAAGCGCGACAGCGCCATCACATGCCCTTCCAGCCACGGGAACACGCCCAGCTTGCGGCCGCCTAGCTCGCCGGGGAAATAGAAGCGGATCAGCACCGCATCTTCGTCCGCCGGCAGCGCCGCCAGCTCATCGACCATCAGGTCGTAGAGCATGCGATACGAGTCGACTAGCTCGCCGCTGGGATTGGGGCGCGAGCTGATACGATCGTCGCTGATGACATAGCGCTGCAGCATGAACTCTTCGAGGTTCGACAGGTACACCGCAGACAGGCGCAGGCCGGCCTGCTGGATAAGCTGCACCGAGCGCGCAAGCGAGGTCAGGTCGGGCACGCCGCCCAGGACGGGCACGATCTGATCCGCCTCTTGCATCGCCTTGACGTAGGCAAAGCGGCGCGGACAGGTCAGGTAGTGAAAGTTGAAGCCCTCGGGCGTGGTGGCGCGGATGACCTCTTCAAAGTCGGGAATCTTGTCGAGGTTCGCCAGGCAGCTCTCCGACACGCTGGTGACGCGCAGCTGACGGCTAATGAACACCTGCTGCAGGCGCTGCACTCGACCCAGGAGCTCCGGCCCGGCCGCCCAGCGCTGGCTGAAGGCGGCGGCGACGTGCTGCTGGCAGGCGGCTGCTCCCGCCTCATCCATGGGCTGGGCGGCGAAGCGGGACAGCAGCGCCGCGGCGCCCTCGGGCAGGCTCTCTTTCGGCTCGGGGCGCTTTCGACCCAGCAGCAGGCACAGGTAATCCAAAGCGTTATGTGCCTCTATAAAGAGGAGCTTAAACAGCAAATGTTCCAGCAAGTTATCCAGGCGAGCATCCAAGATAACCGCCAACTTAGGCCGCAATGCACCGATGTAGGTGAAGTTCTGATCCGGGCCAACGCCGAGGTAGGCCCCTGCGGGCTGGTCGCTGACTGGCATACAGCGGCGAATTACGTCGTTGTAGGCGACTTCGCTGCTGACAAAACAGTCCAGTGTGTAGTTACTCGGTACGGCAGCGCGGTGTAGTTCGTCGCGGATAAACTGGTCAAAGCCGGCCTGGTTCATCATGAGCTCGCTCCTGGGTTGTGTACGGTGCTGGGTGCAGTCTGCGTTGCTGACCTTATGCCCACGCTGTAGCTGGGCATACGCAGCGGAACAAAGGCATCCAAGACGGGTTAGATCTGGTATTAATGCGTAATTAATGACAACTATAGTTTTCGAATTAAAATCAACTCATGATATCGGCTGCCGTCGGCGCGGCGCATCCCGGGTAGCGGCGCTGTGTAGGTAATTTGAAACCCATGCGCCAAGAGTAGATCACGCACCGCCGTATTCTCGGCCCAGATCTCAGCCATCATCCCATGCACCCCCGCCCGGCGCAGGGCGTGGACAAAGTGAGTGACCATGACCGCCGTCATGCTGCGCCCCTCGGGCATGACGTTCCAGTGGGCATGCGCAGGATAGTTAGGATTATAAAAGCCGTGCCGCGGCCGATCGAAGAGCAGATCAAAGAATAAGTGCATCAAAAAAGCCGCTGTTCGATACTGAAAGAGGGTCCGCCGTTGGAGGGTTCCCCAAATCGCCTTCGGCAAGATCTGTCGATTCATGCATTCTTGCTGTTTGGCCGTATCTGGGCAGCCCATAAGATAACCCACTACCCGGCCGTCCAGCTCGATCACCCAGGTCCATTCCGGCGATTGATGATCGATGTAGTAGCCAATCGATAGATCGACGATCAGATCGCGGTCAACTCCTAATGTCTCGATGGGCTGCCCCATCACGGCCATGTTCCCAGCCAGCTCGCGCACCGCTGGGCGGTGTTGTTCGTTATACTGCACACAGTGAAGGGTCATTCGTGTATACTTCGGTTTGAATATATATGTGATCTGGTCGGAGTTATTCGCTAATATGAAGTTGTTAATGACAGCAATCCGCTCTGGTGAAATGTGCGTCTTCGCCAGAGCGCTGGTGGCAAATGCCAAGTAATGAATGCAAGCGTCATGCCGAATTTGTCGTTCCCGCCGCCGTCGAGCGACGGTGAGCTGCGGCCGGCCGGACCCACAGCCGGGCAAGCGCGAAATGTCAGGCATAAGCGCGCGCGAGCCGGCGTGCGGCGGCCCAAGCCCATGTCCCTGGCAGGACTCGGGACCTCGTCTGCTGGCCGCGAAACGCTTGCTGGATGCCTGGCGGTGCACGCAAGCGCTGCGCAGGGCGGGTGCCGTCACGGCTGCTGCGTGCGCAGGCAGCGACGCCGCGGGCGTGGACTGCGCGGGCTGGCCCTCTTTGTGCATCGGCGGTGCTGCAGCTTGCGCAGAGGCGCTGGCTGCACCGGGTCGTGTCATGGCCTGGGCGCGGCGGCCGGCGCGGGGGGAGGCCCGGCATGCTCTCGGCACTGCTCGCTGCACTTGGTCTTGGCTCGGTCGCGCTGACTTTGGAGGCGCTGCGCCGGCTGGGCAGCGCCGCGCGGGAGCGTCCGCCTTCGCCCATGCTTTCGGCGGTGCCCCACCCACCTGGGCAGCGGGTGAGCGTTCTGATTCCGGCCCGCAACGAGGAGGCGAACATCGGCGCGGCGGTGCAGTCCGCGCTGCGCTGTGGCGCCGCCGAGGTGATCGTCTTTGATGACCAGTCGACCGATCGGACGGCGCAGGTGGTGCGCGAGCTAGCGCTACAGGATGGGCGCGTGCGCTTGCTTGCGGCCGCCGCTCCGCCGCCTTCGGGCTGGATGCCCAAGCCGCGCGGTCTGGCCGCACTCGCCGATGCCGCGACCAGCGAGCTGCTGCTGTTCCTCGATGCCGATGTCGTCCTGCGCCCCGGCGCGATCGCCGCCGCCGTGACCTATCTGCAGACGCAGGAGCTGTCGGCCATGAGCTGTCTTGGCCGGCGGCAGCTCAGCGGCTTTTTCGAGCAGGTCTTCGAGGTCGTATGGCCTCCGCTCATCGTGATCATGATGGGCTCGCTTTCGCGGGCGAGTCAGCCCGACTCGGGCGTGACGTTTGCTTCCGGTGCCTTCTTTATGATCCGGGCCGCGGCCTATCGCGCCTGTGGTGGCTGGCCGGCGGTGCGCGCCGAGATTACGGAGGATGGCTGCCTGGCCGCGCGGCTCAAGGCGCAGGGCCTAGCCTATCGCTTGGTCGACGCACCTGAGCTGTACGACGTGCGCTTTTATGCGACGCTGCCGGCGCTGATCGAGGGCTGGAGCAAGAATGCCTATCGCATGGTGCGTCACCTGGGGCATGGCCATGCCTATCTGGCGGCGTCGGTGCTGGGGCTGCTCTTAGTCGGCGTCGTACCGTTTGTGATGCCGCTGCTGCGGCTGGCTGGCTGGGCTCCCGAGCTCAGCTGGCTGATGGCGCTGGTCCCCGCGGCGGTGGCGCTGAGCGTGGCGGCGTTTGTGCACTGGGCCTCGGGTCAGCCGGTGCGCTATGCGGTGGGGCTGCCGCTTTCCGCGCTGTTGGCCTGCTACGTCCTTATGAACTCGACGCTGGCGGTGCTGCTGCGGCGGCAGGTGGCGTGGAAAGGGCGTCGCTACGTGGCGGGAGAGCCGTGAGCGCGGCGCGGTCTTGGCCGCGGCTCGCTTCCGTCCGGCGGTCCCCGGCGGGCCAGCGCTGCCGTCTCGCCAAGCAGACCCTGGTGCTGTCGCCGCAGCGAGCGGGCGGCGTGACCGCGCGAGGCGACGATGCTTGAGCGCACGCTGCAGCTGCCCTGTGGGGCGAGGCTCTCCAATCGGCTGGCCAAGGCCGCCATGACCGAGCGCCTGAGCGACGAGGATCTGGGACCGAGCCCGGCGCTGCTGCAGCTTTATCGGACCTGGGCCGAGTCGGGGGCAGGCCTGCTTTTCACCGGCAATGTGATGGTCGATCGGCGCCACCTAGAGTCGATGGGCAACGTCGCGATGGACGACCCGGCGATCCTGCCGGCGCTGCAGGAGTGGGCGACCATCAGTCGCTCGGCCGGGGCGCAGGTGTGGCTGCAGCTGAGCCATCCCGGGCGTCAGAGCACGCCGCTGCGCGCCATCACTCCGGTCGCGCCCTCTGCGCTGCCGGCCCATCGCCGCGGTGCAGTGGTGCCGATCGCGCTGACCGAGGACGAGATCTGGGACATCGTCGAGCGCTTTGCAGTCGGAGCGCAGCGCGCACAGCAAGCTGGCTTCAGCGGGGTCCAGGTTCATGCTGCGCATGGCTATCTGCTGAGCAGCTTTCTCTCGCCGCGCGCCAATCAGCGGCACGACCGCTGGGGCGGCAAGCTGGAACATCGCGCTCGCCTGCTGCTGGAGGTCGTTCGTCATATTCGGGCTCGCACCGGCGCGGCGTTTCCGCTGTCGGTCAAGCTCAACTCCTGCGATGGCCAGGCCGGTGGCTTCGTTGAGAGCGAGTCGCTAGAGGTCATCGCCATGCTGGCCGCGCAGGGAGTCGATCTGCTGGAGCTCTCGGGCGGCAGCTATGACGACCCGGCCTTCTTGCACGGCCCGCAGCGAGAGTACGCCACCGTCGCGGGCGAGGCCGCTGCCGAGCGGGCGTTCTTTCTGCCGTTTGCCGCGCGAGCCCGTAAAGTCACCACGATGCCGCTTATGCTGACCGGCGGCATCCGCACGCGGCGGCTGATGGAGACGATCCTGCAGGAGGTCGGGATCGATGTGGTGGGGCTGGCTCGACCGTTTGCGCTGCTGCCGCGGCTGGGGCAGGGGCTGTTGGCTGGCCGCCTGTCACACTTGCCTGAGGTCGGGCCGCGGCCCGGGCCCGCCGGGCTTGCGGGGACGGCGCTCGGCGGCTTCTACGATCTTCAGCTGCGGCGCCTAGGACAGGATCTGCCACCGCGTGCTGACTTTGGCGCTTGGCGCTCCGCGCTGAGCCTGCTGTGGCACGAGCTGCGGCTGGCGCTCTCGCCGCGCAACCTGCCGCCGCGGCGCCCATCGTCCTTCCGTCGAGCCTAGAGGAGCGTGTTGGCGTAATCGGTCTACTGCGGCTGCGCAGGACTGGCCGGACTCGGCTTACGTCCTCGCTCCCTCGGTCGCCGTACTTCCAGTACGGCTCGGTCGGTCGCTCTCCCCACCGCCTACGGC
>CAZVMD010000058.1:0-30060 GCA_964628555.1 uncultured Myxococcales bacterium | reverse complement strand
CGGCATCCTGCATCGCGATCTCAAGCCCGCCAATATCTTGGTGGTGGGGGAGGGGGCGGGGGCGACGGTGAAGTTGCTGGACTTTGGGCTGTCGGTGCTGCGCAAAGAGGCGACGCGTGGTCAGGCCGATATCGCGGGTACGCCGGGCTATATCGCGCCTGAGGTGCTGTTTGGTGCGCCGCCTTCCGAGCAGAGCGACTTGTTTGCGTTCGGTGTCGTGGCGTTTCAGATCCTAAGCGGGCGCAGCGCCATCGTGCGCGACATCACGGGCGAGCCGGTGTTGAGCCGCAGCGCCGAGGAGATCAGCTGGGACGGCCTGCCGCTCAGTGCGGCTCTGCGCAGCTATCTGCGGCGCCTGCTGGCCCGTCAGCCGGACGAGCGCTTTGCGACGGCGGCGGAGGCGGCGCAGGCGCTACGCAGCGCTGCCGAGCTGCAGCAGCCGCTCGAAGGCCAGCAGACCCGCGAGAGCTTCCTGTCGGCGGCGACGCTGGTCGGGCGCGAGGAAGAGCTGCGGACGCTCAAGGCTGCACTGAAGGCGGCTCGGGCTGGCCATGGCGCAGTGCTGCTGCTTGGCGGGGAGAGCGGCGTCGGCAAGTCGCGGCTGTGCGAAGAGCTCAAGGCGCAGGCGCAAGTGCGCGGCATTGCGGTGGTGCGCGGACAGGCCGATCGGCACAGCGGGGGCCTGGAGCTCTTCGCACCGGCGCTGCGCACCCTGTGCCTGGCCGAGTCGCCGAGTGAGCTCTTGGCGAGCACGCTCAAGCCACTGCTGCCGGATCTGCCGCAGCTATTGGGGCGCGCGGTGCCGGATGCGCCTGAGCTTGCGACGCAGGCGGCGCGCCTGCGCCTGCTCTTGGCCATGGAGCATGTGCTTCTGGGCAGCTCGACGCCGCTTCTGGTCTTGCTGGAAGATCTGCACTGGGCCGAGCCCGACAGCGTGGATCTGCTGCGGCGCCTGAGCCAGAACATCGCGGACCGGGCCGTGCTGATTGTGGCGACCTTTCGCGATGACGAGCGGGCTCAGCTTGCGGCAGAGCTGCCCGCTGCGCAGCTCGTCAAGCTGTCGCGGCTGGGCAGTGCGGCAGTTGGGGAGCTGATCGACTCGATGGTGGGACCGACGGCGCAGCGGGCCCAGCTGCTTGAGCTGCTGCTGCGCGAGAGCGAAGGCAACACGTTCTTTATCGTCGAAGCGATGCGGACGCTGGCCGACCGCAGTGGCGGGCTGGCGCAGCTAGCGCAGTGCGAGCTGCCGCGCGCCGTCTTTGTCGGCGGCATCCAGCAGGCACTGCAGCGTCGCCTAAGTCAGGTCCCAAGCCAGCTGCGACCGCTGCTGCACCTGGCGGCCGTAGCCGGTCGCACGCTCGACGAGGCCGTGCTGGCGGCGGCGCAGGGCGAGGCCAGCTTGTCCGCCTTCCTGCAGAGCTGCAGCGACTCGGGCGTGCTAGAGGTCCACGAGCAGCGCTATCGCTTTGCGCATGACAAGCTGCGCGAGCGCGTGCTGGCCGATATCGGTGCCGCTGAGCAGCGCGCCCTGCATGCGCAGCTGGCACAGGCCATTGAGCGGGCCTATCCCGGGTCGCCTGCCCATGCTGCGCTGCTGTCGCACCACTACCTGGGAGCTGGGCTGCTGCGCCAAGCCGGCGAGACCGCAGCGCAAGCCGGAGAGCAGGCCGTGCTGCGCGGCGCGCTCGCCGAAGCGCAGGTCCTTTTGCGCCGAGCCATCGATCTTCTGCCGCAGCGCACCACGTCGTATCTGCAGCGCGTGCGGCTGTATCGCTTGCTGCTGCACACGCACCTGGGCCTGGGGCAGCTCATGGATCGCGGCAGCGAGATCAGCGCGGCGCTGCGGGCCATCGACCGGCCGATGCCCAGCCAGCCAGCGTCGCTGTGGCCAGGCATCGCCGCCGTGGTGCTGCGCCAGGGCTGGAATCGGCTGCGGCCGGGTTCAGGCCTCAGGCCAAGCTCGGCTGCCGACAGCGCGGTACAGACCGAGCTCTGCTATCTGTACCAGATCGTATCTGAGTATCTCCTGTGGAAAAATCAGCCTCTGCCTGGGCTCTATTATGCGTATGCGGCCGCTAATGCCTCGGAACAACAGAACGATCCCTTTGTCCGTTCGTTAGGGTTCGCTTCTCTGAGTTATATTTATTGTATTACGCCATTAAAAGACATTGCCTATATGTATGGAAGGCTGGCGGAAGAACAGTATCGAGCGGCCGGAGCGCGGCAATTAATCATTTATCCACAGCGTGGCGTCGCGTTTATGTATTCGTTTTCGGGCAAGCTGACGCAGGCGATGCGGATTGCCCAGTCGGGTCTGCAGCTAGCGCAGGCCGCGGGCGATCCCATCGGGCAGCTACAGCTGCTGTTTATCCTGTGGCGGGCGCAGCGTGTGCAAGGCGAGCTCTCGGCCGCGGCAGCGACGGCGGACCAGCTGACCGAGCTAGCCTCAGCCTGTGACAATGGGCAGTACCTGACGCTGGGGACGGCCGCGGTGGGTAGCGCCCTGCTCTGGCAGGGGAAGCTGGCCGAGGCCGACCGCCGGCTGCGTCAGGCGCTAGAGCTAGGCGAGCGAACTGGCTATCGCGAGACCGGCTTGCATGGCTTGGGCCTGCTGGCTCTCTGCGCCTGGCGGAGCGGCAACCCCACCGAAGCCCGTGCGCTGGCCGAGCGCTCGCTACAGATGATCGATGTGCCGATGTTTGCCCACGATGGATCGTATGAGGGATATCCGGCTTGTGTCGAAACTTTTCTGATGCTCTATGTTAACGAAAAAGACCCGGTTATTAAGCAAGATCTGCAAACCAAGCTAGAGCGCTCGTTTGCGGTCCTGAAGCGCTTTAGCGCGATCTTTCCCAATGGCCATGCCGCCTATCATCGCCTGCGGGGTCAGGCCTACTTCCTGGCCGGCGACCGACCGGGGGCGCAGCGCGAGTTTGAGCTTAGCGAGGCAGCGGCCGAGCGGACCGAGATGCGCTACGACGCGGCGCTGGCGCAGGCCTGGCGGGCTCGCTTCCTTTCGGCCGACGAGCGAGCGACGGTACTGCCGCACGCCGTCGAGCGGCTGCGCCGCTTGGGCGCTAGCTGGGACGCCGAGCAGGTCGCGGGCTGGGCCGAGCAGCGTGCTGAAGAAGTGAGCGAGGTGCGTTTTCGCGAGTCCTTGAGGCGGTAGGATTCGCCTTCGCTCTGCCGGATCTCGGCCGGCTAGTCAGGCTGTTTCGTGACGACATTTCTTTGCGTACCCAGGTTGATGACGCCGTCCCGGCTACGAATTGTCGTTTCTACGATCTGACCAGGGCGCAGATACTGGGAACGCCTGGCTTGCATGCGGATAAACAATCCCCACTTGGTGGGTTCTGGTAATAGGTTAAATAGCCTGACTATCCCCGGGCTTGGCGCGCTTAGGGCGCAGCCTGCAGGTGTGCCAGTGGCAATCAGGTCGCCGGGAAAGAGATCCTGCAACCCCGACAGCTCGCTGAGCGTCGCAGCGGGTTTATGTACCAGATTTGCAGTGCTGTCCGACTGGCGCACATGACCATCGACTGTAAGGCTCACTTGTAGTTGCAATAGATACTTCATGTCTTGTGGTTCGAGCAAGCACAGCCAAGGACCCACCGGGCCGAAGGTGCGATAGCTCTTGCCCTTGTAGAACTGCATCTGAGGTATCTGAATATCTCGCGCCGAATAATCATTGACGATCACCAACCCGGCAATGAATTCGTGCAGGTTTTGCTCGGTGACCTTGACCTGAGCGGTTATCTCTCGCCGAATGACCAGACCTAGCTCAGCTTCGTAATCCAGAAGTCGAACATGGTTCGGAATGATGACTGGACTGTCGGCGGGAACGATGCAGCTCGGAGCCTTAGTGAAAATCATATTGAAATTCTTGGCGTCTGGGTCAACTCCCGAGTCGATCATGTGCTGACGATAATTAGCCCCCTGGCATACAAACTGCTGATTGCGAGTGACTGGGCTAAGCAATTTGATGTCTTCGAGTGAAATCAATGCCCCTGTTGCGGACTTAAGTGCTGACAGCTCGACATGTCTCAGCAGCTCGCCCGTAGTGGGATAATACTCTGCCAACGGTATCACGCCGGTACCGGAAAGGACACCCCAGTGTGCGCGGCGATTGTGTTCGAAGTGGGCGAGATGTATGGCCATGGCTCTCTCTAGGTTGTGCTGGTTGGGTTTATTTATGATGGCAACTTCAAACGCTGCGGACCAAATAGAGCAACTTTTCGAGAGAGACCTCTGGCGAGGTACGCAAGCTGTGCAGCAGCTGCTTGAGCGTCTTCAAATTTGCCTTAGGCGCGATAAATTCGAGTACCTGTGGCGGTTGTCCCCACTGCGCCAAGTCCCCTCGGCGATAAGGATGGATGCCGACCGGGTGATCGGCGGTAAAGACATCACCGTCGCAATAATGTTCATGCTGCGCCCCCCAGGGATCACTCCAGTAATCAAACACTTGGCTGCCCAACAGATGCCGACCCATGCCCCATGCATGGCGCCAACCGCGTTCGCTCAGTACACGCTGTCCCATGCCGACAGCATCCAAGTCGATCACCGCGAAAGCGCAATGACTCAAATCGTGCTGGAAGCTTTGTGCTAGTGCAAGGGTATGGTGGTCAGCCGGGGTATCACCCAAGTCGAGGCGCAAGAACGCAATGGCAGGCGATCCGTCCGGCAAGACCTGTATATCGCTAGGAATGAAGCCGAGGTGCTGTGTGTACCATGCCGATACAGCTTGATAAGCAACGACTTCCATAGCCACGTGACCAAGTCTTAAGATTTCGGGTGGCGCCGCCGGGGCGCGCTGTGTGCCATTGACGCGCGAAAGCGAAGACGGCTCGTAATTGACGGATAGCGGCGCGCGATGTGCAGCCTTGGGCTGGTGCTCCCGGCCATGCACGACATCAATGCGAAGGCCGCCAGGGTCGGTTAGTCTCACCACTTCGCCATTTCCGGGTGCATTCAGTCTCTCGATACCCGATGCCCCCGGCAAGGCACTCAGCGCCTGCAGCTCCGAGCGATCGGCGACAGTAAATCCCATAGCAACAAAACGAGCTTCTGTGGCTTTTGAGATATGATAGCACCAGGGCGAACCATCACCGGTTGTCAGATACAGGTCGGTCTTTGTGCGGGATACTGTTCTTAATCCAAAGTCATTGAGAAAGTTCTCGGCCTTCTCCAGATCTGGGCGTTCCCAGCACATATAGGCCAAGGATGTCGCTTTGGCTGTCGGGGTGGGGTGCCGAGCCGGTTGAGACGTCGTAAGTCGCGCTGTATCCATGCGGTCCCTCAGGAGTTGCCAGCCGTTCGTCTTGCCTAAAAAGCTAGACCTTGGTTAAAATAGTAAGTAAGTACTTGGGTGTCTACTCACATTGCGGAGCGGCCGGTATGGTGAACCAAAGGAGCAAAAGTCCGAGGAAAAAGCCCCAGCAAGCCCGATCACGAGCGACTGTCGACGCGATCTTGATCGCCGCGACTTACATTTTGGAGCATGATGGCTGGTCTCAGTTCACAACGAACCGTGTGGCGGAGAAGGCGGGCGTGAACATCGCGTCGCTGTATCAGTACTTTCCCAATAAAGAGGCGCTGATCGAGGCCCTTCGGCAGGTGCACATCGACGAGACGCGCCGGGCGTTCGTGGCGGCGAGCTTTGACGCCGATGATGTGATGACGAGCGTCGTCCGAGCGGTCATTGCGGCTCATCGGGTCTCTCCTACGTTGCATCGACGTTTTGTCGAGGAGCTGCCCCGTGAGATGGCTGGGCCGTCTGCCGAATGCGTAAATGATCCGACTATTCTGGAGGTTGCGCGGCGCCTAGTGGCGCACATGCCGGATCCCGAGCTTTCGTTGTTCATGATGCAAACGGCGCTTCATGCCGTTATTCACGAGGCCGCGTGTTACCGATTAGACATATTGGCGAATCCGCGGTTCGAAGGAGAAGTGGTTCGTCTGGCCAAAGCGTTGCTGCAAGCGCCAAGCGCATCACAATGAAATAAGCGGCGCAGGATAAGAACACGCCTCGATTCCGCGATAGGCGATGGTTGAATCGAGCTGCGCGGCGGCAGGAGGGAGTATGCGTCAGCCCGGCGGTGGGCTCTCAGTCGTCGAAGTGCCCGGCGACGGCGAAGGCGGTGGGACTGCGGGGCGGCAGAGCGCGCCAGGGCTTGGGTAGCCAGATGAGGCGCTCGTCGAGCGCCACCAGGCCGTCGTAGAACACCGCGCCGCGCTGATGCGGAGCGCCAAAGCGCCAGCACACCCAGTAGGGCTCGGGGCGGAACAGATGCGCGACCTCGGCATAGCCGCCGGGGAACTCAGCGGCGGCGCCGCTGCCCGTCTGAAGCTCAAGGCCGCTGGCCACCTGGAGCTCGACCATCGTCTGATCCGGCGTCGGCGACAGCGGCTGCGGCGCGGCCCACAGCGCTTCGTAGACCGTGCGGGCTGGCTCGACGGCTTCGGCGGTGAACACGCGGGCGTAGTCATCGGGCTGCGGTCGCAGCGACAAGAGCTGACTCAGCCGCGCCGCGACCTTGGCCGGCGCCGGATCGAGAAACTGCGCCAGGAACAGGTAGGCCCGCTCATAGACGATAAGATGTGCGTCGCGCATCGCTGCCTCGATGATGGAAAGCCCTCAGGTAGACGCTGCGGTCCGACGGGGCAGGGTCGGCGTGAGCTCTTTGAGCAGGGTCATCAGCCACAGCTTGCTGACCGCTTCGACTTCCCAGCGCACGGCCACGCCGCCGCTCGGCACCCGCTTGACCATATCTAGCGTCCGGCGGGGATGGGGCGTCTTCTGCCCCAGTCGCGATTGCCAGTTTTTTAGCCACTCGTCATCGAGCGATACGCTGGCTGGAATATGCACAGTGATAAAGCGCCGTACGCCACTAAGCGCCCGCTCGCTCTCGACCTGATCCGGCACATCGTCGGGGCGGCGGGGAAACAGCGAAGAATAGATCAGCCAGCCACCGGCCAGGTCACCGCCTGGGAACTGATAGGCGTGCGACTGCCACCAGGCCGCGGCCCCGCCGCCACCTTCGAGCTCGCTCTTTAGGGGATAGTCGCTCACCGAGACCAGGCCAAGCCGCTGATGCACTTCCTGCAGCTCTTGTGCGCTCTTCTTCTGTTGGATATTTGCGTAGATGATTAATCCCACGAATCCAACCGAGAACAAGATGGCTATAGCGATTGCTATCTTGAAGAGCATGACGATAGGTTATCACAGAACGCTAAGTGGTCTGCGGATCTATTTTTGCAGGCGATCAAAGACGGCTTGATCATCGGCGAGCGGCGAGTCGGGGAAGACGGCGCGGTCGGGGACACTGACCGGGGCGGGCGCTGGCTCGACGGTGGGAGTCGGCGCCGCAGGGGCCGGCGCGGGGGCTGGGCTGCCTGCGGCCTGCTGCGCGGCGATGGCGGTGCTGACGTTCTTGCCGTAGGTCTTGTTGGCTTCGCCCATGCCGGCCTTCAGCACGCCGGGCAGCAGCGTGGTCAGCCAGAGCTTGGCCTGGGTGCCATCCCAGTGCGAGGGATTGAAGGGGTTGGCGACGCTGACCTCGACGCCGGTGCGGGCGCCGCCTTTGAGCAGGCTCCACAGATAGGGGTTGCTCTGGCTGCTGCCCATCAGCGGATCGACCATGCCGCCGGCGCCCTTGCTGAGGCCGCCCGACAGCATGCCCAGGCCGCCTTTTTCCAGCATGTTGCCGAAGAAGTTGCCGCCGGTGTCCCAGCTAGTCGGATCCATCAGCGCGGTGGTCAGGCCGGTGCCCAGGCCGGTGACGCCGCCGATGATCCCCTCTTTGGCCATGTTCTGCAGCATCGTGGCCGGCGGTGCGGTCTGACCCGGCGCCGCCTGCTGGATGCCGACCAGATCCGAGACCGGCGTCGACAGACCCTTGCCGACGGCGCCAACACCGGTGGTCAGGCCGGCCATGGCCAGGTTCTTGCCGAGTACGCCGAGGAAGTCGTCGCCTTGATAGGCTTTTTCATCGAAGGCGGTGTTTAGCACGGCGCCACTGACATTCGAAAATCCGTCGGTGAGCAGGCTCTTTTGGAAGCCTTCGAGGAAGGTCAGCGGGATCTTGTCTTTTTCCTTGGCGGCGATGCCGAGGAAGCCACTGATGCCCGGCTCCAGGCCCTTGCCGACGCCGGCGGTGACGGCGTTGAGCGCGTTGCGGGCGAGGTCAAGCTGCGCATCCTGCTTGCCGTAGGAGTCGCCGAGCATCGCCCACTTGGCCCCTTGGCCGACCAGGCCGCTGGCCAGCGTCACTCCGCCTACGGCTAGGCCACCAGCGACCGAGGCGCCGACGCCCATCTGGGTCAGCGCGGCGACCAGGGCGGGCGAGCCGGCGCCACCGGTGGCGGCGGTCAGAGCCGCAGCGGCAGCGATGGTGGCGACCGTGGCCGTGGTGCTGGCGACGGTGTCCTTGGCCTCTTGGTAGTTCTTTACGTCCTGCCCTTGCCAGCCGTACAGCTGCTCGATGCGCTTGGCCTCAGCGGGATCGAGCGAGCCGTCGGCCTTGGCGCGCTCGAAGGTCTCTTGCATGCGCGTGTGCTGGCGGTCGAGCATCGCGCCCTTGTTCGAGAACATGTCCATGACGCCGTTCGAGAACCAGTTCGAGCCGGTGCCGCGCTCGAACTGCCAGGCCTCTTCGGCTCGCTCGGCCATCTCCTGCGGCGAGCCGGGCTTGCCCTTGAGCATCTGGCCGATCTCGAAGCCGTCGCGACCATCCACTTCGCCCTTAAGATCGTCGGTGAGCGGCTTGCCATAGGCGGTCTGATAGTCGGCTTTGATCTTGTCGATCTCGGCTTTGCTCTTGCCTTCGAGCGTCGTGCGCAGCAGCGCTTCGTCGGTGCCCAAGCCGCCGAAGGGACCAGAGTGCATGGCGTACTTCAGCGCGAAGGTGTCGCTGAGCTTGCCGTCGCGGGCCAGCATCTGCGCCTTGTCGCGATCCATGCCGCCGAACTCGCTCTTGAGCATCGAGTCGAACGACTGGCCGCCTTTTTTCTCATCGCCGTACTTGGCGTTGTAAGCAGCGATCAGCGCGTCGCGCTTGGCCTTGGCCTTGGCGGGGTCCTTCTCATTGGCGGTGATGGTCTCGAACTCTTTGTAGATCGCTTGCTCGTCGGTGCCCCAGCCTCCCGCCGCGACCTTGATCTTGGCGGCCGCTGCGGCGGCTTCATCGCCGGACATCAGCGAAGTGGCGACATCTTTTTCCGCACCCGAGAGCTCGCGACCTACCGCAGCGTTCAGATCCTCGCCGGTGCGCTCTCGGTAGGCCGCGGCTACGTCATCGCGCTCTTTCTGTGTCTTGCAGCCGGCCAGCGTGTCGTAGATGCCTTTTTCATTGGTACCCCAGCCGAACAGGCCGCCGTTCATCGCCTGGTCGAGCTTGATCGCCGCGGCCTTGGTCGTATCGCCGTCGAGCAGAGCCTTGGACTCGGCCAGGTCGTAGCTCGACATCTCGCTCTGCAGCATCTTGTCGAGCTTGACGCCGGTCTTCTTCTCGTACTCGGCCGCGACCTTCTGGCGAGTCGCCGCATCGGGCAGCTTGCCGAGGACGTCCTTGATCTTGCCCTCGTCGGTGCCAAGGCCCAAGATGCCGCCGTTGGCCGCATTGTCGAGCTGCGCCACGGCCGACTTTACTGGGTCGCCGCTGAGCATGGCCTCGGCTTCGGCGAGATCCTTGCCGCTCATCTCGCTGCGGATGTCCGCGTTGAGATCGCGGCCGAAGTGATCGCGGTACTCGGCGCGCAGCGCGGCGATCTCTTTGGCGCTCATGCCGCGCATGGCCTTGTGTACGGCGGCTTCGTCGGTGCCCCAGCCATCCATGGCCTTGAACAGCGAGTTGGCGGCGGCCGAGATCTTCTTCGGATCGGGCTCTGGCTCGACGGGCTGCGGCGCTCCGGGAGTCATCGCGGCCGGCGTTGCCGGACCCTGGACCGCGGTGGGCGTGGCAGTGGCTGGCGCCTGCGTCGGCGTGGCCGGTGCCGTCTGCGGCGGCGTCAGGCTGGGCGGGGCCATAAAGGGATAGGGGAAGGGCAGGGGCGATGGGGCATGCGGGAACAGCGGCGAGACCGCCCCCGGCCACAGCGGCGAGGCATCCTGCGACATCAGACTCATCGGCCCGAAAGGCCCCGGGAAGAGCGGCAGCGTCGGCATCGGCGCTGGCATCCCCGCTGTCGGCGCGGCAGGCACCTGCGTCTTGGCTTGCGTCTGCAGACCCGGGGCAGTCCCCGGTGCCGCGGTCTGATCGTTGCCCGCCATTTCACCCCCTAGCTGACAAAAGCTTCATCCAATTATCTACAGACTGACGCCGCCAGTTGCCGCCGAGTTGCCGCCAAGTGCTGACTGTGGGCTGGCAGCCGGCGCTAGGTCACCGACATGTCTGCCCTGTCGTCACTCGGGCGCTTGGTGGCTTTCCCGGTGGACAGGCGACGCGGTATAGTGACCTCCATGGGGAGTCCGCCCACGACCTTCGGTCCCTACCAAGTGCTCCGCAAGCTGGGAGAAGGCGGGATGGGTGCGGTCTTTGAAGCGATGAATCCGGCCATTGAGCGTCGCGTCGCGTTAAAGGTCCTGCACGCCCAGTACGCCAGCGACCCGGACTATGCGCAGCGCTTCTTTAACGAAGCGCGCGCCGTCAATCGCGTCGACCATCCCGGCTTGGTGCAGATCTCGGATCACGGCCGCACCGAGGAAGGCACGGCCTATCTGGTGATGGAGCTGCTAAAGGGCGAGACCCTCGACAAGCGCATCAAGCAGCAGGAGGGAGCCCTGCCGCCCGGCGAGGTCGCGCTGCTCGGCTTTCAGATCGCCGACTCGCTCGCCGCAGCGCACGAAAAAGGGATTATTCACCGGGACCTTAAGCCTGAAAACGTGATGATCGTGCCCGATCCGCATGTGGCGGGGGGCGAGCGGACCAAGCTGCTGGACTTTGGTATTGCCAAGCTGCTGGAGGGAGCGGGCGGGCGGGCCAATACCAAGACCGGGACGTCGATCGGCACGCCGTACTACATGTCTCCCGAGCAGTGGGACGAAGCCAAGGGCGTCAACGCCAAGGCCGATGTCTATTCGCTGGGCATCATGCTCTACGAGATGCTGACTGGGCAGCTGCCGTTTCAGGGGCCGGGCTTGGCGCCGCTGATGGGGCAGCACATGTTCAAAGACGCGGCTCCTCTTGTGGACGCGGTGCCGACGCTGCCAGCGGCGTTTGCCGAGCTTGTGCACAGCATGCTGCGCAAGGATCGCGAGCAGCGCCCGGACATGGCGCAGGTGGCCGAGCAGCTGCATCAGCAGGCCGAGGCGCTGCCGCGACCAGCGCGGCCTCGTCGGGTGTCTTCGGCCGCGATTACTCCGGCCCCGGCGTCGCCTTCGGGGCTCGATGCTCCGACCGAGCGTCCAACGGGCGCGGTGGCGGGGCAGTCCCTGAATCGGCGCATCGGCAAGCGCGGTGCGGTGGCCGCCAGCGTAGCGGCGGTGCTGGTGCTCTCGGGCGGGACGGCGCTGTGGCTTGGGCGCGGGCCAGGTGGCGGCTCCGTCCGTCCACCGGCGCCACCGCTGCAGATCGGCAGCGAGGCCGGGCGAGTGGAGCCAGCGGCTGTCGCGCCCGTTTTGCGCAAGGTTCGCTGGTCGATCGAGACCACGCCGCTCGGCTCGGACGTGATCGAGGTGGCGACTGGCAAGTCGCTGGGCAAGACACCGCTGCGCATCGAGCTGCCGGCTGAGTCGGGCCAGCAGCAGCTCCGGCTTGAGCTCGCCGGCTATGCCGACCGCGTGATCTCCGTCGAGCGCGATGCCAACGTGTCGCGACAGGAAGTGCTGCAGCGCGTCGTGGGCCGGCCGGGCAAAAAGGGCGCGGCTCGCGATGTCACCAAGCCAGCAGGACGGAGCAAGAGCGCGGGTGAGACCGGGACAAGTCAGCCGGCCAGCCAGCCAGAGGCGCGCCCGGCTAAGAGCGGCTCTGAAGTGCCGGTGATCGAATAGCGGCGCCAGCACGCGGCCTACACAGCGGCTCTCGCTCCGCCGGCCGCCCGACGGGCCTGCACGCGATCAGAAGCGAGGCTGCGCCGGGTTATCGCGCCCGCCTGCTCCGCTCTCGTTGGCTCCGAGCTGCCAGTCTTGATCGTTGCGCAGCCACTTGTACTCGAAGGCTTCTGCCTGCGCGTAGCCAGTAAGGACGAGCTTCCAGGTCATAGGAGGCGTCACGTTGACGGCCTTGTAGCCCCACGACCAGGACAGGGGAGCGCTGCCGCCGCGCAGGTAGAGCTGGTTGCCCAGGCCAACATCCTGCGACACCAAGAAGCGCGTACGCACCGCGCTGGGGGCTGGCCGCTGCCGCAGCTTCGCCACCACACCACCTGGATGATCGGTGACTCTGGGATACTTGGTTCCGTCGAGAATGAGCTGATTTGAGCGCAGCTCCCAGGCTGCTCCGCGATGCACGAAGACGTGATCGATGCGCGTCGTAGACAGCCCGCGAGAGAAGTCGGCGAAGTCGTACGCCGTCATCGCGCTGTAGGCCGCTGAGCTCTCGATATCGTTGAAGTCGCCAGCCACTACGATGTCGAGGTTGGGGTCAGCCGTCGTCACCGCAAAGGGCGCGGTCTCGCGCGCCTGCTTGGCTCGCGCCTGCGCATCGGAGACCTCCAGGTGCACGGTGAATAGCCGCAGATCGTACAGGCTCGATAGCGTCAGCCCCAGTGACTTGCGCAGCAGCCCGGCTTGCGCTGCATAGACGATCTCTTGTGGGTTGCTCGTCGCGCCGCGGGCCAGGACGGCGATGCCTTCCTCGGCCTGATCCGGCGTCCCCACCCAGGCATCGTGGACCTTGATCCACCGCCCGCTCCACTCTGTGCCGGTCGCGCGCTGCAGCTCAGGGAGGAGCAGCGCCATCGCGTCCTCACGCGTGTTCTTGCAGACCTCCTGCAGGGCCAGAGCGGCGATGCCCTCGGCTGCCACGGCATCGGCGACTGCTGCCATGCGGGCCGGGTTGCTGGAAAAAGGAGTCCCCTCCAGCTTGAGGCAGTGCAGGTTCAGCGCCATCACCGACACCTCGACGGGCTCGGCGGCAGGCTGCGCATCGGCAGCTCCGCCATCACCACTGGCACCGGCTGGGTCGCCCGGACCGGGCTGGGTCCAGCTAGACGTCTGACATCCCGAAAGCACACAGAGCAGCGGCCAGGTGATCAAGCGCGGATGGGGCAGCATGGGTTTCCTTCGGGGCCGATGAGCATGGTAGGCGAGCGACTGTTTCGCCGAGCTGCACGGCCCGGTTATCGCAGCGGATAGTCGATGGCTAAGGCGCGCGACGCAAGATGCTTCCGAATTCGCCGATGGCGTAGACGTTGTTGCCATCAAGGCCCCAGACGCGGCGCAGGTTGTTCTCGGTCCCGGTCGATTCCTGGACGCATGACTGGGTGCTGGCGGCGCAGCGCAGGCTGGAATAGCCGATGGCATAGACGTGCTCGGCATCGCTGCCCCAGAGCGAGACCGGGGCAATGGGAATCTTGGTCGCCGTGCAGGTGTTGGCCCCGGAAGCGCAGCGGACCATTTGAGTTCCGCCGGTGACATACACATGGGCCGCATCGCTGCCCCACACCGCGCTCAAGGAATCGGTCGTGTCGGTGGTCAGCTTGGTACAGAAAGGCTGGATGCTGTCGCAGCGCATCACCGTGCCCATCGTTCCAACGGCATACACCTCGTCGGCGGAGCTACCCCACACAGCCAACAAGTTCTCGGTGATGGCGGTGCTTAGCAGGGTGCACATAGAGCTGCCGCTGCCGCAGCGGAGGATGGTGCCACTGTTGCCCACCACGAAGACGTTGCTGGCATTGGCCCCCCAGACATCGTTGAGCAGCGTCGCGGGAGCTCCCATCAGATTGGAGCAGCTGATGTTGATGCCCACCACGCTGCAGCGCACCAGGGCCCCGCTGTTGCCTACCAGATAGATGTTGTTGCTATCGACACCGCCGATCTTGCGGATGTCGCTGCTGATGCCGGTAGTAAATGCCGTGCAGCTGTTGGAGCCTGCGCTACAGCGCACGCCGGTCCCGTTCCTGCCGACCGCGAAGACGTCCTTGGAGCCGGTGCCCCAGATGTCATTCAGATCGGCAGTGACCGGGGATGCCAGCGCGACACAGCGGCTGGTCTTGCCCGAGCAGCGAACAATCGCTCCGCTGCCACCGGCGGCATAGACGTTCTCGGCGTCGTTACCCCACAGGCCGTTCAGGCGAGCGGTGGTGGCTGCTGAGAGCGCCGCGCAGCTGCTGCTGGCGGCAGAGCAGCGCCAGGCTCCACCGCCTTGCCCGAAAGCGACTACGTTATTGGGGTCAGAGCCGCTGATCGCGGTCAGGCTCAGTGAGCTGTTCGTTGACTGCTGAGCGCAGCTATCACTGCCGGCCGCACAGCGCACGATGACGCCGCTTTGGCCCACCGCGTAGACCTGATCCGCTCGGCTGCCCCAGACGCGGTACAGCGGCACGCCGGTTCCGCTGTTCAGCGGTGTGCAGCTCGCTGAGCCAGCGCTGCAGCGATGAATCTCACCGGCGTCCCCGACCGCATAGACGTGGCCGGCATCGCTGCCCCAGATGTCGCGCATGGTCGAGCGGACGCCACCCCCCAGCCCTATGCAGCCCGTTGAGCCGGCCTGGCAGCGCAAGATGGTGCCGGCGAAGCCGACGGCGTAGACGTTGCTGGCGTCGCTGCCCCAGACTCGACCGAGGTTGTTGCTGGTCCCAGTGCTGAGCACCGTGCAGCTTGTCGAGCTATCGCTGCAGCGCAGCACGGTTCCTTTTTCGCCAACGACATAGATGTTGTTGGCATCGCTGCCCCAGACGCTGTACAGCCACTCTTGCGTGCCGCTGGCCAGGGGGGTGCAGCTTGTGCTGCTGGCGCCACAGCGCAAGATCGTGCCGGTAGTGCCGGCGATGTAGACATGACTGGCATCGCTACCCCAGATGGCATTTAGGCTTTCGCTGGTGCCCATCGTCGACAGCGTCTGACACGAGCGGCTGCTCAGGCTGCAGCGCAGCACGGCTCCCGAGTCGCCAGCCGCATAAAAGGTGTTGTCATCCACGGCCCAGGCGGTGTTCAGATTGCTGGCTACGCCGGAGGGCAGCGGTAGGCAGGAGGACTGGCCACTTTTGCACTGGATGATCGAGCCATGGTTGCCCACCCCGATGACGCTGTCACTGCCGATCGGGGTGGAGCCCAAGATCGTATCGCCCTGCGGTAGCGGCCGCATCCAGCACCAGCCTGCCGGGCTACAGACGCGCGGCAGGAACGTGGTGCTTACCTGCATGGGCTTCTGCATCACAAGGCTGCAGGGCGAGCTCGCCGAGCCCGCGCAGTCGCCGCCAAAGTCTTGCGCGAAGGAACGCACAGAGTCGTCGGTGGACACGCTGACCGTCGCGCCGCGCAGATAGTCCTGCGTGCAGATCACCTGACCTGGGAAAGTGCCGGTACAGCTCTGCTGAATCCCCGACTCGCTGGCGGTGACGGTGCCCTGGCCCTCGACCTTCAGGGTCAGCGTGCACTTGTGCCGGCCCATCGAATCGACGTCGACCTGCGCTACCTCAGCGGCATAGCTGACCGCGCCGGTTGCCGTGTTCACGTTGGTAGATCCCTCGCGCATCTTGCAGCCGTCGGCCGCCAGGCTGCTGACCTGGACCTGCAGAGCGCCGCGCTGGTCCTCGCGATTTTCAAGTCGCAGGGCGAAGCTGCCGAGGTTGCCGGTGACCGAGAAGCTGGCCATCGCCGGCTTGCCATTGAGCAGCACCGCCACGCCCAGTGACTGCGCGCTCATCGGCACGTTGCTGACCGTCACCAGCACCACGATGTGCTCGGGGGGCGAGCAGCTGCCGGACAGCGCGAGGCCAAAGATCAGCGTCGCCAACATCCATAGCGACCGGGTTCGCGTCATGAACAACCTTCCTTGCGCAGCCCGCGCCTGGCAGAAAAATCGAGCGCTTAGAACTTCACATCCAGCGTCATCACGCCGTCGGGAACGGTGGGCTCGCGCGGCTGCGTCGCCAGCCCGACCGCTACACCGGTTGCGGCGACGACCGCCACCCCTCCGCCGACAATCGCCCAGAACCACCAGCGCTTGTAGATCGGCAGCTTGCGCGGCGGCTCTTCTTTCGGTGTCTGCTGCGCCAGCTTGCGCTCGGCGGCTTCCAGCGCCGCGTCGCGGACCTGCCTCTGCTTGTCGGACAGTCGCTGTGCCACTTCCATGCGATAGGCCTGCACCCGCGGCCGGAGGTCTGCCGACTGGTTGTCCAGCGCCAGGTAGCGGTCGAAGCTGACCATGGCTTCTTCGTCGCGCCCCATCTTCTGCTGCATGCGGCCGATGTTGATCAGCAGCCACGGGGCAGGCTTGCGGGCATAGGCGCGCTGGTACTCGACCAGCGCCGCTTCGTACTGCTCGGCCTGCGACAAGCTGCGGGCGGTGTCGTAGTGCTGCTTGCACTCCTCGTCACTCAGACAGAGGTCAGCGACCAGGGGCTCATCCGCGGCCTGCGCTACCTGCGGTGCCCCCGCCAGGCAGAGCCCGAACAGCAGCGCAAGCAGCGCGAGCAGCTGGCCGGAGGATAGATCGATTGACCTAGGGCAAGAGTGCGACGGAGACATGAGGATCGCGCGGTCTCATCGTAGCCGACGCGGGGCAGGCCCGACAAGCATTACTGCTGAGGCTTGGGTCCTGCTTTCCGCTTGCTTCGAGCATTCGCTAAAGATGCGCAGCCTGCGACGATGCGCTCCGGCCTAGGGCGTGGCCAGCGCTCCTGCCAGCTCGGCCGGCGGCTCGGGCCTGCGCAGCGCCAGCACCTGCAGCAGCCCCCTCTCCTGCAGGGAGCTTTGGGCCCGCAGGCGCGTCTCGACCTCTTCGATAGCGGCGCTCGGGCCGGCCAGAAGCGTCGCGGTGTGTGCACTCGGCTCCAGAGCGGCCAAGAACGTGGCGGCGCGCTCGGCGCGTTCGACATGCAGCGTGGGCATGCGACCGGCAAGCTGCTGCAGCTCGTCCCACAAGCGGCGTGGATAGTCGCGGCCGACCTGGATCAGGTGGATAGGCGGCGGCGCGGCCTGCCGGCTCAGCTCGTAGAGCATGCTGAGCAGTGGAGCTAGACCGAGGCCGGCGGAGACCATGCGCAGGCGGCTCGCGCTCGCTGAGACGCCGCGCAGACCGAAGGTGCCACGCGGTGCGGCCGCGCGAATGCAGTCACCGACGGTCAGCGGCTCCTCCGCGGCCAGCGTCGTTACGCGGTAGCTGGCTGTGCGCTGCGGATCACTCGACAGCAGAAGCGGTCGGCGCACCACGTCCTGACTGGATGAGCCCCTGGGCGCCACCAAGAGCTGCTGGCCAGCGAAAAAGCGCGGCAGCGGCAGACCGCGTGCGCAGCGCAGCTCGTAGGAGCAGAAGCCATGCTCTTCGTCATCGCGGCGGATGACTTCGAGCTCGCGCTGACCGAACCAGCCTTCCGCACTCCGCGCGCGCTCCAGCTTTTCTTGCAGGACCTCCTGCCAGCCGGGGACCAGATCGCGGGCTCGCAGCAGTCGCGCCAGCCCGTCGGCGTCCCAGTAGTCGATCTGCGAGATGCGGATGAAGTCATCCATGGTCGGTGAAGACTCGTCGCGATCGAGCAGCGAGATGTCATCGCCGGCCTGTAGCTGACCCGGCTCGCAGACGCGCAGATAGAAGCCCAGGCGCCGGCTCTCAAGGAAGGCGCGAGCGATGTTCTGTTCCATACATGCATTCAGCTTGCGGCACGGGATGCGTGGGTGCTTCACCTGCATCACCACAGAGCCACAGCGCAGGACATCGCCGATGCGGACCTCGGTCTCCAGCAGCCCCAAGGTGGTCAGGTTCTCGCCGAACTGGCCAGGTGGGAACGGCCCCCGGCCGAGCTGCTGCTGCCAGAAGCCATAGTGTTCGTAGGGATAGGCGTAGACCGCGTGGTTCGCTTCGCCGAACTGCTTGCGCGGATCGACGCGCGCGTCCCCTTCGATGCCATAAACACCGACGCGATGCGGGCCAGCGACGGAAACCTTGAAGATGCTGGTGTCCGTCAGGCGGCCTTTGATTTCTACCGTGCGGACTGCACCGAGATTGACGGAGAGTGCCTTCATAGAACGACGTCTGCGCAATCGTATCGCGGAATTGGCCAATCATCACCCGCCTTCGCCGCCGCCGAGCGGTGCTTTGGATAAAATGAAGCCATGCCTGCGCCAAGCCTGCTCAGCGCTGCCTTGAAACAGGAGCCCTGGGCGCTCAGCGCGCTGATCTATGGGCTGGATGAGCTCCTTGATGACGAGGGGCGGCCGGTCAGCGAGCGCCGCGCCCCGAGCCTGGTCAAGCAGGGCGTGGTGATGGAGCTCAAGGGCTGCCCCTATCACGACGAGCGGCAGGGCAAGCCGATGAACGTGTCGGCGCTGGCCCAGATCACCAAGCATCTGGATTCCGTTCTTTCTGACATCCGCGCCTTCGCTGCGGCTCTGCCCGGTGATGCGCAGACGTGGCAGCGGGTCCTTATCGTGGTGCTCGATCAGCTCGCCGGCCCGGCGGTGCATGTGCTCAAGTGCCGCGACATCGTGCCGCCGGTTCCGGCCCGAACTGCCGTCGGGCACAAGCTGGCGGCGGGCTACTTTGGCGTGGTCCGCGAGCTCCTCGCGCGACAAGCGCAAGGCGAGCAGCATGAGGTCAGCGTGGCCAGCCTGCTGCGCTTTGTTAAGGAGACGCGCGCGCTGATTGGCGAGAGCGAGGTCTGCGCCGGGCCACCGCATCTGCTGGGTCGAGTGAGCGAGGCGCTCTTGCAGGGTGCCGCCTCGCCTCCGCCGACGTCCAAGCTGAGCAGTCGGTCTGAGCTGGCCACCGCCCTGGCGCAGCAGGTCGGCTTGAGCATCGCATGGGAGCTATTTGACGCCGCCAGCGAGCGCCACCTACTGCGCGAGCTCTTGCACCGGCAGGTGCTGCAGCCCCGCACCGAGATTGTCCGCCGCGAGCTCGATCGCCGACTCGGCGAGCTCGCTGAGCCGACTCGTCCCGCACAGTGGCCGCACGCTGCGGCCGCGGTTCCGCTAGCCGTACCTGGCAGCGCCGAGCTCGCCGACCTGCTGCGCAGCGGCGGAGCGCCGGACCCTGCCTTCGCGATGACGTCGGCGAAGCTCTCGGAGCTCTTGACGCTCGACGAGGGAGCTCTGCAGCTTGTGGATGAGGCGCGTCGGGCGCCGGTCGCTGGCTGCTTGGCCGGCTACTTTCTGACCTATCGGCGCGTGGTCGCGGTGCTGTTCACGCTAGAGCAGCGACTGCGCGAGCTCCTGGGTTATGCGCCCGTGGCACCGATGAAGCTAAATGGCGTCGTGCTGCCGGCCCCCAAGAGCCTGCGCTGGGCCGAGATGCTGCTTGGCCACAAGCTGCGCTGCCTGCCCGCGCGCGCGCCTGAGCTGGCCTTGAGCAGTCCGCGGCGCTCGCCGATCGTCATCATCCCCGGCCCCGCGGCGTAGCGCGAAGCCGAGAACGGCCAGGGCTGATGGCGGGGGGGGCAGCGCGGCGAGGCAGAGTGGGGCAGGGCAAGGACTAGCGCGAGTAGCCGAGGCGGCCGCCGGTGGACGAGGCGGTGAGGGCCGGCGAGCCATTGGCCAGTCGGTAGTCGCAGCGGTTGGGGTCCTGGAACTGCGGATCGATCGACATGTTGCCGATGCCGCAGCTGAGGTCCGAGCCACTGCCGAGCAGCGAGTGGTGGACGTCACCAGCGCAGCTACTTACACCGTAAGGCCAGATGATGCTATCGACCAGCACCTGCGGCGTCTGAATTGGCGAGGGCGAGGCGATGGTGCTGTTGTAGATGCGCGCCGTGCCGCGCACGCCGGAGCCGGTGCGATAGATCAGCGAGTTTTTGATCGTCGCCAGGCCGTTGGTCATGCTGATCGCCTTGTCCGCGGCGTCATGGATGACGGTGTCTTCGAGCGTAAACGTCGAGTTTGAGTGATCGATGGCGTCATCGCCGATGTCGACCACGAACGAGCGGCGGATGGTCTGCTTGGAGGCCGCCCCATCGACGTGGATGCCGTCGCCGTCGTAGCGCAGCGGAGTCGTCGGCCCGCGGCCGATCGAGGTCCACCAGCTATCTTCGATCAGCACGGTGTTGCCGCTCGACAGGAACTCGGCGCCGATGCCGACCCGCGACACCAGGCTGCGGCGAATCGTCGTCGTGCCGGTGCCCGGGCTCTGAAACATCATGCCGGTGGCATCGGTCAGCACGCTGTCCTGCACCGTCAGGCTGTGCGTGCCAAACAGGTTGAGGATCGGCGGCCGCGGGTGGCTGACGATCGAGCCGTTGCCCGCCCCAGTCAGCACCACGTAGTCCATCGTCGAGGTCTGGTCGCCGTAAAAGAAGATGCCGCGCCAGGCGTTGGGATTGGACAGCGAGGAGCCGGAGACGGTGTGGGTCATGGCGGCCGCGCCGCGCGTCGAGAAGAAGTGCACCGGCTGCTCGATCGTGCCCTTGGCTTCCAGCTTGCCGTTTACTACAAGCAGGGTGCCGTCTTCCAAGCCGCCAGTGGTGTCAATCATGACCAGCGTGCCGGGATGGATGGTCAGCGTCTCACCGGCCGGCACCGTCGTCTGGTGCGAGGTCAGGCGGATGTTCTCATTGGGTCCCCAGACTAGGTCGGCGCCGCTTAGCGTGGCCGGCATGACGCGGAAGGTTGGGCTTGACTCGACGGTCAGGCGGCGGCGGGCGGTGCGCTGGCCCACCGTGACCGTTACCCAGTACTCGCCGGCAGGGGCGGCGGCGCCACCATCTAGGGTCAGCGAGGTGCTGCCCACGCCGTGATAAAAGCGCATCGAGTCATCCGGCACCGGCAGGTGATCGTCGAACACCGTGACGGTGATCGGCAGCACCGCGCCGTCGCTCTGGCGGGTGATGGTGACGTTGCCCAGCGTGTCGAAGCAGCCGTCGGTAACGATGCTGCCGGTGGCCGGATCGAGCATCTCGGCGCGCACGGTCAGCGACTTGTCGTTGGGCATGCGACGCGGCACGGTCAGGCGCAGATCGAGGTCGATCTCGCAGCGCTCGCCGGCGAAGCCAGCCGGGCAGGCGCAGGCCCAGCTACCCACGCCATCGACGCAGGTGCCGCCGTTGTCGCAGGCATCGGCTGGGCAGTCGTTGATGTTCACTTCGCACTGCCCACCGCTAAAGCCGCTCGGACAGTCGCAGGCGGCGCTCACTCCGTCGCTGTGACAGGTGCCGCCGTTCTGGCAGGCCAGCGCCTGGCAGGGATCGGCGGGGGGGGGAACGTCGGGCGGGGGCGGCAGCGTGTAGTCGGGGTTGCCGCCGCTGCACGCGGCGCAGAGGCTGAGAGCGGCAAACCAGGCGGCGAAGCGTGTGGGAGCATAAGCATAGTCACGACTCATAGACTCTCCTTAGCGCGTCGAACCGACGCGTGCTGACCTATCATCCGGTAGAGGTTGATGTAAGGGCAACGGCTGGCGTAATCGCTGCGGCTTCCTATGACGCTATGCTTGTGATTTCTCTGAGGATTCACAGAGTCGGAAAATTACTGAATGTGGCTATCGACTGCTCAACGCTCAGGGGGCGCAAGAAAAGGTTGTTTCCAACGGTCACTGTCCCATAATTGATCTGCTCTTGGGCGTCAGCGAGTCTGTTTTTCATGGGTTGCCCAGGGGGGGCCGCAGTGAGGTTCGTGCCATACGCTGGTAAGTCATCTCAGCGTTTTGCTTAACATCACCTAACAAGGTAGTCATAATGTTAAATTCGATTCGGCGCCAGATGGGTGGATTTATTTCGCAGACCCTCTCCTTGCAAGCGCTGTGCTGTCTGGGTTTGTTGTTGAGCGAGGCCGCTTGTACGGCTGAAAACCCCGATGCGCAGCTGCTGCCGGATCCGCCGCCGCCGCCGCCGCCACCGCCGCCCGAGACGGCGCGCTACATGCAGCTGCGGGCGGCCCGCTGGCCGGGGGGCGGGCGGGAGCTGACCGTCGGCATCCTGAACCGAGCCACCGCCGCGCCCTTCGCCGACGAGCTGTCGAGCCGAGTCAGCGTCAAGCCGGCGGATGGCAGCCCGCTTGTGCAGAAGGTGCAGCCGCTGACGCTGCCACCGGGCTACACGGCCATCCTGCTGCCGCCTTCAGCGACGGCGATGGAGCGTGCAGCGACGATCGGGGCGATCAGTAGCTTTGTTGCCAGCCGCCCGGTCAGTGAGCGCATTGCCCTTTATCGCTATGGCAGCAGCATTCAGGTATTTGCCAATTTTCTCAGCGACCGCTCCGAGCTAAACGAAGCACTGCAGCGCTATCAGAACGGCAGTGATGGCGATGCGAATCCGCTGCCGCTGCTGCAGGCCATCGGCCCGGTGGTCAGCGACACCGAAAACGTGGGTGGCGGCGGTCCCGATGTGATGCGCAGTGTCGTCGTCCTGACCCGCGATCCCAAGCTGGTTTATGTCGATTATCCACAGGCCTATGTCATGGCGGTAAACCCGAATGATATGGGCTTGGCCACCGCCTCTATGGCGATTGACGCAGCCCGCCAGCGGGCCTTCTACAAGGTGGCGACCTGCGCTGGCGAGGCCAAGCTGAGCGCCAAGCTGGGGGTCAGCGGCCTCCTCGGTGAGCTAGAGACCAGCCTGCCCGCCACCCTGCCCGAGGAGCTAGGTGCGGCCTGCAGCGTCGACAGCATTGACTCGGCCAAGCGGGCCTATACCCCGGTCATTGAATTCGTGTTCGACGCGACGCAGCGGGCCGCGCACGACGCCCGCACCCGCGCCACGCAGTCGGGACCCAACTACGACCTGGTGCTGGCCAAGAGCGACTTCCAGACCGGCATTCGCCTGGCGCCGGGGCAGCCGACGATCCTGGCCACCGCCCACCTGCGCGGGCAGTCCTCGCTTAGCTGTGCCCGCCACGGCTATACGTTTCAGCTAGAAGGCTCCAATCGCTATCTGCTACCCGACTCGGCCAGTGATGAATTTTCCTTGATTTCGATGTGCGATGATCCGGCATATGTGTATGCCCCAACGGTCTATACGCTGCTTGGTGATGACCTGTTTAATTCTAAATGGCGATTCGTCGAGCTGATTATCGATGGCCGAACACAGGGAATCTATATCCTTACCGAAAAGACGCGCGAAGAGCTGGTCCGTGATACTGCCCGAGCTACCACGGTCATGCGGCGACAATACCCAGCGGCTGGCAAGGATACATTTGAGGTGCTCTATTCTGACAATGACGACCTGCTGGCCCCCGCTAATCGTTACCAGGCATTTATGACCAAAATTGCACCGCTTAGCGGCAATTCCCTGGTGAGCGCTCTGCGGGAACAGATGGACTATGACCAGTACCTGCGATACCTCGCCAACCAGTCTGTTCTGCAGTCGGGTGACTATATTGACGAGATGTTCATTACCGGCAGCGAGCAGGCCGATGGCCTTGGGGCTACGTCAGAGATGTATCGCTTTATGGCCTGGGATCCCGAGGGCTACACCGCCTGCCACTCGGGCGGCGCCAATGCCTGGGTGGATGCCAACGGCATGGCCTACTGCGCCGAAGCCCGCCTCGACTTCAAGATCCTGCCCGACGCTGTGGTGTACAGCCAGTTCGTCACCAAGCTCGAAGAGTCGCTCGCCAATCAGCTCACCCGGGCCCGCATGGTGGCCGCGCTCGACAAGGTCAAGACGACGCTGCAGGGGCTTTTGACCCGGCCGGAGATCTGCGCCGCGATGACCGAGCTTCTGCGCTTTAACGCTGGGGCTGCCGACTGCGCCGTGGCCCGCACCGTTGTCGGCTCGCGGGCCGATGCCATCCTGGCGGCCTACGATGCGCGACGCACCCTGCTGCAGACGCGCATCGCGACGTACCGCGCCAAGTAGGGGCAGCCGCGGCGGCAGCCTGGCCCAGCGCGACTACTCCTCGATGGCCTCGATCCCCTGCGCGGCCAGTCGGGCAAGGTGGTCGCGCATCGTCTGTAGCTGCTCTGGCGCGTGCCCCTGCCAGTCTGCCACCTCGCCAACAACGCGAAGCGGGGCGCGTGTGCGGTACGAGCGCGTTGGGTTGCCGGGGAACTTCTTGTCGGTCAGGTTCGGGTCGTCCTGCAGGGGGCCGGTCGGCTCGACGATGTAGATGCGTCCGCGGCCATCACCCAGTGCGAGCTCGGCCCCCCAGGTGGCGGCATCCAGCGTGGCGGTGAGGTAGACAAACGCGGCGTTCTTGCGCTGGCCGTAGTTCGATGGGCGACCGGCTTCGAGCTGATCGCCCGGCCTAAGCTCAGCCTTGGTGCCGTGATAAAGCGGCTGCCCTCCCGAGGGCCCCAGCGCGCCGAGCAGCGCGTCGAGCGCGTCAAACGTGCTGTTCCAGCCCTGCGTCATGCCCGCCCGCTCAGCGACCAAGGCGGCTAGCTCGGCCGGCGTCGTCTCGCCATGGGCCGTGGTGGTGACCGTGACCCGCGTGCGCTCCGAGCTCTCTTCGGACAGCAGCACCGTCGTACACAGCGTCGCTGGCCAGACGGCGGTAAAGGGAGCGGCGGTCGGCGCCTCGTGCTCATCGACAAAGCGCTGCAGATAGACGATGCGGCGCGGCGGCTCGATCGCCAGGTACTCAGCGCGTCCGTACATCGTGCCCTGCGGCCCGCTGATCGCGAACAGCGAGGACTTGCCCGCCGCGATCTCGGCGCGGAGAAAGCGCATCGTGGTACCCGGCGGCGGCAGCCACAGCACCAAGTGCTGCGGCTGGGTCCACATCGCAAAGACGCGGTCGATGGGGGCCGAAAAGACGCGGTTGATGACGAAGCTCGGCCGGCCCGTCGCCGCTTCGCCCAGGTGTTCAGCCAGCCGATCCCAGGTCGCGTAGCCGCCCGCCTTCTTGATGAAGCGTCGCATGTCGGCCGCAGCCTCGGGTGTCGGCAGCGTCGAGACCATCTCCATCGTTGTCCGACCGTCGGTTTCGCTGAAAGTGACGGTGACGCGGAACAGCGGCGGACGATCGAAGGTGGCGCCGTGATCGTAGACCAGCCGTCGGTACGGCTCGACCTCGTAGTAGTGGGTGACGTTGGGGTAATCGACACCGTCGGGGCCATGCATGGTGTAGTGCCAGCTGCCGCCGGGCCGCAGATCTTTTTTGTGGCTGGTCAGCGTGAAGCCGCGCGGCCCCCACCACTTCGCCACCTGCTCGGGCTCGGTCCAGGCGTCCCATACCGCGCGCGCCGGCGCGTCGTACACGCGGGTGATGCGGATCTCGTTTGCGCTACTTCCTGTGGCCATGTCGTCCTCCTGCCAGCTTCTGGGCCTTCGCCCGCTTGGTGTTTTTTTGCTTGGCGGCCTTCTGCTTGGCGGCCTTGTGCTCCGCGCGTCTCTGCCCCGCGGTTTTCCTCTGCGCGCTCTTGTTCTGCAGCGTTGGCTTCTTCGCCGTCTTTTGCTGGGTCGGCGTCGCCTTCGCCTGCGGTGCTCGTCGGGGCCGCGCGGCGGCTTTCCTGGGCTTGGGCGCGATGCTCTGCAGATAGGCATCGAGGCGATCGAAGCGGTCTTCCCACATCGAGCGGTACTGGTCGATCCAGTCGGCGGCCGGGGCGAGGGCCTGCGGCTCCAGCCGGCACGGCCGCTGCTGCCCTTCTCGGCTGCGCGAGATCAGCCCAGCGTTTTGCAGGACCTTGAGGTGCTTGGTGATCGCCGGGCCAGAGAGCCCGAAGGGCTCTACCAGATCCTTTACCGGCGCGTCGCCGGTCGACAGCCGGGCCAGGATGGCGCGGCGCGTCGGATCGGCCAGCGCGGCAAACAGGGTCGACAGGTCAGAAACCATGCCGATCCTTTACCCAAGGGTTAGATAACCGGCAAGTAAAATAAAAGCGTGGACGAGCATTGGCGCGCTGAACTAGCCCGCGCTGAGTGCGCGAAGGTCCGCGCTATAGCGGACCGCCACGCCAGGTCGGCAGCGGCTCCTGCCCGCTGGCCACCGCGACGGCGGCATGGGCCAGCAAGCGCGTCGAGTCCAAGGTGGGCAGCGGCGAGATCTCGTTGCTGATGAGGATGGGGATCTCGGTGCAGCTCAGCGCGACCGCATCGCAGCCCGCTTCCTTCAGCTCCTGCGTCACGCGCAGAAAGATGGCGCGGGTCGCGTCCTGGAAGACGCCGTGGCATAGCTCATCGAAGATCAGGCGATTGAGCAGCGCGCGATCGGCCGGGCCCGGTGTCCGAAGCTCAACGCCGTGGCGCGCGAAAGCCTGGGCGTAGGTTGCGCCCTCCATGGTGTAGCGCGTGCCCAGCAGACCGACCCGCTGCCGTCCCTCGGCCCGCGCTCGACGCGCGACGATGTCGGCGATATGCAGGCCGGGCAGGGGATAGGGCTGGGTCGTGGCTTCGAGCGCGAGGTGGGCGGTGTTGTCAGGGCAGACGAAGAAGTCGCAGCCCGCCCTGGCAAGCCGCTCGGCAGTGGCCCGCAGGTAGGCGCTGATCTGGGGCAGAGCGTTTGCCTCCCACCAGGGCAGCGTCGGACCCATGGGCAGGAGCGACAGCGTGATCTCGGGGTGCAGATGATCGCCGAGCCGGCGCGCACTTTCGCGCACCATTTCTAAATAGCAGAGCGCCGAGCCGTCGGCGGAGTGGGCCAGGATGCCGATGTGGAGCATGCGGAGAAGGTATCGCCGAGCGCGCCGCGAAGACAGACCAAGCTGATCATTTACCGATTGGTTAGATAATCAGAGACTCAAATCAAGTAGCTCGGCTAGCTCTATGGATGACGCTGGATAAAGCTCAGGAGCTCGGACCGCACGCGATCGTCTTTTCGGGAAAGGTGCATGACCAAGTCCATGTGATCCTCTCCCGCCACCTCGACGCTGTGAAACGGGCCGCCGAGGCCCTGTAGGCCCGCGGACAGCTGCCGGTGCTGCGCCAGCAGCACGGGGTCTTCCTGGCTCCCGACGACCAGCAGCAGCGGCGGATGATCGGGGCGCAGGTTGACTAGCGGGGAAAAGCGTCGCAGGCCGACATCATCTTGGGCCGAGCGACGCACGCGCTCGGCCAGCCCGGCGTCGAGCCCGGCGAGCAAGCCGCTGAGATCGTAGGCTCCAGCCAGGCAGGCGAAGCCGCGCACCTGACCTTGCGCGATGCCGACGCGCTCCAGGTGCTGCGGCTGCAGCGCCAAGAGCGCGGTCAGCAAGCCACCCGCAGAGTGTCCGACGATGTAGAGGCGTCGCGGATCGCCACCGTGCGGCTGCAGGTTGTGCTGGACCCAGTACACAGCGCGAGTGACATCTTGCAGCGCGTCGGCCAGTGTCGCGGCCTCGGGATACTGGCGATAGCTGATCACCGCAGTGGCCACGCCGGAGCTGGCCAGGGCGACACCGACCGCCCCATGCAGGCCCGTAAACGGCTGCAGGATGCGTCGATCCTGCGGGCGCCAGTAGCCTCCATGCACAAACACCACCACCGGCCATGGACCGGGCTTACTCGTCGGCAGGTACAGATCCAGCTGATGCTTGGGCTGGCGGCTGCCGGGGATGTAGACCTGATCTTCGAGGATGCGCACGCTGCCGCGCGGCAGGTAATAGTTCCGCCAGGCGGGGGCGAGCCCGACCAAGAGCAGGACAAGCAGGCCCAGGCCGAAGCCGAGCCCGGTGAGGACGGTTCTGCGCCGCGTCATACGCAAAAGTCTACAAACATCCGGCCCGCATGCGGGTGGAACTGGGTCGCTCGGGGGCGCGAACGACAAGTGGATCCATGCGATGATGACGGCACTCCGCAGTTGGGCCCGGGGGCTGGCTGCCGGCGGACAGAGCAAGGACTCTTGGGTCATGATCGCTTGGCGTTCTGGGATGGGCCGGTCGCAGCGCGGGCAGTGGGGGCCTGCCATCCGAGCGAAAGAGCGCCGCCGCCTTCCTGCGCGATCCGCCCTCTGGCTGGGACGGCTGCTGGGCGTAGCAGCGCTATTGGCGAGTGGGCTGGCTGCGGGCCGCGAGCCCGGCGGGCGGCCGCTGTTTTTGGGCTTCAGCCAGCGTCAGGTCAACGAGCAGCGGGCGCACAACCTGGCCGTGGCCGAGCGCTTCTTCACCCGCCTGTCCGATGCTGAGCGCCGCATCCTGCGCGGGGCCATAAGCGACATCAAGACCGCCCCCGAGGCGCTAGTGCCCTTGATGAGTGCGGAGGTCGGCCCGCATGACGAAGCGGTGCCGATCTTCCTTTTGGTCCAGGGCTTCGATATGAAAGATGAGTTCGTATATTACGAACCGTTCTATCTATTTTGGCAGACGCAGATACCGCTTTATTTTCATAAATGGTCGCGCTTTGCCTCTCTGCCCCAAAACGTCGCCGCGCTGCGCAAGAGCTTTCTGGCCCTGCTGCAGCAGGCGCCGCCGCGGCGGGTCATCGTCGTCGCCTACTCGTCGGGCGGGGTGCTGGCGCTGCGCGCGCTGGACGAGCTCCTGGGGCAGCGCCCAGCTGGGCTAGAGCGGCTTATGGTGTATACGGCGGCGGCGCCGATCTTTGGCTTTGGCGCGCCCAAGTTCTTTCCCTATTTTGGAGCCCCTTTTGTGGGCGCATCAGCGGTTGCGCTAGGCATAGGCAACTATCATCGATTGGAAAATAAGCCTCTGCGCCAGTGTGAGACCTGGGTCACCACCAGCTGCCGCTTGGACGTGATTGCCTGCGAGTCGCGGCGCGGTCGGGTCCTGCCGCAGACCGGTCCCGTCGAGGGGGCGCTGAGCCCGCCCTGCGGTAGCGAGCGGCTGCGCTCTTTCGCCGAGGAGAGCCACACCACCATCCTGAGCCGCCTGGTGCGGGCGCTGCTCGCCGAGACACCCCGGAGCGTGTCGGAATAGCGCTGCTCTCCCGACTCCCTCTTTATGGCTGCGGAGCCGGGCGCCGCGAGCGTGCCGCGCCAGCACCCAGCCTTGACTACAGGGTGGACTTGCGGCACCGCTGCTGCGAGGGCGGCGCTGGCCGGAAGTGGGGCTTTCTGAAAAGAGCTCGCCGTGCTGGGATGATGCAATGAGCTCCAGGGACACCCCGAAGCCACCGGAGGGCGTCGATGACTCGTTCCGGCGGATTGGCAAGCACTACGCTCGCGTGGATGGGGATGTCATCTGGCTGCGTCCGGTCGGCGCGCTAGAGCGCGACGAGCTGGTGCAGATCTTTGAGCTGGGCTATGGGGTCGGCGAGCGCTATGGCTACATCCTCTTTTTGGGCGATGCCCGCCACGCATCGCCGACGACGGCGGAGGCCCGTCGCTATCAGCTAGAGCAGAACAAGCGGCGCAGCTTCCCCAGTCACACCGCGATCTATGGTGCCAGTCTGGTCGTGCGCACCATGGTGACCCTGACGCAGCGAGCCATTGAGCTGCTCACCGGCGAGCCGCCGCCGCTGTCCTTTGTCAAAGACGAGGCCGCGGCCCGCGCCTGCCTGGATACCGCGCGCGAAAACCTCCGGCCGCGAGCCAAGTAGCCCGCCGGCCCTGCTGCCGCGGCCACTCTGGCTGGCAGAGAGCCGGAGTCAGTGGTTCAGAGTGCATATTCAATTCAAATCGCTACTGGCTGTGGACCACAAGGTCCGCGAGATCTCAGGCGATATTTGGGTGGATCATCGCCCATCGGGAGACTGAGCAGACGTGGCGAGAGTCGCGCCGCCGCAAGCGCTGCCCGCAACCAGCGCCGCCCCGCCCCCAAGCAACCAGGCCGGTGCTCCCACCAGCAGACGATAGCCGCGCGCCTGGTCGAGCTCCGCCGTGGTCAGCTCGGAGCTCTTGACGGCATCGTCGCCGACCCGATCCCCTCGAACCTCACATCGGCACGGGCGGAACCACGAACGATGACCAGCCAGACTCCTCTGAGACTCCCCCTTTTTTGTCGCGCACGCGCGCTTTGACTTTGTACACACCGGTGCCCAGGCACAGCTGGGCGATGCCGACCACATCGGCGGTGGGTGCGCTGGGCGTCAACCAGAGGGTCGACTGCCGGATCGTGGTGGGGGTTGGCGCAGTGCGCTCTACCGTGAACTCGACCATCACGGCGTCGCCGTCCGGGTTCCGGGTGGTCGCTTGCAGCACGCACCACCAGCCCTGCATGG
>CAZVMD010000057.1:0-30223 GCA_964628555.1 uncultured Myxococcales bacterium | reverse complement strand
TTGCGCAGCATCTTTCGTCGCTGAGCAAAGCCGGCGCGAACGACTGCGGCATAGCTTGCTAGGTCGCGTACCGGCTCGGCGCTTGTCGCAAAGGGCAGGAGCCTTACCACCGTCGAGTCCACGCGCGGGGCTGGGATGAAGGCGCGGCGTCCGACATGGCAGACGAGCTCGACCCGGGCCAGCATCTGGACCTGGGCCGACATCGCGCTGTACGCAGCGCTGTCCACCCGGGCCAGCAGGCGATCGGCAACCTCCCGCTGCACCATGACGACGAGCCGGTGCATGTGCGTGCGCTGTGCCAGGAAGTGGAAGATAAGCGGCGAGGCGATCTGGTAGGGCAGGTTGCCGACGACAACCAAGCGTGACGCAGCTGCCTCTGAAGGGGGCTTGAGCTCGTTGAGCTGCAGGCTTAGGGCATCGGCTGGCAGCAGGCGCAGCCTCGGCTGCAGGCCCAGTTCCTGCTGCAGGATGGCGCACATGTCGCGCTCCCGCTCAACGGCGATAACGTGGGCCCCGGTCAGCAGCAGGTGGCTGGTCAGCGTACCCAGGCCAGCGCCGATCTCGACGGCGGTATCCCCTTCGCTGAGCTGACAGGCGGCGACGATGGCCCGGAAGCTGCGGGGATCAATGAGGAAGTTCTGGCTCCAGCTCTTCTTGGCGCGGACCGCATAGCGCTCAAGCAGCGTGCGCGCGTCGAGTGGCAGATCAACCGAATCTTGCAGGGCTGTCGGTGTGTTCATTGCGCTAGGGGCAGGGTGGCGGTGGCGTTGAGAAGTAGATCGCTGCGCTCGCCACGCTGCAGGCGCAGAGCCCCCGCCGCTGCGATCATGGCTGCGTTGTCGGCGCACCAGCGCGGCTTGGCGGCGAAGAACTGCAGACCGCGTTCGCGGCAGAGATCGCCGAGGGCGCTCCGCAGGCCGCGGTTGCAAGCGACGCCGCCCGAGATAACCAGCGCGGGCAGGTCAGGGTGTTGAGCCAGGGCCAGGCTGGTCTTTCGCACTAGCTGCTCGATGATTGCGCTCTGAAAGGATGCACAGAAGTCTGCAAGCTCGGCCGGAGAGGCTGGCGGCTGCGTCGCCAAGCGGGCAGCGGCGGCGGTCTTGAGGCCACTGAAGCTCAGCTGCAAGCCGCGCTTTTGCCCGGTCATGGCGCGTGGGAAGCGGACTGCGCAAGTGTTGCCCAGGGCCGCCAGCCGATCGATGTGAGGTCCGGCGGGATAGCCCAGGCCCAGGAGCTTGCCCACTTTGTCAAAGGCTTCCCCGGCTGCGTCGTCGGCCGTGCTGCCCAGCAGCGTGTAGTCGCCCAGAGCTCGCACCAGCACCAGGGCGGTGTGGCCGCCCGAGACGAGCAGCGCCAGATGCGGCAGCGGTGGCACGGCTTGCTTGTCGCTCTCGCAGAGGTAGGCCGCCAGCAGGTGTCCTTCCAGATGACTGACGCCGATCAGCGGCAGGTTACGAGCGAACGCCAGGGCTTTGCCGACCTGGACGGCCACCAGCAAGGCACCGACTAAGCCCGGCCCGCGAGTAACGGCGACGCCGTCGAGATCCGCGAGCCCCATGCCGGCCTCCCGCAGCGCGCTATCGATGGTGGGCAGGATGTTCTGAATATGCTGGCGAGCGGCGATCTCGGGCACGATGCCGCCCCAGCGGTTGTGCAGCTCAATCTGCGACGCAACGATATCAGCTCGCACCGTAAGGCGCGGTAGTGACCGCTCTGTTGGGCCGGCAGCCGCCGCGCCAGCCTGCCGACCCGGCGTCGCCGCCAGCTCGACGATGGCGCAGGCGGTCTCATCACAGGAGGACTCGAGGCCGAGGATACGCATGCCGCAGCTGCGCTTGCCGATCGTTATTCGCTGCGCGCCTTCAGCGTGGTCTTGAGGACGACACGCTGACCTTCGCGCAGGACGATGACGTCAACCTGCTGGCCCGGCTTGTACTTCTTTAGCGCAAAGGCCATGTCCTCTAGAGTCTCGATCTTGCTATCCGCGAGTCCGACGAGGATATCGCCGGCGCGCACGCCAGCGGCCTCGGCCGGGCTCTGTGGGCGGGCCCCAGTCAGCTTCACGCCGCCCCGGCTGCCCTGCATGGCCGTGTAGTCCGGGATCGTTCCAAGGTAGGCGCCGTAGCCGCGATCACCGGCCCGCGGCGGCGGCCCACTCGGCTTTTTCCAGGCCAGACCGGCTGGGTTCTGCTTTAAGCGATCGGCCGTGTCGCGCGTCAGCTGAGCGGCCAGATCGGCGACCTGGGCGATGCCGATGGCATTGATTTTCTCGACGGTATCACTGGGGCGGTGGTAGTCGCCATGCGCGCCAGTAAAGAAGAACAGCACCGGCACGCCGTTGCCATAAAAGGGTGTCATGTCGGACGGCCCATAGCCGTCCCCACCCAGCCGACAGAACAGCCCCAGGGTTTGACAGCGCGGAGCCACTAGCTCAGCCCACTCGCTGGCGGAGTCGCTGCCCTGCACGACGACGCTGGGCATAGTCTGGCCAGCGGCGGAGCCCAGGCGTCCCACCATGTCGAAGTTGAACATCGCCCGGATGCGCTCTTTGCGCAGGCCGGCCGGTAGCTTTTCGACGAAGCGGCTGGAGCCGACGAGCCCAACCTCCTCGGCGGTGAAGGCGACAAAATAGATGTCGAGGGGCTGGGTCGGCGGCTGGGCCTTGAGGCGAGCGGCGGCCTGCAGCAGCGCCGTCGTACCTGAGGCATTGTCGTCGGCTCCGGGGTGAACCACTTTCTGTCCGGGAGCCAGCGACCCGCGTCCGCCTAGGCCCAGGTGATCGTAGTGGGCGCCCAGCACCATGACCGGGGCATCGGCGCTGCCGCTGCGCAGAAGGCCGATGACGTTGCGCTCGCGTCGGGACTCACGAGCCAGCTTGATCTCACCTGCCAAGCGGCCGGGCAGCTCAATGCTGCTGGGCTTGCCGTCGCTGGCGGCTTTTTCTAAGCGGCTTAGGAACTCGGCGCCGGTCGGAGCCGCGCCCTTGCCCAGGTCGGCTAGCACCGACCTAGAAAGGTAGACCACCGGCAGTCCGGCACCCCCTTCTGGGCCATCCAGCGTCAGCTTAGGCACGCCGTCGCTGGCTAGATCGACAAAGGCGACCGCTACGGCCCCGTGCTCACGCGCGCTCCAGGCTTTGAAGCGCAGGTCGGAATAGGAGCGGGCGGCACCGCCCGAGAACTTGTTGGCCGGTACCCCGCGCACGATGACGGCGACCATGCCTTTGAGGTCGCTGCCGGCAAAGTCATCCCAGTGTGCCTCGGGGGCGGTGATGCCGTAGCCGCAGTAGCGGAGTTGCCCGGCGAAGCTGCCGCTGCCGGACATGCCGGCGGGTACCGCTTGCTCGCCCTGCAGGGGCCGTGGCGGCGTCGGCTCTTCCAGACGCAGGCGCGAGCCTTGATCGCGCACACCGACGAAGACCTCGACATCTTGGAAGAAGGAGGGCTTGCCTAGCTTGCCGGCTGGCTGCGGGTCGCCTCCGGCCTCTAGCCCCGCCTCGGTCATCCACTTGGCAATCTGATCGGCCGCAGCGCCTAAGCCTCGCGTTCCGACACCGCGTCCCTCGCGGGCCGGATCGCTCAGCCAGGCGACGCGCTTCTGTAGCTCGTCAGCGACGGTCGGCTTGAAGGCGGCGGGCACGGCCGGACCGGGCTTCCAGTCGGCCACAAAGATGTTGGTCTCGCCTCGCGCCTTGCCGCCACGATTGCTGGCAAATGCCAGTCGGCCACCGTCGGGCGAGAAGATCGGAAAGCCGTCAAAGTCCGGGCTAAACGTGATCCGTTCGAGGTTGGTACCGTCGGAGTTGATAGCCCAGACGTCGAACTCGCGTCCGCGCGGGTCACCGTAGTTCGAGGAGAAGATGATGCGACGATTGGCGGCCCCGGCGAGCTTGGCGGGATAGAAATACGGAGCGAAGGACGCCGCACCAAAGTCCGTGACCGGGTGGGCGCCGGAGCCATCAGCGTTGGCGACCCACAGCTCCATGCGGGTCGGTCGCACCAGATGCTCCTTTAATAGAGCGCGCATCTCGGTCAGCTCTTCCGTGCTGCGCGGCCGGGCGGCTCGCCAGACTATGTGCTGGCAGTCTTCCGAGAAGAAGGCGCCACCGTCGTAGCCCGGCGCGTTCGTCAATCGCTTGACCCCCGTGCCATCGAGGTTCATGCGATACAGCTCAAGATCGCCATCGCGATCCGAGGTGAAGATGACGCTGCCGTCGCGGCAGACCGTCGCCTCGGCGTCGTAGGCGGTTGTCTGCGTCAGGCGCTTAAGCTCGGAGCCGTCCGGTTTGGAGCTATAAATTTGGTAGTTATACAGGGGCCAGACGTAGCCCTTGCTGCGGTCCGGGGTCGGCGGGCAGGCATCTCCTAGATGGCGGGTTGAGCTGAAGAGCAGCCGGTCGCCCCCGGGAAAGTAGTAGCTACATGTGTGCCGGCCGTGGCCAGCGCTGACTGGGCTGAGGTGCGCCAGGCCGGCGGCTGGCTGTTGCAGATCGATCGTGTAGATCTGGTCGCAGCGGTCGGTTGCCGTCGTCGCCTGCAGGCTTAGGCGCTGGCCATCGAACGACCAGTAGGCCTCGGCGTTCTCGCCGGCCGCGGTGAGCTGGCGCAGCGTACCGAAGTGCCGCTCATCGGGGTGCAGCAGCGGACCAGCCGTCGGAGCAGCGGATCCTGGGATAGCTGGCTGAGCCGGAGCCGGGTTCGCCTGGGCGGCATCCCGCGTCACGGTCGGCCCAGCCCAGGTCAACGTCGGCGGCAGCAGGGTAGCGAGGGCAAACAGCACGGCGGATCGGCCCGACCTCGAACTCGGCGGGCCGCCAAAACTAATGACAGGGGGCACTAAAAGCGATAAAGAGGCAGGCACGGTCAACTGGCTCATCCGATTCGACATGGGAGTCGCGTCGTACCCCGCTCCGCCGCCGCAGGTCAACCTTTGTAAAAAGCCAGGGGACCACGGTATTATCTAGAGAACCTTCACCGGGGTTACCGTCGCGCTTGATGCGACCGCCCGACGGGATGCCAAGGAGTTTTGGTAGCAATGGCTCGCGAAGAAAACTCGCTTCTGTTCTCCCTCAAAGAGCTGCACAAGCTCGAAGAAGATCGTCAGCGCGAAGAAGAGGATGCACGCCTCGCAGCTATCGAGGCGGAGCGACGCGCCAAAGAGGACGCGGAGCGCGCCGCCCGTGAGGCTGAAGAGGCCCGCATCAAGGCGCAGAAAGACGCCGAGCGCCGCGCGCGTGAAGAAAAAGAGCGCAAAGAGATGGAGGACCGCGTTCGCCTAGAAGAGGCGGAGCGACGGGCTCGCATCGAAGCGCAGGCGCGCATCGAAGAGAATCGCTTGGCGGCGGAAGCAGAAGCCATCCGCACCAAGCCGATCCCCTGGAAGCTGATCGGCGCTGTGGCGGCGGGCTTGGTGATGCTGTCTTTTGTCATTCTCACCGTCGTCAATCGCAGCCAGGCAGCCGCCAAGATGGAAGCTCGCCGTCAGCTTATCGCCAAGCTCGATGCCGAGCGAAAAGCCGACAAGGATGAGCAGGCTCGCCTGCAGAAGGTGCTGGCCGAGAAGATGGGCGAGGTCGATCGCATCAGCAAGATGCTCGGCAGCGCCAGCGATGAGAAGGAGCGCATTGAGCTGGCTCGTCAGGCGCGCGATGCGGCTCGTCGTGCGTCGGCGGCAGCAGCGGAAGCCGATGCCCAGCGCAAGGCCGCCAAGGAACGCGAAAAGAAAGCCAAGTTCGAGCGCTGCAAGGGCTCGGACGACCCCCTCTGCGGTATCAACTAGTCTCGCGCTGCCCCTCCCACGGGGGCTGCGCGCTCTCTACGCCAGCGCCGCTTCCGGTGGAGCAGACTCAAGCCTGCTAGCCGCCTAACTCAACGCAGCACCCTGCAAACCTAGAGGCCTTTATGACGAAGACAGCTTATGTCCGACGTTGCATCGTTCGTTTCAGCGCGGCATTGGGCAGCGCTCTGCTCATTGCGGCAGCCAGCGCCGGCTGCGAGCAGCCGCCGGATACCTCGCCAGTCGTCAGCATCATCTCCCCGGTCGCTGACCAGACGCTGGACGCCGGCAAGCCTATCGATGTGCGCTTCACCGTGGGTGGTTACGACTCGACTGGCCCGGCGACGGTGCAGTTTAAGATCGGGACGGGCTCGTCGAAGGAATATGGCCGCGGCAAGGTGCGGGCGTTTATTGGGCCCAGCAACTACCTGGCTGAGACGACGGTGTTGCCCAACGACGCCAACCCCTTCCTAGTCCCGAACGCCACCATCATCGATCCGGCGCAGATCGTCACGCCGGGACGCAAAGAGATTCGGCTCATCCTGTTCTACAACGACGACAACAACACCCGCGTCGAGCCGCAGCGACAAGGGGTGGTGACGGTCAACATCAAGTAGGGCTGTCTGGGGGGAGGTTCGACGGGGGCAGAGGACGGTGGGGCGCAGTGCCTGGTGGACTGCTGGCTTCGGCTCGTGCCCTAGTACCACTCAAGCCGACGTGGGCTCTGCGGTGGGGCGGGAGCGGCCGAGGCTCGATGCGGCGGCCATGCCACATCGGGCGTCGTCTTCGCTTCTGCGATGCCGAGCCTAAATGGGCGTGCGACGAGGTAGCCGACCGCGAAGCCACCGATGTGCGCCCACCAGGCAATGCCGGGGATGCCGAGGCTGGCGCCGATCACTTGGTAAGCCAGCCAGACCAACAGATAGGTGCTGGTCTTCCAGCGGACGCTGAAGAACAAGATCATCGAGACGATGCGGGCCTGCGGAAACAGCACGACGTAGGCGGCCATGACTCCGGCCACAGCCCCTGATGCGCCGATCACCGGGACATCCGGGCGATTGGTGAGGACGGCGTGGCAGAGCGCAGCACCGAAGCCGGCCGCAAAGTACAGGTACAGAAAGCGCATGGGGCCCAGCCGATCCTCGACGTTGTCTCCGAAGACCCACAGGAAGTACAGGTTGCCGACGATGTGCAGCAGGCCGCCATGCATAAACATGTGCATGAGCAGCGGCAGCAGGCCACCTTGCCAGATGCGCGACGGCACCAAGCCGTACTGGTCGATGTGTAGGTCTCCGGCTCCCGCGCTGAGCTGCCACAGGAAGATCACCGCGCAGATGGCGATCAGCGTCGTCACCGAGAGTGGGCGACGCAAGCGGGGCTGCCACTGCTCAACTGGCAGGCCGGTGAGGAACATGAACATCCAGCGCCAGGCCGAGCCCGGGCGATCCATGGTCTCGGGATCGGCCAGAAACGGCGCCAGCCGCGAGTCGCGCAGCGATGTCGCGAGCTGATCGAGCTCATCGCCGTCGAACCACAGCCCGTGGCAGCTGGGACACTGATCGAGGGTCAGGGGGCCAGGGTCTGGCGAGCCGGCAGCGAGCATCCGCGCTTTGCTCGGCAAGAGCTGGCGCTCTAGCATCCGCGTGTCGGGGTGACGCGGGCAGGGCATGCTCGCCTCGTCGCCCGCGAGGAGCGGTGACTGCAGGGCGAAGGCGTCGCCGTTGCCGAGCTGGGCAAGCATGGCTAGCTCGCCCGCGTCAAACCAGACGCCATGACAGGAGGCGCAGCGATCGATCTCAACGCGCCCGCCAGGCGTCTGCTCCAGCGTCGCATGCAGGGGATCTTTGCAGCGTGGACAGAGCATAGCTGTCACGGTATCACGCCGCTGCCGGGGTTCGCCGGAAAGAGCGCCAGGGGAGGTCCGCGAGTCGCCGTACGCCAAGCTGGCCTGGCGGCTTGGAAATCCCGGCACCGACGACAAAATTGGCCAAACTTCTTACCATGGGGTTATGCAAATCCTCAGCTCGTCTTGGCTCAAGGGTTCCTGGGTGACAGCTGGCCTCTGCGGTCGGCTGGGCATGGCCGTCGCGTTCGCCGGCTGTCTTGTCGCGTGCTCGGGCGATATCGCCAGCAGCGACAGCGATGGCGGCGGGGGCGATGCCGGTGGGGGGGGCGGCGGCGGTGACATGGGCACGTCCGCTGGCAACCCGGAAGGCAGCGCCATGCTCAACGGCATCACAGCCGCGCACAACGCCGCGCGGGCCGCCGTCATGCCCGCCGCGACGACGCCGATCCCAGCCTTGACCTGGGATGCCAACGTCGCTGCCACGGCGCAGGCCTGGGCCAACAACTGCCAGTTCAAGCACTCCAACGGCAGCTACGGCGAGAACATCTACGCCGACACCGGGCAAGGCGACGCGCAGGCAGTGGTCGCGGACTGGGTCTCCGAGAAGAAGAACTACAACTACGCGGCCAACAGCTGTTCAAGCGTCTGCGGGCACTACACGCAGGTCGTCTGGGCCAAGTCGCTGCGCCTCGGCTGTGCGGTCAAGCAGTGCACCACCGGCTCGCCCTTCGGATCGTTCAATGGTGGCAAGTGGTCGTTCTGGGTCTGCAACTACGACCCGCCGGGTAACTTCAACGGCCAGCGTCCGTACTAAGGCGCTCCGCGCAGCAGCCGGCCGATCGCGCTTCACGCTGCTGGGCGGCTCTGCCCCGGGCTCTTGTGTTATGCAAGCAGCCTATGCAGCCGTTCCGAATTGGCGAAGATGAGCTCACCCTGTCTGCTGTCGTCGAGGTCGCGCGTCGAGGGCGAAACGTCCGGCTGACGCCGCTGGCTGGGGCGCGGATTGCCAAGGCGCGCGCCGTGATCGACGACATCGTGGCGCGCGGCGATGCGGCGCCGAGTGTCTATGGCGTAAATACCGGCTTCGGCTTTCTCGCCGACGTGCGGATCTCAGCCCGCGAGATTGCCGCGTTGCAGCGCAACCTCATTCGCTCGCACGCGGTCGGCGTCGGCCCAGCGCTGTCGAGCGAGGTGGTGCGGGCCATGCTGCTCTTGCGCGCTGTGACCCTCAGCCAGGGCCACAGCGGGGTGCGGCCGCTGATCGTCGAGCGCCTCTGCGACTTCCTAAACCAGCGCATACACCCGGTGGTGCCGTCGCGCGGATCGGTCGGCGCCTCGGGGGATTTGGCACCGCTGGCGCACTTGGCCTTGGCTCTGATCGGCGAAGGCGAGGTGCGCTGTGCCGATGGTGGCGGCGAGCAGACGCAGCCCGCCGAAGCCGCCTTGGCCCGCCATGGGCTCACGCCCGTCGAGCTCTCGGCTCGCGAGGGCCTGGCGCTGGTCAACGGGACGCAGTGTATGACGGCGATCGGCGCCCTGGCTCTGGCGGATGCGCTTGAGGCTTGTCAGCTGGCGGATGTGACGGGAGCCATGTCGCTCGAAGCCCTGCTGGGCACGCCTCGGGCCTTCGATGCTCGGGTGCACGCGGTGCGCCCACATCCCGGGCAGCTAGTCAGTGCGAGCAACCTGCGGCGCCTGTTGGCCGACAGCGCGATTGTCGAGTCGCACCGCGACTGCGCCAAGGTGCAAGATGCCTATTCGCTGCGCTGCATGCCGCAGGTGCACGGCGCCAGCCGCGATGCCCTGCGCTATGCCGAAGCGGTGCTGCTGCGCGAGATGGCGAGTGCCACCGACAACCCGCTGATCTTCCCCGCAGCCTCGGCAGAACAGGAGGCCGCGATCATATCGGGCGGCAACTTCCACGGCCAGCCGGTGGCCCTGGCGCTCGACTTCGCCGCCATCGCCGCCGCCGAGATCGCCAGCATTGCCGAGCGGCGTATCGAGCAGCTGATGAACCCCCATACCTCGTCGGGGCTGCCGGCCTTCCTGACGCCCGCCTCGGGCCTAAACTCGGGCTTCATGATGGCGCATGTGACGGCGGCGGCGCTGGTCTCGGATAACAAGATCCTCTCGCATCCGGCGAGCGTCGACAGCATCCCAACCTCGGCCGGCCGCGAAGATCACGTCTCGATGGGGGTGCATGCGGCGGACAAGCTGCAGCGCATCGTCGATAACCTGCGCAACGTGCTGGCGATTGAGCTCCTCTGTGCTGGGCAGGGGCTGCATCTGCGGCGGCCGCTCGTCCCGAGCCTGGCGCTGCAGGCTGGCTACGGGGTGCTGCGGCAAGCGGTGCCCCCGCTCGACGAGGATCGGCCTCTGTATCGCGATATCGCGGCGGCCCGCGCCGTCCTCGATGGCGGCGCGCTGCTGCAGGCGGTGCAGGCGCAAGTGGCGGTGGACTAGAAGCGGGCGAGAGGATGTTCGTGCGGTGAGCCTGGGGAGCCTGGCTGGGTCTACTGCGTGACGTAGAAGTAGTTGATGCACATCTCGTCGGTCGTCGCTTCGCCCCACTTGATGGCGCTGCCGGTTGGGTTGTCCCAGGTGCAGGTCAGCGTGATCTTGGTGCCCTTGGCCAGGCTAATCCCCGTCGCTGAGCTGTACATGTAGAGCTGCTGCCAGTGAAAGTCCCAGGCCGGGATGTCGATCAGGCACTGGCTGCTGCTATCGGGACCGACGGCTTTGATTTGGGCGCGGCGGCCCAGCTGATGCATGTGTGGCGCCAGGCCCCACAGCGTCAGGTTGGTGGGTGTCGTCAGATCGTTGCTGGCGCTGTAGGCCTGGGCTCCGGCCGGGATGCTGAACTGCGTCTGCGACAGCGAGGTCAGCAGCGCCGGTCGCGACACACGCGTCGGCGAAAACTGCAGCCGCAGCCGCGAGCGATCCGGGCTGGCGCCGTTGAGCGTGTTGTAGTGGATCTGCATCACCAGCCCGGTGCCGGCCTTGATGGGAATCCCGGTTCCCGTCGGGAAGAACGTCGCCCCCGAGCCCGGCACCCAGGCCGCCACTAGCTGCGGCGCGGTGATCGCCGGCCCACCGAAACAGGTGTAGCCGACGCCGGGACCGGCTTGGTCCTTGCCCTGCATCTCGCTTAGCGAGCCAGAGTAGACGAGCACGTGATGCACCTCGGCCCGCACGCCCGGCACGAAGTCGTAGGCGATCAGATCGCTGTCGCTGGTCAGCTTGGGATCCATGACGAAGCAGCGGTAGTCGTCGGTGGTCACCGGCATGTAGTCGCCGCCGGTATCGAGGTCGGTCGTCGTCCCGGTCAAGGTCGGGGTGTTATTCGGCGGTGGCGGCGGCGCGTCGGCCGGGTTTCCTTCCGGCGCATTGTCCTTGGACCAGGAATAAATCGTGTCGATCTGATCCTGGGTCAGCGTGCGCGCCCCCTTGAAGCTCTGGCAGTTCTGCGACGGCATCCACGGTGGCATGGTGCGGGCCTGCACCGAGGCTGACATCTGCGCGTGGTGCCCCATCGCATCGGCGTAGGTAGCAAGTGGGAAGGGACCGATGCCGCCGCTCACATGGCAGCTTTGGCAGGCGCTCTGCGTGATCGGCAGCACGTCTTTGTAGTAGGTCATGCCAGCCTTGTACGTCGACGGTGGGTAGGTGACGCCGTCGAGATACTGGGGCGCCGACTTGCCACAGCCAGGCTGCAAAGCTGACAAGGCTAGCGCCGAGGCCAGCAGGAAAGGGGGCAGCGAGGAGGCAAGAACGGTCGTGATGGGGCGAAATCGCAAGCTCATCGGGCACACTCCTTTGGGGTCCATGGTGCGGCGCAGAACGGGGCTTAGACGGCAACGGAGCCGGGTGTGTTCCGTGGGCGGGCCAGCGGTCCTAGGGCTCGACGAGGTAGCGCAGCTCGATATCGGCAGCGATGAACACCAGCTTCTGCTGCTCGCGATCGAAGCGCGGCTTGCCGACGATGACCCAGACGAATTCGCCCGGCTGCAAGAGCTCGCGGCGGGGCAGGGAAGGTGGCACCTCAAGGACAAAAGGGTCCTGCCAATAGCGCGAGACCATGGCGAAGCGTCCACCTCCCAGATCCTGCTCGACGCGCACCAGCGCCAGCGCGTAGCGTCCAGCCGCCAGCTCCCAGCGCTTCCCTAGGATCGCGTCGCGCAGCTCCTGGTCGGTGATGTGGGTGGGGTTCCATGCTGCTTTGTCGACGATGCGGGGTGGCTGCGCGATGCGGCCCGAGTACCGGCTGCTAGTCAGCGTGAGCCCGTTCCACGGGGCCGGCAGATCGCCGCGAGTCGTCTGCTTGTATCGGCACAGCGCGACCAGGTCTCCAACGCTGGCTTGGAAGCTGGGGTTGTCGCTGGCATCGACGAAGTAGCGCTCGCTCTGCCCTTGCACCTCGTAGATCGTGACCTCGGGATCAGCCTGCAGGTCTTCTGGGGCAGCCGACAGCGCGACGCGGGTCTTGCGGACCACCCGTCCCCAGTCCAGCGAGTGATAGCGGTCGGTGCGCGGCTGCTTGGGATCGACCGCCAGGCGGCAGTACCAGGCCGCTTCGTAGTCGAGCGAGTGCTGATATCGCGCCAGCTCGGCTTGCCGCTCCTGCCGCGTCCGCTCTGACTGATCCGCGCGACTCTGCAGCTGGGCGCGCTTTTCGTAGAGCTGCTTGATGGCGCGGCGCGTGTTCGCTGGATCCTCGTCGGAAAGTAGCTTCAAAAGGAGAGCATTCCGCTCAGCCACCAGGGCCGCTGCAGGGTCCGGTGCGGCGGCTAAGCGCGGCGCGGCGCAGAGCAGCGAGCCAAAGAGCAGCAGCGCCACGAGTGCGTCGTGCGGTAGGCTCGCCGGGTTGTGTCGCCGACTGCTCATCGTCTCGGCCTTCTACTCATCCTCGGGCATGAAGCCGCGATACTGCACACGCCACCCCTGCGCCTCGCGCGGATCGAGCTTTTCCCACTCCGCCAGCAGGCGATGTAGCTCTCGCCATAGGCCGCCATTTGCCGCCGACAGCGCCAGCCGCGGCAAGAGCTCGGCGCGGGTCTTTCGCTCGGGGCCGGCGACCTCCGCGCACAGCTCGTACAGCCGCAGCGCGGCCTCGTACTGCTCGCTGCTGCGGCACAGATCGGCGACGCGGCACAGGTCCCAGTGCTCTGGCTTTTCCGGCTCGGACAGCTCGGCTTCGACCCGCTTGCGTGCTTCTTGGCCGCGCCGCTTGTGTTCGATGGCCTGCTGCATCAGCCCCTGAATCGTTGCGAACAGCGCGCTGCCAGGGGCGCGCTGCAGATACCACTCGCCGTCGCGTAGGACGGCGTCGTGGTCTTTCAGGCTGCCGTCGTACTGCACCAGCATCATCACCACGGCTTCCAGGCTGCCCGTGATCGGCACGCCGGCGGGTAGCTGGCGCAGATACGCGCGGGCCTCGCGCACCAGCCCATGCCAGCGCTGCTGGCTCGCCAGCAGGCCCAGGAGCTGCAGCTCTAGCGTCGCTGACACCTGCTGATCTTGGGCCGCCGCGATCTGGCTGCGCAGCGTGGCGATCGCTTGCTGCTGCCGCGGCAGTGCCTGCGCCTGATAGGTCTGCAGCCGCTGCTCCAGGGCTTCCAGATCGCGCTGGGCGTAGCTGAAGTGCTGATCCTCAGCCACTGTCGCTCGCAGCAGCTGACGCCGCGCGTCGTCCGAGCCCGCCAGCACGGCTTGGCCATAGAGCTCCAGCGTCTTTATGCTCTTGAGCTCGGGGCGCTGCGGGGCGTCGTCTTCCAGCTTCTTGGCGTGAATCGGGAAGCCGGCAGAGCGCAGCAGTGCTGCCGTCACTCGATCTTGTAGGCGAAGGAAGTCGCGGCTGGCGCCATCCACCTTGGCTACGCCGATCACTTCGCTGGTCTCGACGCGGACAAAGCGCGCGGTCAGTCGCACCTGCGCCCCCTGACGCTGGTGTGCTCCCACGACGATCAGCGATGCCCCCAGCAGCTTGCCCAGCCTCACCGCTGTGTGAAGGTCGATGTCGCTGCGCTGCGCCTGGATGTTCTGCTCGGCGAGGATCTTGTCGAGGTTGCCGCGCTCGATGACTCGCAGTGAGCCAAGCTGCTTGAGGTCGGAGGTCACCGTCTCGCGGATCGCTTCGCCGATGGGCGAGGAGCCGCCTGCTGCTCCGGCCGAGAGATCGCGGAAGGGCATGACCGCGACGGTGACGCTGCGAGGCGAGGCCCGCCCGGCGAGGGCTAGGCAGAGCAGCCACAGGCCGCAGCACAGCGCGGCCAGCCTGGCTCGTCGGGCATCCCCCATCGCTCGATTTTATCGAAAAGCCATCGGGGCTTGTGGCCGCCGTGCGAAATCCCCCCCAAAGACCGCCCAAGCAGGGCACAAAGGACGCATGAGCATTCCGTTTGGCTTTGACCACAGCTATGCGCGCGATCTGGAGGGCTACTATGCGCGCGTCCATCCGAGTCCGGTCTCGGCCCCGCGCCTGCTGAAGCTCAACCACGGACTCGCTGCCGAGCTGGGGCTGGATGCGCGAGCTCTTGACTCGTCGCTGGGGGCAGCGATCTTCGCCGGCAATACGCTGCCGAGCGATGCTCAGCCGCTGGCCATGGCCTACGCCGGCCACCAGTTTGGCAACTTCGTGCCGCAGCTAGGGGATGGTCGCGCCATCCTGCTCGGTGAGGTAATCGGACGCGATGGGGTGCGGCGCGATGTGCAGCTCAAAGGCGCGGGGCAGACCCCCTTCTCGCGTCGTGGCGATGGCCGCGCGGCGCTGGGGCCGGTGCTGCGCGAGTACCTGATCAGCGAAGCCATGCACGCGCTCGGCATCCCGGCGACGCGGGCCCTGGCTGCCGTGGCCACCTCCGATCCGGTCTATCGCGAGTCGGTGCTGCCCGGCGCCGTCTTCACCCGAGTCGCCAAGAGCCACATCCGCGTCGGCACCTTTGAGTTTTTCGCGCGCCGTGGGGACGACGCGGCAGTCAAGAAGCTCGCCGACTACGTCATCGTGCGCCACTACCCGGAGCTGCAGCAGCGAGACGGAGCGGAGCGATATCTTGCGCTCTTGGATGCGGTGATGGCGCGCCAGGCCGAGCTTGTCGCGCGCTGGATGATGGTGGGCTTTGTCCACGGCGTGATGAACACCGACAACACCACGGTCTCGGGCGAGACGCTGGACTTCGGGCCCTGTGCGTTTATGGATCGCTACGATCCCGCGACAGTGTTCAGCTCAATCGACGAGCGTGGGCGCTACGCCTATGGCAACCAGGCGCCGATCGCGCAGTGGAATCTGGCCCGCTTGGCCGAGACCCTGCTGCCGCTGCTCGATGACGATGCCGAGCGCGCGATTGCCATCGCGACCGAGCGCATCAAGTCCTTCGAGCGGCTATTTGCCAGTCGCTGGCTGGCCGGTATGCGCGGCAAGCTTGGGCTTGAGTCTGAGCAGGCCGGCGACGCCTCCCTGGCGCAGGATCTGCTGTCGCTGATGCACGACAGCGGCGCTGACTTCACGCTGACCTTTCGTCGGCTGGGCCAGGTCGCCGCCGGGGCCGAACCGACCCCGCTGCGCGACCTGTTTCGTCCGCCCGAGCGCTTCGCCGAGTGGCTGGCGCGCTGGCGGCATCGCCTAGAGCAAGACGCCCTCCCGCCAGCCGAGCGAGCCGAGTCGATGCGCCGCCACAACCCGGCCTTTATTCCGCGCAACCACCGCGTCGAAGAGGCGCTGACCCAAGCGACGCAGGAGGGCCGCCTGACGCTGCTCGACGAGCTAGCCCGGGTCTTGGCCCGCCCCTACGACGACCAGCCCGAGCATGCAAGCTATGCCGAGCCGCCACCCCCAGGCTGCGGCCGCTACCGCACGTTCTGCGGCACCTAGCCGAGCCGTGCCTGGGCTCGGGTGGGCACTCAATCGTTGACAGAGCTGGCGGAGTGCGCAACGAAGTGGCCCATGACCAACAAGCTCACACTCCCCCTGGTTCTTGTCGCGTGTTCCTCCCTCCTCGCCTGCGGCGGTGAAGAAGCCCCGCTCGTCGAGCCTACCGATGCGGTGATTGGCGAAGCCCAGAGCCTCGACAGCCCGGCGCCGACCTTGGCCCAGGCGCTGACCGAGCGAGTGGTCCCGGAAGCCTCGCTCCTGGCCTACTGCGATGACGTCACCACCTGGGATGCTAACTGGGCCAAGTTCGAAGCCGACGTGCTCACCCTGGTGAACCAGAAGCGAGCCGCGGGCGCGACCTGTGGCGGCGTGGCCAAGCCAAAGGTGGCGGCGCTGACCCTCGACACCAAGCTGCGCTGCGCGGCCCGCAAGCACTCCAAGGACATGGGCACCAAGAACTTCTTTAGCCACACCGGCTCGAACGGCTCCTCGTTTAGCCAGCGCATCACCAGCGCCGGCTACACCTGGACGGGCGCCGGCGAGAACATCGCTGCTGGGCAGACGACTCCGACCGCCGTCATGAACTCCTGGATGACCAGCACCGGGCACTGCAACAACATCATGAACGGCACGTTCAAGCACCTCGGCGTCGGCTACTACTACTCGTCGACTTCGACGTACAAGCACTACTGGACGCAGGACTTCGCCAAGCCATAAGGCGATCGACGCTCTGCCGCGGGACCGCAGAGCGCTGCGCGGCTCAGCCGGGGGGCTGAGCTAGCCAGAGGGTGGATGTAGGGGGGATCTTCGAGGGGGGAAGGCTGCGGGGCAGGGAGCCAAGCTCGTCTGCCCCGCGCCGTGGGCTTACTTGACCGGCTCAGCAGTGGCGCCGGAGCCCTGCATGATCTGGAACACGACGCGGCGGTTCTTGGCGCGGCCGACCACCGTCTTGTTCGTCGCGATCGGGCGATCCGGGCCGTAGCCCTGGGCCGTCAGGCGCGACTGCTCGATGCCGTGCTCAACCAGCCAGCGCATCACGCTCTTGGAGCGCCGATCCGACAGGTCGATGTTGTACATCCGGTTGCCCTGCGAGTCGGTGTGGCCTTCGACGCGCAGCAAGCGAATCGTCGGCACCGCCTTGAGGACCTCGGCGACCGCCTGCAGCGTCGGGAAGCTCTGCGGCAGGATGACGTCCTTGTCGAAGGCGAAGAACACCGGCTTGAGGATCTTGACCTCACCGCCCTGAATCATCGCCAGGCCACCTGGGCAGCCATGCTTGCGCGGGTCGGTGCTCGGCGAGCCGGGCTTGTCGGGGCAGGCATCGGCCGGATCCGGGATGCCGTCCTTGTCGCGATCCGGCAGCGGGCAGCCGACGCGGTTGGGATCCGGGAACATGCCAGAGTGCACCGTCGGGCACAGATCCTGCGGGTCGCGCACGCCATCGAAGTCCTTGTCGCCGGCCGGGCAGCCGCGGCGCGCAGGATCGGGGACCGTGGTCTGATGCTGATCCGGGCACACATCCTGGTTGTCGAGCACGCCATCGCCGTCGCGATCACCCATCGGGCAGCCGCGGCGCGTCGGATCGGGCGTAGCACCCATGTGGGTATCCGGGCAGACATCATCGCGATCCAGCACACCGTCGCGGTCTCGATCCGCCAGCGGGCAGCCACGGCGGGTCGCATCGGGGAACTGGCCCTGATGCTCGTCGGGGCAGATATCGACCGCATCGAGGACGCCATCGCGGTCGCGGTCAGCGATCGGCGGGCAGCCATGCGTCGCGGGATCGCCGGTGCGGATGCCGCGCTCCGTCGGACACGCGTCATCGGCATCGAGGATGCCATCGCCGTCGCTGTCCTTGGCTGGGCTGGCCATCGGTGCGTAGGCCACGCGCAGGAGCATGCGGAAGTCGGGGGTACCGGCTTGGCGGACGAAGCCGCCGCCGAGCGCCAGACCGGCCTGGATCAGCTTGGCGATGTTGTAGTGACCCGTCAGCATCGCCTCGACGCTGGTGCCGAACTTCGAGAAGCCATCGCGGCCCGCCACCGCGCCCGAGACGACAAGCTCGGGACCCACGGCGAAGCGGCGCATGGCGTCGAAGTACGAGGCGCCGAGCCCAAACTGCAGCTCAGAAGCGGCGCGCCCCGCCTGTGCCCCGCGCAGGTCCGGCGGCACCGAGCTATCGGCGACCACCGCTTCCTCGCGATACATAAAGCCCAGGGTGGTCGACCACAGCAGCTTGTTCCACAGACCACCGACGACCAGCTTCGGCAGGATGAGGCGTGCGCCGCGATCGTTCGAGGCAGCCGGCAGCGAGTTGGTCATCGCTCCCAGCGGGATCCAGAACGTCGCGCCAAGGCTTACCGAAAACGCGCTCTGGTAGGGCTGGCCGTAGATGCGGAACAGCGCGCCGATCCGCGGATCGCCGACGCTGGCCCCATCATTGACCGCCGGCCCCGAGTTGGTCAGCACGACCGGCAGCGAGGCCGTGATCAGCACTCGGTCGAGGAACGAGCCCGCGACATCGATGTGGCCGATGAACTGGTTTTCATAGATCGTGCGCAGCTCGCTGAAGCCGCCCCGATCGACGCCGAAGACCAGCGGCTTGTGGGCATAGTTCAGGGTTAGGCCGGCTGCGAAGCGGCGCGTGGATGAGTACCAAGGATGGTCAACGGCGAAGGACCACTCGCCGGCTGCGGTTGGCTCATAGCGGTTGAGCTGGAATCCCTGCAGCGGTGCGCTCTGACCGAAGGCGGGCAGGGCCAAAAGCGCGCTGCCGAGCACCGCCGGAAGCAGGAACCTACGTAATTGGGTCGACACGAATCTCCTCCATCGCTGGGGTCGTAATGGTCACCGAGGTCGTTCGCGCTAGGCTACGGGGTGCTCGCGGCGGCGGGCACGCGCCAGCCCGAGGAGCAGCATCACGGCCGCCGCTGAGAGCCCCCACCACGGTGAGTGGCTGTGCTCCCCTCCGACGGTGCAGCCGCAGCCACCACCAGCGATGCGGTACGTGCCATCGCCAAAGCCGGTCAGCACGTACACAGTGTTGTTGGCCGGGTTCGGATCTTGTGAGCCGTCTGAGCCCGCGGTGACATGCACCTGCACCAGCGGCGGATCCTGTCGCTTGGCGTTCTGCGGATGGTTCGGATCCGCGGGGTTTGCCGGGTCATAGGGCTTGACGTTGACCGTCACTGCCGTGCCGCGCTCGTTGGGAGCAAGCGGGCTCGGGTGGACGCAGCTGATGCTGCGGTTCATCACCGTGCAGCGCCAGCCGGGACCGGGATCGATCGAGTCGATGTAGCCGCCGCTGCTCGGCGGGATGTCGAAGGTCACCTTGACCGGGCCGGGATCGCGAGCCGGGCCGCGGTTGCCGACATCGACCTGATACTTCACCGGTCCCTCAAGCGGCGCGGGGTCGGGCGTCTGCATGACCTCGACGAACAGATCGCTCAGCGGGGCCGGGCAGCGGTTCATGCTGCACGAGCGGCCACCGCAGTCAGCGTCCGAGCTGCAGCCGCAGCGCATGTTCGACAGGCAGGACTTGCCCAGACCATCGGCGGTGCAGGCATCCATGGCGCTGCTGGTGCACTGCACGCACTTGCCGCTGCCAGAGTCGCAGACCTCGCCGCCACTTGCGCCCTTGCAGTCGGCGTTGACCTTGCAGCGATCGGTGCACTGTCCCTTGACCAGGGCGCCCGTGGTGTCGCAGTACGGCTTGTTCACACCGCAGTCGATGGCCGAGGCGCAGGGCGGAATGGTGATGATGGTCGGCGAGCACGGCGGCGTCGGCGCGCAGGAAGGATAGGTGCCCGGCAGCGCCGAGCCCGGCGGCGTACCGTCGGTGTAGCTGCGGGCCGGGATGTCGCCCGGCGGGGCATCGTCCTTCACGCGGGCGCGGTACTTGACGACGATCGCGGGGTCGGTGGGCGCGATGCTGCCGCCCTGCGTGCCGTTGGCGCCCATGCCGATGCGCACGACGATCTGCTTGGTCGGCTTCATCGACTGTGGGTCGGTGGTGTCGATGACTTCGCACTGATCGTCACCGGTGGTGTCGGTCTTCTTGCCGGCGCCGGGGCCGCTGACGATCTCGCAGCTGCCGGGCACGTACTCTAGCTCGGGCGGCAGCGGGTGGCGGATGACGACGTTGTTGCCGGTGTCGCTGCCGATGTTCTTGGTCGTCGAGGTGAACTCGATCGGATCGCCAGGGCGAGCCTTGCCGCTGGGCTGCGACGACAGGATGGTCTCGATGATCGGCTTGTTGCTGTTGATCGAGGTCGCCAGCGCACCGATGAACACCACGTCATCGGCCAGCGAGCGAACGGCCAGCGCCGCCGAGGTATCGCCGGGCTTGACCAGCGTCGAGACATCGACGACATCGAGATCAAGGCCGACCATGCTGCCGGGCTGGCCGGTGAGGCGCGGCAGATCGCCAACCGGGCTCTGGGCCTGGCCGCGGCTGAGGCGCGAGCTGTTAAAGAAGTTGTCTTCCGAGCCCGGGCTGCCGTCGTTGAGCTTCTGGCCGTTGAATAGCAGCGAGTCCTGGAACTTGTCGTGGTCGCCTTCAAACGCCACCACGCCCAGCTTGGCATCCGGGGCGCCGGCCGTCGGCACGCGGAAGCCCGAGATCGGCAGGTCGACCTGCTGTCCGCCGCCTACACCGGTCAGGCCGTCAAAGACGCTGATGTTGCGAATCGGATCCGCGTCCCGTCGATAGACGACGACAATCGCCCAGGCGGCGTAGTTGACGTCGGAGTTGACGTTGGTAGCGCCGAGGCCAGGCACGCCGGTCACGCGGTACGCGCCAGCCCCATGCTTCTGCAGCAGCGCCGTAACATCAAACGAGGCCTGATAAGTCGCACCACCGACGATGTTGCGCTCGATATCGACCGGCAACGCCGTCAGCGTCTGCATGAACGTGTTCGGCCGCTCGAACTTCACGACGCCGTTGGGCATCTCGGCTTCGTCATAGGTCGCCGAGATGTACAGACGGGCATAGGTGACCTGAGCACCGCTGGGGAGCTCAAGCTGGGCGGTCGAGCGGGCCGCCTGCTTGGTGACGTTGATGCTGGCGCTGGCCCGCCCCGCCGTCGGATCGTCGGCGCTCCACCACACGTCGGCAGAGGAGTCCGTCAAGAAGCCGCCGCAGTTGGCGGTGTCGACATCGCCAGTCGTCGGGGCGGGAATCCCCGGGCGACAGTCAAAGCCGACGGTGTTGCCGAACAGCAGCATGTCGCCGTGCTGATCAATCTGGAACCGCAGCTTGGGCGCGGCTTCCGCCCGTAGGGGGGCAGCCAGCGCGCACACGGTTCCCAGCAGCAAGGCGCAAAGACTCTGCCCAATACGTGTGGGCGCTCTCGTTCGCATTCCTTATCTCCTCGGACGTAGGCCCCTGTGCGGGGCGGGTCGATGTAGCAACCTCATAGGCGTCGCAGTATACGGTAACTATGTATCCTAAATCACAACTGAACATGATTGTGTAAAACCTTTGCACACGGCCCCGCTACTAGGCTGTCTGCGGGGCTAAACGTATGGAGAGGATCTGGCTACGTGTCAGCTCTTAGAGACAGGGATCGGCGGGGCCGTTAAGGGCCAGGGGGGCCTTGATCGTGGAGAGCTTGAGCGGCTTGGCTTTGCTGCAGAGGGTCGAGAGCGTGCCGCGGTACTCCACGTTGAAGACCGGCTTGCCGCTGCTAAGGAAGCTGCGATAGGCGCTGCACTCCGAGTACTCGTGGCACTGCTCGTTGACCGCGAAGTCCATCGCGCCCGCGACCTGCGACAGGATCTCGATGCCGTTCTTCAGGCCGACCGTAAGGCCGCGGCGGTGCGCCTCGGTCGAGAGCCAGCGCAGGAAGTTCACTGTGTCACTCTGCTTGAGCGAGAAGCCGGTGTCGTGGCCATAGCCATCGACGTTGTCAGGGTCGACGCCCGCGCAGCCCTTGCTCTTGGCCAGATCGAGCCGAGCCAGCAGGATGTTGCGCAGCGTCGTCGAGCGTAGATCGACCCAGCGCTCGCCCGGCCAGCCGTCGAGCGGCTTGCCCAAGACGCTGGCTGGATACGATGACTTGTCGGGGCGCCAGTCTTCGTAGCTGCCGGCGCTGAAATAGCAGTGAACGATCTTGCCGCGGCTGCTCAGGCTGGCGATGGTTGTCGTCGGCGTGTCGAACAGATCGATGTCATAGACCACGGCCCACGACTTTTCCTGTAGCCGGCCAGAGAGCTGCAGGTGCCAGGGCGTGCCGGGACCGGCAGCGGTCAGCGCGGCGCCCCCGCGCCCCGAACGATCGATCTGTTCCATCGCAGCCGACGAACTCAGCGGCTCACCGGCCTCGTCCAAAGCTTCGGCCGCTGCCGCGCCCAGCCCGACTGGCAAGACGAGCATGAGCGCGAGCGCCGCCCCACCCAGCAGGCCGCGTCGGCGTCGGGCCCCGGCTGAACGTCGTGGTGCAGCGACCGCAGGCGGGACCGTCCGCGGGGGCGTAGCTGGGTGGAAAGCAGGGGAGGGGGAGGGGTTGGTCATGGTGACCTCCAGGCCCAGCCGCCGCGGTGCCTGGCAGGGCCGTTGTTCCGGGCAGCCGAGTCGCGTAGTTCCGTAGTGCCAGGCCGGCGCGCCACCGTACTGCTGTCGCTGCGCCGGCGGCAAGCCCCCTGGCCCAAGCACCGGCCGGCGTTTGCTGGGCGGCGCCTGAAATTCGTGACTTCGGGCGGTGGTTCGGCATACCCTACGGAACGAGATGCCAGCCGACCTGACTGCGATCCTAATGCCGCTGCCCCCTCGGGGACTGCAGCCGAACGACATCGTCAACGTAGTGGCCCAGAACGGCCCGCCGGCCGCCTGGGTACGGCTCGTGCCGATCGAAAAGCACGACATCCATCAGCTTGAGGTGATGGACGGCCAGACTGGGCTGCCCTCGGTCTCGCCGGGGATGCTCGCCGCGCTGTCGCAAAATGGCGGCAAGGCGCTGTTCCTGCATGTCAATCACAGCGCCAAGCAGGCCCTGCTGCATGCCTTCGAGGACGGCATTGAAGTAGCGACCTACAGTGGCGAGCCCAACGAGGCGTTCGCGGCGGAGCTGGCGCGGCTGGTCGGTCTGACCACCGATGAGATCGCCAGCGGCGATGACGGCACGCGCATCGGCTTCGGCCAGGCGGCCTCGCGCACGGCTGCTGTGGTGCGCGGGCGCTTGATGCTGGTCCCGCCCGGCACGCCCACCGGCATGGGCAGCTTCATGTTTCACGACCGCGGCCACGACCGCGTCGAGCCCGGCGATGGCGCCGACTCCGAGGGCGGCGAAGGCGAGGGCACCCGCGTGGCCTTCTTCGCCTTCGATGGCGGCCTAATCCAGCAGGCCTTCGGTGAGCTGACCGGCAAACAGCTGGCGCAGGTCATCGCCGGTGCCCCGCAGGAGGTCGTCGGCCCGCTCATCGCACTGCGCGATACGACGGCCAAGATGCTGCAAGGCATCGACACGCCGCCCGCCCGAGCGGACAAGCACCCGGCCTGGCACACGCACGCCTTCGAGCTCCTCGCACTCTGTCACGCCGGTGTCTACTCCGGTGGCGACACGCTGCGCTATCTCGACCAGAAGGTCCTGGCGCTGCTCAACATCGGCGAGGCCACGCCGATTATCGACGCCGACGACGCCGAGGAGCTGGAAGAGCTGCCCAGCCTGCTCGACGCGATGATCGAGGTGCTGCCCTGCCCGAAGCCGCCGGCTGGCTATGGTCCGCTGATGGAGATGATCGGCCCCGACGAGATCGGCGCCCTGGTCCCGTGGGCCAAGCAGGGCGAGCCCTACGACGGCGCGGTGTTTTTGGTCAAGCCGGACCGCGTGCTGCAGCTTGTGCGCTCGCTCGATGGCAACAAGCTGGCGCAGCGCCTAGAGCGCTTCAGCCGCGCCCTGTATACCGCCCGCCACGGCGCCCCCGAGGGCGAAGCGGGCGAGAAGGCCTATATCGAGTGGCGCTCCGGCCACGAGCAGCGTAGCCGCGCCGACATCGAGCGCTTCCTGACCGCCTGGGCCGAGCTGCGCATGGTCTTCGAGATGGCCGCCGCCAACCAGATGAACATCGGCGTCATCGTCTACGCCTAGCCCGTCCCCCCAGCCCCCGCCTGCCTGCTCTTTCCGCGCTGCGTTCCGTCTACAAGTCCACTAGCTGTATCCGCGACAGCGGCTGTCCCAGGAAGCGGGCACCGACTTCAGCGACGCGCGCTTCATCGGTGACGAAGCAGGTCAGTCGCTCGGCTTCGTCGGCTTCGTCGGTGGTGTGGGCCAGGAGCTGGCTGTCGGCCAGGAGGCCCGCGGTCGCTTCGGCCATCGCCTGCGCCGAATCGACCAGCGTCACCGGATGCGGCCACAGCTCTGCCACGACCTCGGCAAGTGCACTGCGCAGCAGCGGATAGTGCGTGCAGCCCAGCACCAGCGTATCCAGCTCCGGTGAGCGCTGGCGCAGCTCTCCCAGGTAGCGACGCAGCACCAGGCGGCTGACCGGATCATCGACGTCGGTCCAGCCCTCTTCGACGAGCGGCACGAGCAGGGGGCAGGCCTGGGCGACCACCGTGGCGCTGGGCCGCAGGCGCGTGATGGCCCGCACATAGGCCTGCGAGCGGACCGTGGCCAGCGTTCCGATGACGCCGATGACGCCGCTTTGCGTCGCTGCTGCCGCCGCACTCGCCCCGGGCTCGACAGCGCCCAGTACACCGACCGGGAGCTCGCCCTGCAGGACGTCCAGAGCAGCCGCCGAAGCGGTGTTGCAGGCGATCAGCACCAGCTTGACCGAGTGACGCAGCAGAAAGCGCGCCGCATTGCGCGAGTAGCGCAGTACCGTGGCCTGGCTGCGCGAGCCATAGGGCACCCGCGCCGTGTCCCCCAGATAGACCAGGCGCTCACCGGGCAGGCGGGCCATCACCGCCTTGACCACGGTTAGCCCACCCACGCCTGAGTCAAAGACGCCGATCGGCTGCTCGGCCGAGAGCCCCGCCTGCAGGGTCCCCGCGGCGGTCATCGCAGCACCCGCAGCGCCTGGCCTTCGACCCGCACCAACAGCGGCTGTCCCCGTCGCTGTCCCGTCGAAGAGAAGGCGATGTCGCCGGTGCTGCCAGGCGTACTGATCAACGCCAGGTTGGTCAGAAGCTGCGCACTGCTACACGGCGTGGCTGCAGCCGTTGGGCCGAGGCAGGCGGCGCGCAGCGTCTCGACCGCGTCGAAGCCGATGGCATCCAGTGCCCCCGGCTCACCGCCGCCATCCGGGGCATAGCCGGCGAAGCGAGTCTCGGCCGGCAGCAGCGGCAGCCCGGCCACCGCGACCGGCGCCAGCACTGCGCCCTGCAGGTAGCGGCCCGAGCTCTGCAACAGGCGCGTCCCCAGCCCCTCCACCGTCGAGAGCAGCAGACGAATCGGCGGCTCGCTCTCACGCTTTTCGACGCGCTGCGTGGCCAGCCCCGAGAGCGCCGCTAGCTGGCCAGCAATCAGCTCGAGCTGGGCGGCCGTGGCCGGCACAAACAGCGCCTGTGGCGCCAGCTCGATGAGCTGCTTGGCCTGTGCGGTAAACGTCGTGCTGTTGGCGGCAAAGCTCAGCTGAGCCAGGACCTGAATCGATGTACCGCTCAAGGCATCGACGAACGCCCGGGTCATGCTCTGCCCGTAGGGTGTTGCGGGCGCCAGCACTGCGACGCTGGTCAGGCCCGAAGTCCGCAGCCAAGCGGCCAGGCGCGCGGCCCTCTCCTCGTTGCCGAACAGCAGATGGAAGCCGGGGCTGCCGCCACTCGCGCCGCCGGGTGTGGGGCTGGCCAGCTGCAGGACCGGTATGCGACTCTCCGCGGCGGCCTTGGCCACTGCGGCAGCCTCGGCGCGCACGGGCGAGGCGATCAGGGCCTGCGCACCCTCGCGCAGCAGGTCGCTGACAGCGGCCGCTGCGCTGGCTGGTGAGCTGCCGCTGTCGCGCGTCAGGATCTCGATGCTGAGCTGGGCCGGCTGGCCGCCGCTCGGCAGGTGGCCGCCCCGCGCTGCCCACAGCACTCCGCGCAGCACGCGCTCGCCGAGCGCTCGATCTTTGCCCGACAGCGGCAGGACGAGGCCAGCCCGCAGTCCAACGACTCGCTGCCCCCGGCCGCCGCTCTCGCTTGGGGTCTCGGGGCTGCTCAGCGCGAAGCGGACCCGCGCCTCCCGCTGCTCGGCGGGCGACAGCCGGGGCAGCAGCGCCCGCACCTGGCTCTGCACATAGGCCTGTTCCAGCGGCCGGGCCCGCGGATAAAACAGCGCGAGCTCGGCGAGCCCCTCGCGCAGCCGGCCCCCCTGTAGGTAGGCGTCGGCCAGCACCGCGTGGAGCTCCAGCCCGGCCTCCCCATCGGTAATCTGCCCTGAAAACGGGGTCAAGAGCTGCAGCGTGGCTGACCAGTCGCCCAGGCGATGCAGCACCAGCCCCAGCTCATAGCGCGCGGCAGCGGCCAGTTTGCTGTCGCTTGAATCGGTAAGTGGGGTTAGGAGCTCGCGGGCCCGCGGCAGCTGACCGCCTGCTGCGGCGATGCGCGCCTCCAGCAGGCGAACCCAGGGCGACAGCGGCTCCGCCTCACCGAAGCGTTCGGCGAACTTTTGCGCGGTCGCCCCTGCCGCCGCGTAGTCGCCGGCCTGAAATTTCTGCTGCGCCGCGCGGTACTCGGCCTCCGCAGCTGGGTTCTGCGAGTGAATCTCATCGGCGCGGGGATCGAAGCGGCGGGGACAGCCGGCCACCATCACCACAACCAGGACAAACGACAGCCATAGCCTCGGCGGAGCCATGCGCGGCAGGGTATCGCTAGCACCGCGCCCATGCAAAAGAACAGTGCCTGCGCGGCCGTGTGCCTACGGTGATGGCGACGCGGCTGGCGCGACGGGCCCAGCGCTGGGCTGGCTGGCGCCGGGCTGGCTGGCGGGGGGCAGCGCGCGAGCCCGCAAACGGAGCCCTAGCAGCAGCGCACCGACGATGACCAGCAGCGAGACGACCAGCCCGGCGAGCACAATCTGCAGGCTGCGGCGCCCTGGGTCGACCGCAGGTTCGGGCAGCGGCGTCGTCCCTGGGCTGCTCGTCAGCGACGGGCCTGGCGTGGTCAGCGGAGCCAGGGCAGGCGAGGGGGCGAGCCCATCTGTCCCCAGCGGTCCTGGCGTCGAGCCATCCCCCACCGCCGGGCCGATGGTGGGCATGTGCGGGCTGGCGCGCCGCAATGGGGCATCTGTCGCCGTCGGCGCGGCCTGATCTGGGCCGGCACTCTCGGCCACTGCGCCGGCCGCGGCGGTAGCCGGAGCGGACGTAGCGACGGCAGGCACCGGGGCAGCCAGTGGTCCCGGCGGGGCATCAGCGGTCGACGCGGCCGGTGGGCTAGAGGGTGCCGGCGACCCCAGCGGAGCCGACAGCGGCGGTGTGGATCCGGGCGGGCCTGCCGGAATGGCTGGGGCTGCAGCCGCTGCACCTGGAGCGGCGACTGGGCTTGCGGCAGCGATGGGACCCGGCGCAGCCAGTGGCCCGGGGGCAGCGAGTGGACCCGGAGCGGCAAGCGGTCCGGCAGCAGCGACCGGACCCGGCGCAGCCAGTGGCCCGGCGGCAGCCTGGCTTGGCTCAGCAGCGCTGGCCGGGGCCGGCGTGGTCAGGACGGTGGACTCGCTCTGCCGACGAAAATCGACGGGCAGGGTCAGGGGGCCGGGCGGCTTGGGCGTGTCGCTCGTCGGGATCACCTCGCTGCTGACCGCCTGCATCTGGCCGCTGAGCCGCCCACCGATGCGATCCAGATCGCGGGCCACATCGCCGATGCTCGGGCGCGCCTCGGGTGCCTTGCTGAGCATCGAGTGCACCAGGTCGACCAGATCGAGCGGCAGCGTCGGCTCCAGCGTGTGCAGCGGCGGCGGCGTCTGGAACATGTGCATGCCCATCACCTCGCCCCCGCCCTCAGCCGCGAACGGCGGGTGCCCGACCAGCATCTCGTAGAGCATCACCCCCAGGGCATAGACGTCGGTCTTCTCGCTGACCTCGCCCGCCCCGCGACACTGCTCGGGCGACATATAGGTCGGCGTACCGAGGATCGCCCCGGCCCGGGTCTTGAAACCGCCTTCGTTCTGCTCCGCCGAGATCTTGGCGATGCCGAAGTCGACCACCTTGACCCGCTCGCCGCCCGGCATGTCGGGATCAGGCACCAGCATGACATTGGCGGGCTTGAGGTCGCGGTGCACGATGTGCTTGGCGTGCGCCGCCATCAGCGCCGAGGCAATCTGTCGGGCGACGCGCAGCGCTCCCAGGCTCATCCGGCCGACCCGCGCTAGGCGATCGGCCAGCGTCTCGCCCTGCAGAAATTCCATGACGATGTAGGGGCTGCCATCGTCGGTCTGGCCAAACTCGAAGACGCTGACGATGCCCGGGTGCTGGATGATGTTGACGGCCCGCGCCTCGTTGAGAAACCGCGTATAGGCTTCTGAGTTGTGCGCAAGCTGCGCGTGCAGGACCTTGATCGCCGCCCGCCGACCGATTTGCTCGTGCTCGGCCTCGAAAACCCGCCCCATGCCACCCTCGCCAATCAGGCGCAGGACTCTGTAGTGGCCAATGCTCGATCCGACATCCATCACCGGCGCTCCCCTTGGGTGTCTTGCTGGTGCCTGTCTCTCGACAGGGCTGCGACCAGGGTATCACCTTCGCTGCGGCGGACCGGAGCCCCTTTTGTGTCCGCTAGTTAGCCGACCTCGCAGTTTCTGCGCTGAGCACAGTCGCACACAATTTGCCGCTGCCGCCCGCCGGTCCTTTTCGATATAAAGGCGCGTTAACGCTCGGTATCTTGGCCCGCAGTTTTCCCCCTAGCCCGGTCGCGCAGCACTGTGCGGCTGGCTCCTCCTGCGACCCTACGCATTCCTTGCATCCCTAGGAGGTCTTCGATGCCTGCCTCGCGTTTCGCTTTGTCGCTGCGTCGCCGTTACTTCCCACTCTCGGTGGCTGCGATCGGTGCCCTGTTCGCCGTCCTAAGCTGTGCCGATGGTCGCTTAGTCGATGACGACGGCCCAGGCGGCCCTCGTCCGGCGTCTGGCCCCGGATCGCTGTGGCTGCAGCCGGCTGATGTCGAGATGACCGTCGATGGCAAGTCGCCCCTTTCGATCACCTATCAGGTGATGCGCAAGCGCGAGGATGTCTCGGCGCAAGCGACGCTGAGCATCGATGATGAGGCCCTGGGAACGTTCCAGGGACCGACCTTTAGCTATCGGCCTGGCGGGGCTGGCAAGAGCACGGTGCGGGCTCGCCTCGGCGATGACACCGGCGAGACCAGCCTCACTCTGCGGGCTGACGTGGTGGTCATCGGTCCCGGCGCACCGGGCGACGCCCCAACCAAGTTTGGTGGCAGCAGCGACCCCGGCAATGCCCCCGACTTTGTCTACCCGCCGAACGGCGCGCTGATTCCCCCCAACCTCAACCTGCTCGAATTCCACTTCCAGCCCAGGAACGCCGATCTCTTCGAGATCAAGATCGTCACCGACACGCTCAACCTGCGCATGTACGCCGTCTGCAAGACGGTGGGCAGCGGCTGCGTGTTCCAGCCGGATGAGAAGACCTGGAAGCTGATCTCGAACAGCGCCCGCAATCACACCGCCGAGATCACCATCCGCGGCACTCGGGCCAGCGGTGGCGGCGTTGGGCAGTCGGTGACCAACAAGCTGTCGTTCGCCCAGAACGACATGCTCGGCGGCATCTACTACTGGGCAGCCTCGGCCGGCGGCGTCGTGCGCTACGACTTCGGCCTGCGTGCCCAGAAGCCCGAGGCGTTTTACAACGGCCTGCGGGCCGGCGCGCTGTGCGTGGGCTGTCACGCGCTGTCGCGCAACGGCAAGCGCATCGCCGTCGGCATGAACATCCCCGGCCCGGCCATGATGCGCTCTCTCGACGTCGGCTCGCGCGGCAAGCTGTTCGAGGTCGGCAGCCTGATCCCCGGCATGGGCGGCAGTGACTTCGAGTCGTGGTCGCCCGACGGCCAGTGGCTGATCACCAACGAGTACGGCGGCCTGACCATTCGCGACGGCGAGACCGGCGCAGTGCAGGGCAAGATGCCGCTCATCGCCCCGGCCAACATGCCCGATGTCGCCCCCGACGGGAATACCGTGGTCTTTGCCCGCGGGGCTTGGACGCCCTGCCTGCCGCCCCTTTTGTGTCCGACGCTGTCGGTGAGCAGCGCCGGCCTGTTCACGGTGCCGTTCAAGGGCAAGGACGGCTTCGGTACGCCGACTGAGATCGTGCCCGCCGCCGGCTCGAATAACTACTATCCGAGCTACTCGCCGGACGGTCGCTACATCGTCTTTAACCGCGCCAGCGGCGAGTCGTACAACGCGCCGACGGCCCGCGTCATGATCATCCCGTCTGGCGGCGGCACGCCGATCGATCTGGCCTCCACCAACACCGTGCTCGGCAACTCTTGGCCGAAGTGGAGCCCGTTTCTGCACAAGTTCCAGGGCGCGACGATCATGTGGCTGACCTTCGCCAGCGCTCGCCCCTACGGGGTGCGCTCGACGAAGGGAGCGCAGATCTGGATGGTGCCGGTGGATGTCGCCAAGCTCGCCGCCGGCATGGATCCTGGCTACCCACCGATCTGGCTGCCCTTCCAAGATCCCAACACCGACAACCGCATCGCGCAGTGGGTGGAAAAGGTCGACCGCGCGCCCTGCACCGTCTCCGACAGCTCGAAGTGCGGGGCCGGCGAGTTCTGCATCGACGGCTACTGCACCCCGGTCATCCAGTAG
>CAZVMD010000056.1:0-30555 GCA_964628555.1 uncultured Myxococcales bacterium | reverse complement strand
CGTCTTCGGCTCCGTCTTCGGCTCCGTCTTCGGCTCTGGACTCGGTGAGGAGCGACGCAGCCGGCCCCAGCGAGACGACGCGCGCTGCGAGGCCAAAGCCGGGGCGGGCCAGTACCTGGCTGGGCCCGGGGTTTCTGCCGCTCTGCCTGGGGGTGGTGGCGATCTTTGAATTCGTCAGCAATCGCGTCCTGCAGCCGCTGTCGACCGCGCCGCTGGGGGCCGCACCGGGCAGCCCGCTGGCACTGACCATCGCCGGCCTCAGCCGCTATAGCCAGAACCTAGCGGCGGTGCTGGGCATCCTTGTCGTCGCATCGCTCTTGCTGTCGGCGATGCGCTCGGGCGGAGCCGCCAGTCAGCCCCTGGGGCGGATGAGCATCGTCATGATGGGCGGGCTGATGGTCGTGCTGTCGACGCTGCTCACGCTGTGGCCGGACTTCATGTCGGCGGCTGGCCTGCTCAAGCGCGGGCAGTGGCTGCTGCAGCTCTCGGCGGTGTGCGTCGCCCTCCTGATTACGCTCGGCGTCCTGCAGCGCCGCGGGCCGGCGGGGATTCAGAAGCTCGGCATCGTCCTGGTGATGCTGCCAGCGCTGTTCCAGCTAGAAATCCAGTGGGGTGTCATGACCTCCTCGGGCTGGCTGCAGCGCTATGGCCTGCTGACCTTGCTGTATGGACCGCTGCTGGCGATGGCGACGCTGGCTATGGGCTCGCTGTGCTTATCCGAGTGGCGGCCAGCCCGCCCCGGGCCGTCGCTGTGGGCGCTTGGCTTTGGCATCGCCGCGGCGGCGGTGATGGGCGTGGTGATCTTCCTGTGGTCGGCGACGGCGCTGCGGCTGATCTACATGGCCTTCGATCTGCGGCTGCCGATGCGCTTTGAAGCCCAGACGCTGTATCTGCTGTGTCTGACGGCCTGGGTCTATTCGGTGTCGGGGCTGTTCTTCATCGGGCGCCGCGATGGCAGCGGGGACAGCGAGCGCCTGCGCGGCCTGGGCCTGCTGCTGCTCGGCTTGGCGGGCTGCCAGGCGCGGACCATGCCGCAGATGATGTTCTTCCTGGCTGGCTTGCTCTGTGCCGCCGAGGGCGTGCTGGCTCAGGCTGGGCGGCGGGATGCGGCGCGACGCCGCGCCGAGTAAAGCCAGGCCAAGGCCAGGGCCAGCGCAGCCAAGCCCGCTCCTGAGCTGCCGGGACGGCTGCCGAAGCTGCTGCAGCCGCCGACGCTGGCTGGGACGCAGGCGGCACCGATGGGTAGACCGTCGCGGCCGCGCATGCCCGTGACCGCCTGGTCGCGATTTGCGGCCTGCGGACAGTTGTCGCAGGCGTCGCCGATGCCGTCGCGATCGCTGTCTTTCTGGCTGGAGTTGGCCAGGCTCGGGCAGTTGTCGCAGGCATCGCCGACTCCGTCACTGTCCTGATCTTTCTGATCGGCGTTGGGCAGGCAGAGACAGGTGTCCTTGGCATCCGGGGCGCCGTCGCCATCCTGGTCACCGCTAAGGCTGGTCGAGGTCGGACAGGCGTCACAGGCATCGCCGACTCCGTCGCGGTCGCGATCGGCCTGGTCGCTGTTTTTGGTCAGCGGGCAGTTGTCGCAGCTATCGCCGACCCCATCGCCATCGCTATCGGACTGGTCGCTGTTGCTGATCGCCGGGCAGTTGTCGCAGCTGTCGCCGTAGCCATCACCATCGCCATCGCGGGCCAGCATGTCCGAGCAGGTCGCGGCCTGCCCCGGCCCCGGCGCCAGGTAGTCATCGCACTTGCGGGTCGGCGAGCTGGTGCTGCGCAGGCAGCTGCCCTGCATCTGGTAGTGGACGCAGTCCTTGCCCGCCGCCGTGGGATCCTGTTCCTGGGCCCGCGGGATGCCGTTGCAGTTGACGTCTTCCGCCCAGGCCACCGTCGGCAACAGGCACAGGGCGACAAACCAAGCGCCCAGGGCAAGGGACCGCCAAGACGGGCGGGACAAGGATCGCGGGCGGTCAGCATGGCGCGGGCGGGGACGGTGTAGGCAAGGCATCGCGGACTCCTGCATAGGGGGCTCAGGGCGACGTAAGGGGTCTTTTTATCAGAGTAAAACAAGTTATATGCGATACAGAACTTGTGAAATAATAACCAGGCCAACTTTCTGCCACGCCGTCTGAGAAGCCCCGACCCGGGAGGCTGTCAGCTCGGCGCGGCGCGTGGCGCAATCGCTAGGTCGGAGGGAGCCGCTTGTCACGCCGTCGTCTCAGCCATTTGCTATCCGCCACTCTTCTTTTTGCCGCGACCCTCTGCGTCGGCCTGCCGCGGCAGGCGCAGGCGCAGATCGATCGCAACAACTTCAACACTCCGACCTGGGATCTGCAGCTATTCCGCCCAGCCATCGACTCGCGCGGCTACGTCACGGTCAACACCGCGCGCACGCTGGGCCACCTGGAATTTTCGCTCGGTCTCATTGGCACCTGGGCGTTCCAGCCGCTGTTTATGCAGCTCAACGCCAGCCAGCCCTACCCCGCGACTGGCTTCTTCGTCGCCAACCGCCGGACATTTTCGGTCGACCACCTGATCACGCCACAGCTGCAGTTCGCCATCGGCCTGTTTAAGTACCTGGAGGTCGGCATCGGCATCCCGGTCGGCATCGTCATCGGCAAGCGCCAGCGCTGCACCGGCAACAGCGACGACTGCGGCGGCTACGACAACATGGGAACGACCGATCAGCTGCGCTACTCGCAGGTCATGATCGGCGACCTGCCCATCCACATTAAGGGCAAGTTCATCGATCCCCTGGCCAGCTGGAGCCAGCGCTTCGGCGTCGGTGCGCTGCTGTCGGTGTATCTGCCGATCTCGCGCTGGGCCAACAACCCCGGCTACCAGACCTTCATCGCCGAAAACAACGTCACGCTGCGACCGCAGCTGATCGTCGAGCGCGACTGGGATGCCGGCCGCCGCTTCCGCACCGCGATCAACGTCGGCGCCCTGGTCCGCTTCGGCAGCGAGACCTTCACCGACGTCGGCAAGACCATCCCGCTGCGCAACAGCGACATCTGCTTCCCGGAAGACTCGCTGATGTCGCCGGCCAACATTCCCTGCGGCACTGGCCTGTCGCGCACGCTCGGCACGGCGATCAACTACTCGCTGGCCCTGTCGGCCGCCCTGGTCAAGGACCGCTTCGATCTGCTGGCCGAGATCTATGGCTACGCCGACCTGACCGGGGCCGCCAACGCCTTCCCGCTAGAGGCACTGGGGGCGGCCAAGGTCTATCTGGCGCAGAACTCGTACCTGCTGTTTGGCGCCGGGGCCGGCGTCATCGGCAACGGCGGCGAGCACACCGGCAGCCCGCGCGTGCGGGCCTTCCTGGGCTTTATCTATGAGCCGCGCATCGGCGATCGCGACGGCGACGGCATCCCCGACAGCGTCGATCAGTGCCCGGATCAGCCGGAAGACAAGGACGACTTCGAAGATCAGGACGGCTGTCCCGATCTCGACAACGACAACGACGGCGTGCCCGACACCAAGGACAAGTGTCCGATGGTCAAGGGCTCGTGGGAAAACCGCGGCTGCCCGACCGACGAAGATCGCGACGGCGACGGCATCCCCGACAGCCGCGACAAGTGCCCCGACGATCCGGAAGACATCGATCAGTGGGAGGACGACGACGGCTGCCCCGAGCTCGACAACGACGGCGACGGCATCCCCGACAACCTCGACAAGTGCCCGAACGAGCCCGAGACCAAGAACGGCCGTGATGACGACGACGGCTGCCCGGACGGTGGTGACCGCGACAAGGACGGCATCCCCGACGAGCTCGACAAGTGCCCTGACAACCCCGAGGACAAGGACGGGTTCGAAGATCAGGACGGCTGCCCTGACCTCGACAACGACAAGGACCGCATCCCGGACAAGTTCGACAAGTGCCCGAACGAGCCCGAGACCTATAACGGCGTCGAAGACGAGGACGGCTGCCCCGACGCCGAGAAGGGTCGCGTCATGCTCACCAAGGGCAAGATCATGATCCTCGACAAGGTCTACTTCGACACCGGCAAGGCGACCATCAAGCCGGTCTCGTTCCCGATCCTCGATGCCGTGTCGGCCACCCTGGCCGGCAACCCGCAGCTAGAGCTGGTCGAGATCCAGGGCCATGCCGACGAGCGCGGCAACGACGACGCCAACCTGCGCCTGACCCAGGCCCGCGTGCAGTCGGTCAAGGACTACCTGGTGAAGAAGGGCGTCGAAGACAAGCGCCTGATCGCCAAGGGCTACGGCGAGACCAAGCCGCTGTGCACCGAGTCGAACGAGACCTGCTGGGAAAAGAACCGCCGCGTCGAGTTCGTCATCCTCAAGCCGGCCGGTGAAGGCAGCAGCGACAGCTCACCGCCGCCGCCACCGCCGCCAGCCGAAGACAGCGGCAAGGGTGGCAAAAAGAAGAAGAAGGGCAAGTAACAGCCTTGCCCCCTCGCCCACCGTCCGCGTAGACTGCCTGCCTTCCCGTCGTCAACTCCACATCAAGTCACATGCTAGGGACGCTGCTCAGGCCAGACTACGAAAAGCTTATCCGGGACAAAGACTGGAAGAAGCTGCGGGCGGCGTTTGACGATCTGGAGGCCCCCGATCTGGCCGAGATCGTCGAGGACTTTCCCGTCGGTGACAGCGCCGTAGTGTTTCGCATCCTGCGCAAGGAGCGAGCCGCCGAGCTGTTTGAGTACCTGCCGCTAGAGCTGCAGACCAAGCTGGTGCAGAGCTTGGCCGATGAGGCGCTGGTCAAGGTCCTAAACGACATGGCGCCGGACGATCGCACGCGCCTGCTGGAAGAGCTACCGCCCGAGGTCACGCGGCGGGCGCTTGAGAGCCTGTCGCCGTCCGAGCTGAAGATCGCTCGTCAGCTGCTCGGCTATCCCGAGGGCTCGGCCGGTCGCTACATGACGCCGGAGTACATGGCGGTGCGGCCTGACCTCACCGCCGCCGAGGCGCTGGCCTATATCCGCAAGCACGGCAAGCACCGCGAGACGCTCAACGTCATCTACATCACCGACGAAAAAGGCCGGCTGGTCAGCGATCTGCGCCTGGCCACGCTGGTCATGACCGCGCCCGACACCAAGGTCCGCGACATCAACGACCGCCCGGTGGTCAGCATCCCGGCGACGACGGTCAGCGAGGACGTGGTCGCAGCCTTTGAAAAGTACGATCGCGTGGCGCTGCCGGTGACCGACTCGCAGGGCATCCTGCTCGGCATCATCACCGTCGATGACGTCCTTGACGTGGCGGAAGAAGAGGCCACCGAAGACATCCAGAAGCTCGGCGGTATGCAGGCCCTGGAAGCGCCGTACATGGACAGTCCGTTTCTGGACATGATCCGCAAGCGAGCCGGCTGGCTGGCCGTGCTCTTCGTCGGTGAGATGCTGACCGCGACGGCCATGGGCTACTTCCAGCACGAGATCGAAAAAGTCGTCGTGCTGGCTCTGTTCGTGCCGCTCATCATTAGCTCCGGCGGCAACTCCGGCTCGCAGGCCACCTCGCTCATCATCCGCTCGCTGGCCGTGCGCGAGCTTGAAGGCAGCGACTGGGTGCGCGTGCTGCGACGCGAGGCGCTCTCGGGGATCGTGCTCGGCTCGATCCTTGGCCTGATCGGCTTTCTGCGCATCGTGCTGTGGCCCAGCCGCGTCGCCGTCTACGGTCCGCACTTCACTGGCGTCGCCATCGCCGTCGCGCTGAGCCTGGTCGGCGTCGTCACCTTCGGCACCATCTGCGGCTCGATGCTGCCCTTCCTGCTGCGCCGCCTAGGCCTGGATCCAGCCACCGCTTCGGCGCCGTTTGTCGCCACGCTGGTCGACGTCAGCGGCCTGGTGATCTATTTCACCACCGCCAGCGTCGTCCTAAAGCAGCTCTTTCACTGACCGCGGCTAGCTTCGGGGTGACGGGCGACGATCTCGGGATCGCAGCAGTCGAGGCGCACCTCTTTCGGACCGAGCCATAGCCAGTCGCCGAACACGGCGTTCCAGCCGGCGTAAAGCCAAGCCAGCAGCGCCGCCCCGGGACCGACCCGCAGCCGCGCCGCATAGCGGGTAAAGCCGTCGAGATCCTTGAACTGATCCATGCCGATCATCAGGTTTCTGCTATCGACGAGCCCCGGTGGAATCGGCCGTGCCGGCAGGTATGGGTTCTCGCGAATCGCCCGCACCTCTTCGATCAGTCGCGCGTGATACGAGCCGTCTTCGATCAGCGAAGTCAGCGCTCGCTGATGCGGGTGCGTTCCGTTGAGAATCGCTTGCGCCTGCCGCTCCATCTCTTCTTCGCCGCCTTCGTGCGCGCGCAGCAGCACGACGTCGTAGATCGGGTGGCGATGAAAGGTCTGCAGCACGTGGTGAATGATCGCATCGCGCGGCGCAAACACCCCGGCCGGATCGAGCATCGTCGCCGGGCCCGACACAAAGCGACGGAAGTTGTGAAAGAACCACGGGATGCCCTGGCTGCGATAGAAGACCTTGGTCTCCTCCGCCGCCGCCAGCATCATCTGATCGCGCGCCGCGACGAGGATCTGGCTGCTGCTGGGCAGGTCGTGAATATGCCCAAGCTCGCGCAGCCGCCACAGCCGCTTGCGCACCAGGCCGGGGCGAAAGAAGGCGACGATCAGCGACAAGAGCTGCACCAGCTTGTCCCAGTTCTGACGCGGCCCGCCGATGACATCAAAGAGCAGCGACAGCGACGAGCGTGAGAGCCAGGCCGGCCGCGTCGCGCGCTGCTTTTCCGCCATCTGCGCCGAAGACGAACTCGACACCGCTTGCGAGGGGGCTTGCATCTTGTCTGCATGGTTGCGCCGTTTTTCGTCGCAGGCAAGCCCTCTACTTGCCCGCTAGGCGCAGGAACCAGCGCGCAAAAAATACCGCGGGGTCCAGAGGCATCGGCTCCACCGGCTGCGACAGACTGGGCTAGGCCCCCCCGATTTCACGTTGCGTGGCGTCGCAAAGTTTGCGATACGTGCCGGCCATGCCTGCTGCCCGTTCTGCGCTCTCGTTTGCTCAGTCTGCCGACGAGAACATCATCACCATCGATACTGACTCGGCACCGCGCATCATGTTTTATGGCGAGGACTTCCTCTGCGAAGACCTGCCGGTCGGGACCCGCGTCATCTACCCGCGCAAGCCCATCGCCGGCCTGCCCAATCCGCGCGCCGCCATTCGCTACGCCCTGCACCATCCCGAGTCGATGGAGCCACTGCACGCGCTGCTTGAGCCGGGCATGAAGGTGACGATCGCCGTCGATGACATCTCGCTGCCGCTGCCGCCGATGGTGCGCCCGGATATTCGCGAGACCATCCTCGACATCGTGCTGTCGATGCTGGCCGATCACGGCGTCGATGACATCCACATCATCATCGCCACCTCGCTGCATCGCCGCATGCACGATCACGAGGTGCGGCGCATGGTCGGTGACAAGATCTTCGACGCCTTCTGGCCGGATCGTCTGTACAACCACGACGCCTGCGATCCCGAGCAGCTTGTCCAGGTCGGCAAGACCGCGCACAACGAAGTCGTCGAGACCAACCGGCGCGCGCTGGAGAGCGACCTCGTCATCTACGTCAACATCAACCTCGTGCCGATGGATGGCGGGCACAAGTCGGTAGGCGTCGGGCTGTGCGGCTACGAGAGCCTAAAGGCCCACCACACGCCGAAGACCATCGTCGAGTGCGACTCGTACATGGATCCCAAGCGCTCGGCGCTGCACCGCTCCGTCGATCGCATCGGTCGCGTCTGCGAGCAGCACATGAAGGTCTTCCACATCGAGACCGTGCTCAACAGCCGCATGTTCTCTGGCCCGCTCGACTTCTTGATGAAGAACGAGGACGAGTTCACCGAGGCCGATACGCTGAAGTTTCACGCCCTCAAGTGGACGCTGAAGCGCACGCCGCGCGCCCTGCGCCGCGAAGTGTTCATGCGCACGCCCTCGCCCTACGAGCTTATCGCCGTGCACGCCGGCAAGGCCGAAGAGGTGCACGAAAAGATCCTCGCCAAGAGCTACGAGCAGTACTGTGTTCCCGTCGAGGGCCAGGCCGACATCCTGATCACCGGCATCCCCTACATCTCGCCGTACAACGTGAACAGCAAGGCGCTCAATCCCCTGCTCGTGCAGGTCATGGCGCTTGGCTATTTCTTTCACATGTACAGAAACAAGCCGCTGCTCAAAAAGGGCGGCACGCTGATCTGCACCCACCCCTGCACCGACGCCTTCGACCCGGTGCATCACCCCAGCTACATCGAGTTCTTCAACCGCCTGCTGCCCGAGACGCGCGACTCGTACACGCTGGAGAAGAAGTACCAGGACGAGTTCGCCTACAACCCGACCTATATCGAGATGTACCGGCGCGGCAACGCCTATCACGGCGCCCACCCGTTTTACATGTGGTACTGGGGCCAGGCCGGACGCGAGCACTGCGGCGACGTCATCGTCGTCGGCAGCGAGAACCGCACCGTCCCCGATCTGCTCGGCTGGAAGCGCGCCGACACCCTCGCCGAAGCCATCTCCATGGGCCGCGCCAAGATGGGCCGCTCCGCCCAGATCACCATGATGCACCACCCGCCGATCCTGATCTGCGACATGAAGTAAGCACCGATCGTCGCGACAGAAATCGCGCGCTTGGGAACCGCGCCCAGCCGCCGACCGTATCTTCTCTGAACGCCTCAGGGAGGATGGCCGATGACGGCTCTTGAGCAGCAAGCGACGATGGCAGATCCCAACCTGCATGCGCCCCGGCGGGAAAGTGAGGTGAGCGCGGCTCCCCTGCGGGTCCGTGTCAATGCTCCGGCCCATGCGCTGTTGGGCACGACCAGCGAGGTGGCGACGCTGCGCAACACCACGGTGCTGCCGCAGGTCGAAGAGGACGGCGAGGATGTGCAGCTTCTGCCGCGTAGCCAGGCTCGCTATCAGCGGCTGCGGCGCCTGGGGGCGGGCGCCATGGGCGAGGTCAACCTCGTCACCGATAACGACATCGGTCGCACCGTCGCGGTCAAGCAGCTACTCGCGCCGACGCAGAATCCGGCCGGCATCGCCCGCTTTATCGACGAGATCCGCACCGTCGGTCGGCTGGAACATCCCAACATCGTTCCCATCCACGATGTCGGCGTCGATGAACAAGGCCAGATCTTCTTCGTCATGAAGCACATCGATGGCGAGACGCTGGAGTCGGTCCTGGAAAAGCTGGCGGCCGGCGATCCACAGTACGTCCAGCGCTACACGCTCGATGTGCGTATCGAGATCTTTATGGGCATCTTGCGCGCCCTGCAGTGCGCCCACGAAAAGGGCGTCATCCACCGCGATATCAAGCCAGCCAACGTCATGATCGGGCGCTTTGGTGAGGTCGTGTTGATGGACTGGGGCGTGGCCAAGCTGATGCCACAGGCGAAGGAGAGCAGTGCGGCCCACCACGCGACGCAGCAGGGCGCGCTGATCGGCACGCCGGCCTATATGTCGCCCGAGCAGGCCAGCGGCGATGTCGATGCCGTCGATGCCAGAAGCGATCTTTACAGCGCCACGGTGCTGTTCCATGAGCTCCTGGGGGTGCAGCACTACCTGCAGCACGCAAAGACGCTGCCGCAGCTCTTGCAGGCCATCCTCAGCGAAGAGTTTCGCTACATGCGCCTGGTGTTCCTCCGGCACCCACGCCATCCGGTGCCGCCCGCCGAGCTTCTGCACTACTGCGTGCGCGGCCTAGCCAAGGATCCTGCCGCGCGCTATCAGAGCGCCGCCGAGATGATCGCCGAGCTCTCGCGCATTCGCGAAGGCCGCTGCCGCGTCAGCTGTCCGGCGACGCTAGCCAAGCGCATGCTCGATACCGGCGGCCGCTTCGTGCAGCACTATCCCAAGCTGTCGCCGTTTATTTTCTACACCGTGCTGCTGCTGTGGCTGGGCTGCATCGCGGTCACGGCGCGCGTGCTTGTGCAGCAGCTCAGCGGCTAGAAGTCCGAAGGCTGAGCGCAGTCGCGCGGACAGCGACTGTCGTCTGGCGTGCCCTCAGTGAAGCTGACGGCATACTTATCCCCGTCGGTGACCACGGTCACGGTGCCGTTCGAGTCGCTGCGCAGCCAGTGTGTGCCGCGGGCCTGCAGCTTCTTGATGGTCTGACAGTGCGGGTGGCCAAAGTCATTGGGGCGAGCCACGCCGATCAGCGCGTACTCGGGGGCGACGGCGGCAAGCAGGCTGGTCGCTGTGGCATTGCAGCTGCCGTGATGCCCGAGCTTGAGCACATTGGCGCGCAGGCCACCGGGGTGTTCGTTGACCAGGATCCGCTCGGCTTCGGTCTGCGCGTCGCCGGTGAATAACGCGGCAAAGCGACCAAAGCGCAGATAGGTGACGGCCGAGGTGTTGTTGATGCCGGTGCCATCAGCCATCGGGAACGGCGTATCGGTGACGCTGAGGATTTCGACCTGTACCGACGGGAACAGGGACAGGCTCATGCCCTTGCCAAGCGCGCGATAGCGGCAGCCGGCGGCGGCTTTGAAGCTCTGATAGCCGGGGATATCGGGGCGGTCATAGCCAGGATCAAAGACGCGGGCGTTGCAGTCCTTCGGCAGCCAGTCGATGGCCGTGGTCAGTCCGGTGTAGTGGTCAGAGTGGCCATGCGAGAGCAGCACCGTCTCTAGCCGCAGGCCGGCCTTGACCGCCGCACTGAGATGGTCGCGATAGGCGGCAAAGCGATCCGGTCCACCGTCGAGCGCCAGCGCCGAGTTATCCGGCAGCGTGATCAGCAGGCCATCACCTTGCCCGACGTTGACCAGGGCCAGGCTCAGATGCTGCGTGGTCGGTGAGAGCTCGCTTTCGCTGCCGACCAGCTGCGCCGTGCCAGCCGGTCCTGGCGTCGGCGGCAGGCCGGGATCGAACGTCCCCATGTCGCCGCTGCCGCCCTGACCCGAGGCGCCACAGCCGACGGTCGCGGCGCCCAGGAGCAGGCAAAACAGTCCCAGCCCAGAGGCGAAAGTCAGGCTGCGTGGTCCACGTCCGTTTCTCCGCATCAACACAACATATCGTGAACCCGCAGCGAGAGGGCATTGTGATAGATTCTCCCCGCTATGAAAGCCCTGGAGCTAAAAGTTGGCGCGCTCGTGCTGGTGTCGCTGGGTGTGCTGCTGGGGTTTATCGCCTTGCTGGGCGGGCTGTCGCTGTCGCCGGGCTATCGCGTGTATGTCGACTACGACTTCTCCGGCAACATCCACAGCGGGGCGCCGGTCAAGATCTCGGGCATCCGCGTCGGCAAGGTCGAGGATGTGCGCTTCATGGGCGGGCAGATCGACACCCAGTCGGGGCGACGTGTGCAGGTGCGGCTGGTCGTGCGCATCGAGCAGCGGGCCCGGGCTGCCATCCACCAGGACGCCGAGTTCTTCGTCAACACCCAGGGCGTCCTCGGTGAGCAGTACCTGGAGATCGCGCCTGGCTCGCACGACAAGCCCGAGCTGGCGCCGGATGCCGTGGTGCGCGGCGTCGATCCTCCCCGCACCGACCTGATCATCGCCCGGCTCTATGAGTTTCTCGATGCGGTGACCAGCCTTCTGCGTGAAGACAAGGAGGTCTTTCGCGACCTCCTGCGCTCGGGCGCCAAGGTGGCGCGCAGCCTGGATCAGCTGCTCGGTGAAAATCGCGCCGATATCAAGAAGCTGCTCACCGACCTCGATCGCCTGACCAGCGAGAGCGCCGATCTGGTCGCCAAGATCGACAAGGGCCTCGGCGATGCCGATGAGCTGCGGCGCACGCTGGCCAACATCGAAGCGATCAGCACCACGGTGCGCAACGACATCGGCCCGCTGCTGCAGAAGACCCGCCGGGCCTTAGATGGGGTCGGCGATGTCGCGGCGCTGCTCGGTCCCGAGGAAAAGAAGAAGGTCCTGCGCGCTCTTGACGAGCTGCTCGCGCTGTCGAACAAGGCGCAGGCCTTGGCCAGCGATGCGGCGGCGATCACCTCGGATCTGCGCAAGGGCAAGGGCTCGATCGGCCCGCTGCTCGTCGATCCGCAGGTCTACGACGACCTCAAAGAGCTGACCCGCGACCTCAAGCGCAACCCCTGGAAGTTCTTCTGGCGTGAGTAGGCTCGCGCCGAGCTGCCATGAGCCTGGGACCGCCCTTCGACGATGCAAAAAGCAGTGATCAGCTGCGCCTGGGGCTGGGCATCGGCGCGGCGGCGCTGCTGCTGTTCTTCGCCGGGTTTGCCATCCTGGCCTCTGAGCGCTCGCTGGGCGATGCCCTGACCCTGCACGTCGATGTCACGCGCATCGGCACGCTGAACACTGGCGCCGTGCTGCGCCTGGCCGGCGAGCCGATCGGCGAGGTCGTCGCCATCCGCGGCCGCCGCGGCGACCCGGGGGGCGATCGCCAGCCAGCCATCGATATCGAGCTGCGCCTGCTGCGCAAGTATCGCGAGCGAGTGCGCAAGAACTCGACCATCGTCACCGTCAACCCCACGCTGCTGACCGAGGCGCAGCTGGAAGTCGGACCGGCCTGGGATGGCGCAGCGCCGGGCGAGCCGGTGCAGGACGGAGATCATCTGCGCGGGGTCGATCCGGCCGACATGAGCGTGCTGCTGCTGCGCGTCTATCGCAGCCTGGAAGAGGCGCTGCACGAGACCAAAGAGCTGGCACCAGACTGGAATGAATTCAGCAGCGCCCTGTCGACGCTGTCAGGCAGCGTAGCGGATACCCTGCCGGCCACCGATCTGCTGCGCTTGGCGGTCCACATCGAGCAGGCCCGGCGGCTATCGAGCGCGCTGCGCGACAAGCTCAAGGCCGCCGAAGCCGAGACCGCGCCGGCCCGGGTGCGCGGACTTTACGAGAGCGGCAAGCCGCTTTTGGCTGAGCTCTCGCGCCTCTCGAACCAGCTTGAGATCTTGCAGGCTCGGGCCCGCGACCTCGATGCCGCACTGACGCCCCGACGCAGCGATCTGTCGCGCATCGCCAGCCTTTTTCGCAGCACCGCCGAGCTGGGTCAGCGCGCCAATGCCGACCTCAAGGCCCTGCTCTGGCTGTACGAAAACGGGCGCGGCACGCTGGGCGGCTTCAACCGCGACATCCAGATCTTCGACGAGCTCAAAGAGATGCACCGCATCCTCAAGCGCGAGAGCTGGCGCGTCATCATCAAGCGCAAGCCACGCTGAGCCTGCGGTCGGCCTGGCGGACTACGAGGCGGCGCCGGACGGCAGCAGCAGGACTTCGGCGGGCTCGGGGCCGAGGTTGTACAGGCTGGCCCCGCTGGGGATGAGGGTACGCGGTCCCGCCCCTTCGACGTGGCCGCTGCGCGAGACGCTGACATAGCCAGAGACGATGAGCGCGGGCGTGCTGAGCTCGCAGCGCTCGCTGGCGGCCAGGCGCACAAACGTGATGCCAAGGGGCGCACCGCCCAGGCTCACGCCAAGGTCGGTTCCACTCTGCAGCAGGGGCAGCGGCGGCACCGCGGGCAGGCGACCGGCTGCCGCTGCCGCCTGGCTAGCCTCGGCGCTATCGGCCAGGCGCAGGACCGGCAGGCTGCCGCTGTGCTCGCAGCTATCGATCTGCGCCTCGCCTTCGCGAAACGTCGGATAAAGCAGCGAGATGCCAAGCTCGCGCTTGAGCTTGGTGTTGTTCAAGCGGCGGCCGCGGATGACCTGCCCGGCTCCCGCCATGTGCGCGTCAATGCTCGGTGGCATCGGCAGCTTGAGGTGGGCGGTCAGCCAGGTGACGTACTCAAGCTGCGGGCAGGGATGATCATCGCCGACGACATAGGTGCTGAGCATCGAGCCGCTGCCCTGCGCGTACTCGGCGGAGGCGCGGATGATGCGCGCCAGATCATCGACAAAGATGCGCGAGAAGAAGTACTTGCCGCCGTCGAAGAGTCGATACTGGCCGCTGCGCAAGCGCTGGCGCACCCCACGCGCCGCCAGGTGTGAGGCCAGCGCCGGACCGTAGATGGCCGCCAGGCGCAGGATCACCGCCCGCAGTCCGCTCTGCGCGATGCTCGCTACCGCGGCCTCGTCCGCCAGGCGGGTGCCGGCTTCGGGATCGCTGGGCGCCGTCGAGCTGCCTTCATCCACCCAGTCCGAGTTGCTGTTGCCTTCGCTGCGGCCATAGACCGCGCTACTGCCCAAATAAATGAAGGCCCGCGCGTGGACGCGCAGCGCCGCCGAAGCCGCCCGCCGCACCGCCTCGCCAGCCGGCATGCCCATGACCCCGGGGATGGCATAGACGACGATCGGCTGATCCAGCCCAAGCATGGCCGGCCCGAACTGATGCGAGCGCGAGGCTTCAAGATAGTGAACCTGTGCCCCCTGCGCGTGCAGCGGCTCGAGCAGCGTAGTACGGCGGGCACAGACGCGAACCTGCACCCCATCGGCCAGCAGAGACTGCGCCAGCCGGGTGCCGACGTAGCCGCAGCCCAAGATGACATACGGAGGTGATTTGGCTTGCACGCGAGATTTACCTAGGTTGGGGAGACACCGTCGCGGTCGGTCGCGACGACGCGGGTGACAGGAGGCCTAAGACTGCCGCACACGACCCATGGCCGCCAAGAGGCCAGCGTGGTGCGGATCGAGCTCCAGGCCACGCTCGTACATGCCAATCGCCTTGGGACCTTCGCCGATCTTTTCGTGAATCTCGCCAAGCGCGAGATAGACATCGGCGCGCGTCATGCCGACCTGCGGGTCGAGGTTCTGCAGCAGCATCGAGCGATAGATGCGTCGCGCCTGCTCCCAGTCGCGGGCGGCCATGTACAAGCGACCGAGGGCAATCAGCGTCTGCAGGTGGCCGGCATCAATGGCGTACGCGGCCTTGTACTGCTCCAGCGCGCGCGCCAGATCATGCTGCTGTTCGGCGATCGCACCAAGGCGGAAGTGGATGCGAGCGGTGTCCTTGCTGCGCCGTCCCTTGCCCGCCCGCTCGACCAGCGCCCGATACAGCGGCAGCGCGTCCTTCAGACGACCAGCGGCGTAATACAGGTCGGCCAGCGGCTCCGCCACCTGCACGTCATCGGGGGCCAGCTGATAGGCGCGCTCCAGGACCGGCAGCGCGTGCTCCGGCGACTTCAGCTCGTTTGCATACAGCCGGCCCAGCTCGATCAAGAGCTCCTTCTGTTTCTGCGGATCCAGCGACTGAATGCGCTCGGCGCGCACCGCGAGCAGCGTCGCTACGCGATGGAAGTCGCCGCGTGCCCGGGCCCGCTTCTCCAGCGCCTCGGCCACCTCGGCGTTCGAGGGATCGACCTCCAGCGCTCGCTCGTAGTACGGCTCGGCGGCGGCATCGCCCATGCGCTCGCCTTCCATGCGGCCCAGGCGGTAGTACAGCTCTGCCATCTCTGGTCCGCTGCGGGCCAGCTTGACGGCGCGCTCCAGGGTTGACTTGCAGCGCACCCAGTCGTGCTGCGACTCGTAGATCCGCGCCAGCGACATCAGCGCGCGCAGGTTGTTGCTGTCGCGCTCCAGCACCCGCTCCAAGAGCTTCTTGGCCTGCTCGGGCGCCATGACCTTGCTCTCCCAGATCTCGGCGGCCCGCAGGTACATGCTGATCTCGTCCTCGGTCTTGCCGGCCTTGGCAGCTGCCTCGGCGTTGCGGACCAGGACTTCGACCAAGTCGTACCACTTCTCGCTCTGCTCCAGCAGGCGCTCAAGCTCGCGCTGGACCTCGGCATCGCCGGGGGCTAGCTCGCTCCACTGCTGCAGATAGCCAATCGCGTCATCGGTCGAGCGCAGCTTCTCGTGCGCCAGCGCCACCAGCTTGCGCAGCACACCGACCCGCTCGCGAACGCTCTGCACCGCCTTGAGGCGACGGGTCAGCACTTCCTGAACCTGCGTCCACGACTGCTGCCGACCGTACAAGCCTTCGAGGGCCGACAGCGCCAGGAGCGAGTTCGCCTGCATGTCGAGCAGCTCGCGATAGGTGGCGATGGCGTCGGGCTGACGATCGAGCTCCTCGGCCTGAATCTGACCGATGCGCCCGAGCTTCTGGGCCTTGGCGGCCATGCTGCTGGTGTGGCGGACCTGCACGCGCAGGATGCCGACTAGCTCCTCAAAGCGACGAGCCCGCTCGAACAGGTCGGCCAGCGCCTCCAGTGCTCGCGCATCGCTCTCGTCGATTTCGAGGATCTTCTTCCAGGCCTCGATGGCCTTAAACTCGTCCGCCAGCGGGCCTTCGTACAGCTTGGCGGCCTCGGCCAGCGCCTCGCGCTTCTTCTTGGTATCAAGCTCGACCTGCGAGCGCTTGATCAAGATCTCGGCCAGCAGCACCGAGTCGCCGCGCTGACGATAGATGCGCTCCAGGGCCTGCAGCGCATCCTGGTTTTCCGCTTCCTGATCGAGCACCGTCTGATAGCGCGTCTCGGCGCGCTGGTCATCGGACAGGCGCTCCCAGATGCGGGCGGCGCGCAGGCCAAGATCGCGATTCAGCTCGGCACTCAGGCGACGACCGCTGTCGGTCGAGCGCTGCGTGAACAGCAGCGTGGTCAGCACCTCTTCCAGCCGGCTGGCGGCATCGCTGTCGCGGCCGCAGGCACTCGCCAGGCGCTCCATCTCATCGGCCAGGCGAACATCTTCCGGCATCTCAAGGAAGGCCCGCGCCACGGCATCAAAGGCCCGCGAAGGATCGACGATCTCCTTCTCGGCAATCTGAGCGATACGCTCCAGCAAGCTGGCCCGCTCGGCCTTGCCAGTCGTCGAGCCCACCCGCACTTCCAGGAGCTCCAGCAGCTTGTGGAAGTCGCGCTCTTGCTCGGCCAGTGGCTCAAGAATTTCCAGTGCCGACAGCGCGTGGACCGGCGAAGCAATCAAGCGCTCAAGCGCGGCGCGCGCACCCAGGTGCTGCGCGTTGCGCTCGATAGCGCGCTTGAAGGCAGCCAGCGCCCCATCGAGGTCATAGAGCACGTTGGAGCGCAGCTCACCCAAGCGGAACAGGAACTCGGCCTGCGCTTCGGTATCCGGCGCAACCTCAGCTTCGCGCTCCAGGATCTCGGACAGCTCGCTGGTCGCACCGCTCTTGCTCAGCAAGCGATCGAGCGCGGCTAGCGCCACCATCTCGTCGCCCGGCAGGTCGCGCACCCGACGGTAATGAGCGATGGCCTTGTCTTCCGACTTCAGCTTGTCTTCGTACAGCGCCGCTAGCTTCAGCGCGAAGCTGCGCTGCACCTCAGGATCGTGGGCACTCGCCAGCCGCGTCTCAAACAGATCGGCGAGCTCGGCGAAGGCCTTGCGCAGCGTGGCCAGGCGCTCAAGCTCGGTCAGCGCCTCGCTGTCCTGCGCATCTTCCGACAGCACGCGACCCCAGGTCGCAAACGCCTGCGCGGCATCGCGCAGACCGCGCTCGTACAGGCCGGCGATCTGCGACAGCAGCTGGCGGCGCGCGCTGGTATCGGCCTCAGCCGACAGGCGCAGCTCCAGCAGATCGATCAGCGGCTTCCACTGCTCCTCGCGACGATACAGCGGCTCTAGCACAGCGGCTGCGGCATCGCGGGTCTCGGGCACCAGCACCAAGCGCTCCAGCGCCTGGCGGGCATCGTTCTGGAACTGCGCCATGCGCAGGCGGCCGGCGTTGAACATGGTCGACAGCTCGACCTGCGCCGCTGACATCCAGTCCTCAACCTCCTGCGCGGCTGGCACCTCGCCCTCGATGATCTCTTGGTAGCGACGGATCGCCGCTTCGATCTCACCGAGCTTCTCTTCGGTTACTCGCGCCGCTTGCAGCTTGATGGCGGTGCGCTCGGCGCCTTCTCCCTTGTCGTCCTTCAGCTTGGCCAGCTGATCCAGGGTCTCTAGGTGATCGGCCCACTGCCCTTCGCGCTCGTACAGCTTCGACAGGGCGGCGATGGCCTCCAGATCGCTGCTGTTGGCATCGATGGCGCTCTTGTACGCACCCATCGCCTCGGAGGTATCGCCCAGCTTCTCGTCGTAGACACGGGCCATAGCGAAGCGCAGCGGCCGTCGAGCGGTCTCGCTCTTGGCCTGCTCGATCTGCTGCGTGTAGACCCAGCACAGGTCGCGCCAGGCTTCGCGCGCTTCGTACAGCGCCGCCAAGGCTTCCAGCGCCGTCGCATCGTGCTCGTCCAGCTGCAGCACCTGTCGCCAGGTGGCAATCGCCTTCTCGGGCTGCGCTAGCTCGCCTTCGTACAGCCGGCCGGCGCGGAACAGCAGGTTCTTCTGCTCTTCGACGTCGTGCGACAGCGTGAAGCGCTTCTCCAGGACGCTGACTAGCTCGGCCGCGCGCCCTTCGGCCGCCAGTAGCCGCTCTAGGTTCTTCCAGGCCGCCTCGTCCTCATCGTGCACCGAGGTGACCTTGCGCCAAGCATCGATTGCCTTGCCGCGGTTGTGCAGGTGCACGTCGTAGATTCCGGCGGTGCGGGCATAGACGCGGGCCGACAGCTGATTGTCGTACGAGCTCTCGACGCCCTGCTCGAGCAGCGCCACCAGCTTGGTCCACTCACCCAGCGCCCCGCTCAGGCGCGACAGCTCCTCATACAGCGGGCGCTCGCGATCCTCACCTTCGCCAGACTCTTCGTTCCAGGCGCGGGCGAGGGCAGAAAACGCCGCTTCCAGGTTCTGGCCGCGCGTCTCTTCCAAGCGCGAGATCTCGCGCAGAAGCTCAACCCGGCGTGCCTTGTCATCGATGAACAAGAGGTGGACTTCATAGACGCCGGCCAGCTTGGCCCAGGCATCACTCGTCTTGTAGATCGGCTCTAGGATCTGCGCGATGCGGAAGCGCAGCGCGTGACGCTCGCCCAGCCCGGACAGCAGGCGCTCTAGCGCGGCGATCGCGGTACGGTTGCTCGCGTCGCGACCCAGCACCTCTTCATAGCAGTCGATGGCCCGACTCAGATCCGACAGCTGCTGCTCGTACAGATCGCCCAAGCGCAGCTTGAGCGCGGTCCAGGCCGCGCTGTCGCCCAAGCGCTCTGCCTTTTCGATGCGGCGCATCAAGAGCTCGGACAGGTCCTGCCAGCGCGACAGATCGCCGTACAGCCGATCGAGCTGCTGCGTCGCCTCTTCGTCATCCGCATCGAGATCGAGGATCTCGCGATAGGTGCGGATGGCCGCCGGCAGCTCGTACAGGCGCTCCTCTTCCAGGTGGCTGATCTTGAACAGCAGCGCCTTCTTGCGGGCATCGTTTAGCGTCTGCGTCACCGCCTCGCGATATACCGAGAGCAGGTCGCTCCAGCGCTCGGCCCGCGTCAGCATGGCGGCCAGCGGATTGAAGGCCGCCATGTCCTCGTTGTCGGCCGACAGCAGGCGGCGATAGCACTCCTTGGCTTCGTCGACTTTGCTCAGGCGCTGATCGTAAATCTCGGCGGTGGTGCGCAGGACATCGAGGGTGGTGCCGTCGTTATCGCGCGTCTCGTCGAGGTAGCTCTGATAGACGGCTGATAGCTCGCCCCAGTTGCCCAGCGAGCCCGAGAGGCGCGCCAGCTGCTCCCGCGTCCAGGCATCGCTCGGCTGCTCGCGGAAGACCTTGGCATACCAGCCAAAGGCCGACTGCAGGTCGCCCAGCTTGGCCTCGTACAGCCCGGCGATGGCCTTGCTGTATTCGATGCGCTGCACGCTGTCGCTGGCGTTCTCCAGATGGATCTCATAGGTGCGGATCAGCTTGGGCCAGTCTCCCAAGAGCTCATAGACCGGCTTGAGCACACCGGCTGCGCTGAGCTTAAGATCGCTGTCGGAGAGGAAGCGCTCCAGGGCGGTGATCGACTGGGCGTGGCGCGGATCGACCGCGATGGCTTGGCGATAGTTCTCAACCGCGCGCTCAGCGCTGCTCAGCTCCGTCTCGAACAGCGCGCCCAGGCGATAGCGCAGATCGACCGTCTCGGCATCGCCGCTGGCATAGCGCAGGCGGCGCTCCAGCAGGTCGGCCAGATCAGCCCAGCGCCGCCCGTTCTTGTAGAGCCGCTCCAGACCCGATGCCGCCTCGCGATCCTCGGGGAAGAGCTGCAGCACCGCTTCGAGCGAGACGATGGCCTCATCGGCCCGACCCAGCTCGCGCTCGCAGAGATCGGCGGCCGACAGCAGGTAGTGGCGGCGCTCGGCATCGTCGCGGCGTTCGCTGCGCATGGCCAGCTCGGCGCGGCGCGCGAAGATCTCAAGCAGCTGCTCGAACTCTCGGCCTTCGCCGTAGATCTTCTCTAGGGCCTCCAGCGCTACCAGGTGCTCCGAGGAGGAGTCGAGCACGCGGCGGTAGTAGTCGCGCGCGGTGTCGCGATCGCCCAAGCCATACGACTCCTTGGCGATGGTCAAAAAGACCCGCTCCTGCACCGTCGTATCGAGGATCTGATCGCCGAGCTCGCGGTACAGCGCCACCAGCTCCTTGCGAGCATTGGCGCGCTGCACCTGCGCCTCAATCAAGTCGAGCAGCTCGACCAGCACCGGCTCACCAACCGCCAGGCGGGCCGCACGGGCCAGGGCATCGAGGGCAGCTCCGGCCTCACCCAGGTCATTTTTCAGCTCCGCCACCCGCTTGAGACGGCTGATCCGCTCCTGCAGATCGGGCAGATAGGTCGCGAAGAGCTCGCTCATCCGTACCAAGGCCGGACGGTCGGCGAGCAGCTGATAGATCGGCTCTAGCACCTCGGCGGCCCGCAGGCGCAGCGTGTCGTTGTCGAGCATGCGCTCAAGACCCTGGCGGGCCACGGTGTCGCGCGGCTCTTCGACCAAGATCTCGCGGTAGGCATCAAGCGCCGCATCAGCCCGCCGCAGCGCGCCTTCCAGAAGCGTGGCCATGCGGGTGCGCAGCGCAACTCGCTCGGGCACCGCCGTGGTCAGGGGCAGCCGGCGCTCCAAGACCTCCAGCAGGTCAGAGTGCTGCTCGGCTTCGTCGTACAGACGAGCCAGCGCATCCAAGGTCGGCAGATCATCGGCCCGCTCATCAAGGATGACGTGGTAGGCCGTGATCGCTTCATCGCGGTCACCGATTGACTTCTCGATGACCTGGGCGATTCGCCACAGCAGATCACGGCGCGCCCCGCTGTCACTCGCCAGCTCAACCCGCCGACGCAGAATATCGATCAGGTCGCGCCACTGCTTCTGCGCAGTGTGGATCTGCTCAAGCGCATCGAGGGCGCGCGTCTCCTGCGCGTCGTTCTCCAGAATCTCGCGGTAGGTGGCCACCGCTGCAACCGGATCGAGGAGCAGGCTCTGCTCGATCTCACCGATGCGGAACAAGAGCTCCTTGCGCTCGGGGCCTGAAGTCCACTCGACCTGCTTGCGCAGGACGTCGATCAGCTCGCGCCACTGACCCGCCTGTTCATACAGCCGCGACAGCGCAATCGCTGCCGGGCGAGCCGTATCCAGCGAGGTCGGATCCAGATCCAGCAGGCGCTTCCAGGCATCGCGGGCTCGCTGTGGATCCTTGAGCTGTGCATCGTAAAGCTCGGCCGCGCGACGCAGCAGCTCACCGCGCAGGGCCAGGTTGTCTTCATCGGCCGCCCGGAAGGCTTCTTCCCAGGCCGCGGCCAGGTCTTCAAAGCGACGCAGCGAAGTGGCGATGCGCTCCACGTTTTCGCGGTTGTGCACATCGGCCGGATCCAGCCGCAGCGCTTCGCGATACGCACTCAGGGCGGCGGCTGGCTGGTTCAGCTTTACTTCGCTGATCTGGGCGATGCGACCCAAGAGGGCCGACGCCTCAGGGCTGCGCTCCTCGGGCAGGGCCTCGCGCTGCACCCGCAGCACGGCGGCCAGCTTGTCCCACTGACCATCCTGCTCGAACAGCGGCTCCAGGGTGCGGGCGATGCGCTGGCGCAGGCCAGGCTGACCCATCAGGGCTTCTAGCGCGCGGCGAGCGCCACGATGCTGCGGCTGCTCGGACAGCGCTTCTTCCAGAAGCTCGCAGGCGCCATCGGGATCGTCCAGGCGCTGGGCATGCAGCTCACCGCGCCGGAAGCGCAGCTGGGCCCGCTCGCTGGCAGCGTCGATGTGCGGCACGGCTCGCGCCAAGAGCTCATCGAGATCACGCCAGCGCTCGGCGCCGGTGTGCAGACGCTCTAGAGCCTTGAAGCTGCGAGTGTTCGAGGGATCAAGCTCGAGGATCTCGGCGTAGTCGCGGGCTGCGGCCTCTTCGTCTTCCAGCACCCCTTCGTCGAGATCGCAGATCTGGAACAGCAGCTCTTTGCGCTCGCTGGCCTCGACCGCCAGATCCTTGCGACGCTCAAGCAGCCGACGCAGCTCGCGGAAGCGCTCTTCGCCGCGATAGATCTGCTCCAGCGCATGCGCCGCGCCTTCGTGGGCCTCGTCGCGTTCGAGCACGCGGACATAGGCCTTCTCGGCATCGCCGCTCTGATGCAGATAGGTGTCAAAGAGCTGACCCAGCTCCCAGGCCAGGTCGCGGGCCAGGACGTGATCACCGGCGATGGCGGCTCGGTCTTCCGCCTCGGCGAACAGCTTGGTCAGCGGCTCGTGACGATCCAGCGAGTCGGCGAGCTCGATGAGCTCTTTGCGGTTGTCCTGATCGAACGGCATGCGCTCAAACAGGCGGGCGGCAAAGCGATACGCGCCCTGCGCATCGCCCAGGCGACGGGCAATCGCCGACAGCCGGCGGAGGAGCTCCAGCTCTTCGTTGGCATCGACCGTGGCACCGAGCACGATCTCCAGCGCGGCGCTCAGCTTGCGCAGATCATCGCTCCGCTCGTAGGCCGGGATCAGCAGGCGGGCGACTTCGACGCGCACCGGACCCTTGCTGTTGTTAAGGAAGCGTTCGAGGGCGACCAGCGTCGGGCGGTGCGTCGGGGCCAGCTGCAGCACCTGGCGATAGCGCTCCAGAGCCTTCTCGGGCTGCGCCAAGTGATGCGCGTACAGCTCACCCAGCTGGAAGCTGATCATGATCAGCGTCTCGGCATCGCGCTCCGAGCGCTCGCTGCGCTCGCCAGCCTGCTGCGTGCTCTCTAGCTGCTGCAGCTGACGCTCCAGCACCTCGGCCAGCGACTCCGAGTCGCCGGACTGAGTGTAGATCTTCTCCAAGGCACGCAGCGCGCGCATCGTCGTTCCCATCGACGAAACGGTGGCCGACTCGGCCAGGATGCGACGGTAGTTGGCAGCTGCGGCGTTGCGATCGTTGAGCTTGTTCTCCTCAACGCTCGCCATCTTGAACAGCACATCGACGCGAGCCACCGAGTCCGCGGCCGACTCCAGGCGCTTGCGATAGATGCCGATGAGATCGCCGTGGCGATCCTGCAGCTGGAAGATCTGCTCCAGCGCGCTCAGCGCCTCGTCATCAAGCGGGATGCGCGCCAGCACCTGCTCCCAGTAGCCGCGCGCATCGTCGAGCTTGTGCAGCTTGTTCTGCGACCACTGCGCCAGGCTGCGCAGGCGGGCGATCTTGTGCGGGTTCGTCGCCGGCGCCGCGGCGTCTTCCAGCGTCGGCAGCTGACGGGCATAGATGGCGACCAGATCCGCCCAGGTGTCGGCCTCGCCGGCTAGGCGCAGCAGCTCTTTTTCCAGCCCCACTCGGCTGGGAGCATCGATCGCTTCGCGCTCACGCAGGGCATAGGCGCGGGCCGACCACTGGAAGGCCAGCTGTTTCGAAGACAGCTTGGTCTCGGCGAGCTCGGCGATGCGCGCCATCAGGCTCAGCCGCTCGTCCTCCGCCGCGGCATGCGACAGCAGGATCTCGTACATCGAAAGCAGGCGCGGCCACTTCTCGCTGTGCTGATAGATCGGCACCAGCGCTTGCGCCGCCGCCAGATGCTGTGGCTCGACGAGCAGGATGCGCTCGTAGGCCTTCTGTGCCCGCTCTGGGCTGGCCAGCTCCAGGCGCCCAACCCGGGCGGCCCGCAGATACAAGTCGATGCGGGTCTCGCTCCGCTCTGCCCGCTCCGCGAGGCCAAGCAGGACTTCGTACAGCTCGTCCCACTGACCCTGCTGGCCATAGAGCTTCTCAAGCTCTTCGTACTGGCCCGCCTGACCGTACAGCTCGCGCAGCGTGCGCATCGCCTTCTGGTGGCTGGGCATCAGGCGCACGATCTCGCGATAGACCTCGACGGCCAGCGAGGCAGCGTTGAGCTTCTCGGCCAGCAGTGTGCCGACCCGCTCCAGCAGCGCGATCTGCGTCTTTACGTCCTTGGTGCGCGCCTTCTGTCGGCTCAGCACTTCGATCAAGGCCAGGAAGCGCTTCTCTTTTTCGTACAGCGCCGAAAGCGAGGACAGCGCCGTGTCATCGCCGTCATCGAGCTCCAGCAGGCGGTTCCAGCTGGCGATCGACTCCAGGTTGTCGGCCAGGCGCTCCTGCGCCAGCTTGGCCAGCTCGATCAGCTTGTTCCGGCGCTGGGCCAGGAAGTCTGCCGGCGAGGCGGCGCGCTCGGGATGCTCTTCCAAGACATCGAGCTGACGCCGCTCCAGATCCAGCAGCGGACGCCATGAGCGGCGCTTGTTGTAGATATCGCGCAGCCGCGCCACCGTGTCGGCATCGTCGGGATCGATGGCGTACAGGTCTTCCAGCGGCCGCACCGCTTGGTTGTGGTTGCTGAACTTGTCGATCCACAGCTGGGCCACGCGCTTGAGCAGCCGGGCCTGTTCCCCACGCGCCGCCGGCAGCCCACCGGGGAAGCTGGCGAGCGCCGCCGCTCCCGTCGAGCCCGCCGGGGCCTTGGTCCACTCGCCGATCAGATCCGCCTTGCGCTGCAGGACGCCGATCAGGTCGTTCCAGCGGCTCATGCCCTCGTACTTCTGGGCCAGCGCATCCAGCGAGCCAAGATGATCCGGCTTAAGCTGCAGGATGGTGTTGTAGGTGTTGATCACCATCGCATCGAGCTTGAGGCGGTCGCGGTAGATGGCCACGACCTCCAGCAGTCGCTCGATGCGCTGCTCTAGCTGCGCCGCATCGTCCTTGGACAGCGCCTCGGCCTGCTCCTTGAGCATCTCCAGCAGGGCGTTCCACTTCTCGGTCTTGGTGTACAGCCGCTTGAGCGCGCTGCCGGCCTCGGCGTGACTGGGCTGCAGCTTCAGCACCGACTTCCAGATGTCGATGGCCTTGTCGAAGCCGCCCGGCGTCGCCTCGGCGATCTGGGCCATCTCGATGCCCAGGGACAAGCGGCGGGCCGCATCGTGCTCGACCTTCTGCGCCTGGGTCAGGATCTGCAGCAGCTTGCTGCTGTCGTCGGCGCTCGGCTTGCCACCGCGACCGCCGTGGAAGGCGCGATAGAAGTCGAGCATCTCGGCCTGCGCCGCTTCGACCTTGCGCACGCGCTTGTAGTACTCGTCGGCTTGCTCGAAGTTCTTGAGCTTGTGCCAGTACAAGCGGCCGATCTCAAGCAGCGTCTGCAGCTCGCCCTCGGTGCGCTGGCGCGCTTTGAGCGCTTGCTCGTGCAGCTTGATCAGCGAGTTCCAGTCCTGCCGCTCGCTGTACAGCTTGATCAGCGCGGCCAGCGCCCGCGCATTGGCCGGGTCGATGTTCAGCGCTTTCTTGTGCGCCTCGACGGCTGCCTCGGGATTGCTGAGCTCTTTGATGTACAGGTCGGCCAGACCCAGCAGGGCCGCGATGCGCTCTTCCTTGGTGGCGGCGTTGTCGGCCCGCTGCTCGTAGACCTTGATCAGGTCGGCCCAGCGCTTGCCGGCCCGCATCAAGCGCTCTAGGTGCTGCGAGGCTCGACGATTGCGCGGCTCGACGGAGAGCGCCTTGAACCAGTAGCCCTCGCCCTCGCCGCTGCCCGGGCTGTACTTGGCGTAGAGCTCGCCGACCTTGGTGTAAAGCTCAGTGGTCAGCTGGCGCGCCGTCGAGGCCTTGGCATCGTCGAGGTGCTTCTTGACGACCTTCTGCCAGTTGGCGCGCAGGCCTTCCAGATCGGACAGCGCATCCTGGGCATCTTCTGCGTCATCCTGCAGCTTAAGCGCGGCCTGCAGGACGCTCTCCGCCTCGGCATCGCGCAGAAGCTCATCGGCCAGCACTTTGGCTTTCTCGACCAGCAGGCTGACCTCGTCGGCCCCCGCGAGGAGCTTGCCGGCCAGCAGGGCGTCGGCTCCAATCAGCCACAGCTCAAACTCACCGCGCTCGCGACTGCGCTTTAGGAACTCGGTCAGGGCGTTACGCGCCGCTGTCGCTGGCTCCCCCCCGGCCTGCGCTGCCTGCTGCGCCAGACTGGCGATGCGCGCATCGGAGAGAGAAGGGTCGGCTTCGAGTGCCGCCAGAGCCTGCACGATATCTGTCATGTGTACGGACCTCGGGCTGGAGGGTCTTTATAGCAGGCATGATTTTAGTCTTCTAACTCACGAATTTTCAAGCGTTACAAAAGACTTGCGTGCGCTAGCCAGCCCGGCGTCTGCGCGACGTCAAAAGCCGTCGTAGGAGCGAGGATTTACGGGGGGAAGAGGCGGGGCCCGCCCAGTCACTGCGCCAGGGGCACAGCGCAGATTGGTCGGGTCAATATTGAGCTACTGCGCTTAAGCGAGGGGGCGCTCGGTAGGACCCAGAGCGAACCAGGGGCGGAAGATGAACGTCGCGTGGTGGGCAAGTAGGCGGCTGGCCGGGTCTTGGTTGAAAAACTCGGCGAGCAGGCCGTAAAGCTCGGGGTGGTAGACCCGCATACGCAGCGCGTCCTGGAAGAAGCTCTCGACCGCGACGGCGAAGAGCTCAGCGTCGCTCTTGAGGCCGTAGGGGTTGAGGATCGACTTGCCGGCCAGTAGCCGCTCACGCTCGACGGACAGGCGCTCGTGCCAGCGGCTGGCGAAGACTGGCGCCACCATGCCTGGCAGTCCGCCCGCCCGGCCTTCGGCGCCGATGAAGTCGATGACGTGCGCGAACTCATGCAGGCCGACGTGCGGCTGGGCGGGTGCCTCCAGGACCGTCTCCAGCGAGCGCGACAGCGAGCCGCGCCCCTCGCCCTGGTGCGGGAAGCTGCGCTCAAGAGCATCGAGCGAGAACAGGATCGGTCCGTGCGCATGCACCATGCCGATGGCGTGCTGACTGCCCGGCGCCGAGTCCGGCCATAGGGCATAGGTCTCTTCGGCGAATGCGGTCGGATAGATCACGATGTCGCGCGCCGTCGGTAGCCGCCACTCTGGCCGCCCGACGAGCAAGATGGCTGCGCTGGCCGCGACCAGCAGGCGCTGCTCATCGCTCACCTCGACGAGCGGCAGGCTGGCAGAGCCGACGCGCCGGCTGCGGGTCAGCGGGGTCGCCGCGTCCACGCGCGGGCTCGCACTCGGATCGCCCCCCAGGGCATAGATTCGCTGCTCGCCGAGGAAGACCTGGATCTCGCGCTCGAAGCTCCCCTGCTCGTCGGCGGTCAAGAGCGAGTAGTGCGGCACCCGCCGCCACAGCACCTCGCGCCACTCGGTCGGGAAGGGCGCACTGACCAGGGCCAGGCGCCGTCGCTCACGCTGACTGGCGAGGACGTAGTAGGCAAGACCCAGGAGCGGTCCCCCCAGCACCAGCCAGCGCGGCGCGTTGGGAATCGCCGCCAAGGCCACCATGCCGCAGACCGTCACCAGCACGGTCAGCAGGCGGTACTCGCGCAGGTCGTGCGAGCCGATGCGCTGGGCATCAAACAGCGCGCTGACCGCACCCGGCACCCGCCGTGGCAAGGAACCAAACCAGCGAGCGACCCGGGGCCCAAACCACTCGGCCTGCGGTACGGGTGGCGCCGCCCCTGGCTGCCGACCCTGCGCGTGTTGAATCGACGACATGAGCCAGAATGTAAGGCGCCGATCCGGGGGCGGCAACCCAGCGCGCCGCATTCCCGCCTAAGCCTGGCAAATCACCGCGCAATGCCCTCGCCAGGACGCTGCAGCCGGCACCACCGTCCGGCCGCTAGGGCGAGCTTGGCGGCTTCTGCCGCTGGTACTTGTTGACCGCGGCATTGTGCTCTTCGAACGTCACCGAGAACTGGTGCGTGCCGTCATTGCGCGAGACGAAGTACAGGTATGGCGTACTGTCCGGCTTGAGCACCGCTGCCAGCGCCGCCCGGCCCGGGTTGCAGATCGGCCCCGGCGGCAGCCCCTCGTGCGTGTAGGTGTTGTAGGGGTTATCGACGTCGTCGAGGTGGATGCGGCGGATGCGACCGCTGAACTGCTGGCAGGCGGCGCTGCGCTGGGCGGGCACCGTGCAGCCGTAGATAATCGTCGGGTCGGTCTCCAGCCGATGCGGCTTGAAGGTCGGCAGATGCAGGCGGTTTAGGAACACGCCGGCAATGCGCGGTCGCTCCTCGCCGCGGGCCGTCTCTTTCTCGACCAGGCTGGCCATCAGCACGATCTCGCGGTCGCCGAAGTGATACTGCCGGTTGAGGATGCGCAGGTTCTCGAAGTTCTGCGCCTTCAGCTCGCCCAGCACGCGCTGCGAGCGCTTGACCAGCGTCGGCAGCACTCGCGTACAGGCGATGCCCGGCGGGAAGCGATAGGTATCGGGATACAGGTAGCCTTCCAGCGTCGGACCGTTGACGCCTAGGGACAGGGCATAGCTGGGGTCGCGCATCAGGCGCTCGGCCTCGCTGGCCTTGCAGATGCCAGCCTCCTCCAGCAGCCGCGCCACCTCCAGCATGTTCTTGCCCTCGGGGATGGTCACCGGCACTTCCGGTTCCCGGGCCCCCGACAAGAGCACGTCCAGCACCTGCTTGGGCGTCATGAAGGCCGACAGCGTGTAGGCCCCGGCGCGGATCTTCTGCGCGACGCCCCGCTCGTTGGCGTAGAAGCGGAACCACTCGGGATGGTGGATCAGCTGCTTCTCGGCGAGCATGCGCGCGATCTCGGCCAGGCTCATGCCTTTGACAATCACCACCTTGACGTCGCGCGGGCCGGCGACAGGCCCGGGACGGTCGGGATAACGCAGAGCCTGCACAGCAAAGTAGCCGACGGTGCCCAGGAAAGCCGAGACGGCGCAAAAGACGATCAGGGCGGCAGCAAGCTGCCCACCGCGACCCTGCCGCTTGGCGGTGCGTCCGCCCGCCCGTCGCCCCTCGCCGACGGCTGAGGCAGCGGCTTTGCTCTGGCGTTCCGCGCTCACGGGGTGTGCTCTCCGGCCGACCACGAGGAGGCCTTGCGGTCTGTGCCCGGGCGCTGAGCATCGAGCCAGGCTTGCAGGATGACCGCCGCCGCCAGCTTGTCGATGACCTGCTTGCGGCGCGCGCGGGACATATCCGCCGCCAGCAGATGCTCCTCGGCCTCGACGGTTGAAAAGCTCTCGTCCTGATACGCGACCTGCATCCCGGCGGCGACCAGGGCGTCACCCAGGACGCGCACGCGGGCGGCCCGCTTGCCCTCATTGCCCTCGCAGTCATAGGGCAGGCCGACGACGATCTCCTGCGTCTGGTAGGTCTGACACAGCGCCGCGATCTGGCCAACATCGAGGCGCGTGCCCTGCCGGGCCAGCGTCCGCACAGCGTGCGCGCAGAGCCTCAGCTCGTCGCTGACCGCGACGCCGATGGTCTTGGAGCCAACGTCCAACCCGAGCACACGCACATCCGGACCATGGCATCGCCGGTCCGGGGGGTCAATTTTTTGCCCGTCCGGGTTTTGGCCAGTCCGGGCTATGACTGCCGCATGCAAGCTCCCCCGACCTCGCCTCTGGCCGCCCCCGAACGCCTGATTGCGGCCGAGGATCGCGCCAGCTATCACCCGGACTTTCTCGCCGCGCTTTCGGCCGGAACCGTCGAGCGCTATCACGATGCCGACCTCTACGACCTAGAGTACGGCCGGCGGCGGCATGACGTGGCCTGGTACCAGGGGCTGGCCGCCCAGCAGGCTGCCCAGGCCGCTCAGCCCGAGACCTTTCGCATCGTCGAGCTAGGCTGCGGCAGCGGTCGGCTCCTTCTGCCCCTGGCCCGCGCTGGTCATGCCGTGCTGGGCGTGGACCGCAGCGCAGCGATGCTGCGGGCCTGCCGCAAGCGCCTCAGTTCTCTGAACGCGCGTACGCGCGCGCGCGTTCACATCTTACAGAGTGATTTTCGCCAGCTGCCGCTCGCTGAGCGCTTCCCGCTCATCCTGTGCCCGTTCAACGCCTTTATGCACCTGTACACCCGCGCCGATGTGGAGAGCGCCCTGGCCGAGGTGCGCCGCCTGCTCACTCCCGACGGGATGTTCGCCCTCGATGTCTTTCATCCCGACCCGGTCTGGCTGGCGCGCAACCCCAGCCGGCGCTTCGCTCGCACCCGCCTGCGCCATCCGCGCACCGGCGAGCGGCTGATCTACACCACCAGCCATGTCTACGATCCCGAGACCCAGATGGCCTGGATTCGCTTCTTCTACGAGCCTGACACCGGCGACGCGGGCCGTCCCCCAGCCAGTCCGCCGGCGGTCCGCGTGGTGCAGCTTGCGCAGCGCTTGTTTTTCCCAGCCGAGCTAGAGGCGCTGCTGCACTACAACGGCTTCGCCATCACCTATCGCGCCGGTGGCTTCGATGGTTCTCCTCTGAGCCCCGTCAGCAGCGAACAGGTGATCTGCGCGCGCATCCGCTAAAGAAAATCCCGTCGAGCTCATGAAAACTCGCGAATTTCCGCCGTAGCGACGGAAAATCGCAAGAATCCGACGGAAAACTTCTCCGAGTGAGACCGCCAAAAAGGGGCGCGCGAAGGGCCAAAAAGGGGCCGAAAAGGGCTCTGATCGACCTCCTCGGGGGCTCCACGGGAAAAAAGGGCGCGAAAAAAGTGATCTTTTCCACGCAAAAGCCGTTGACAGGCTCGTCGGGCCTCTCTTAG
>CAZVMD010000055.1:0-30925 GCA_964628555.1 uncultured Myxococcales bacterium | reverse complement strand
GGGGGTCTGCAAGTCGTGCAGCGACTCGGAGTGCCCGAGAAACAGATAGCCATCTGGGCGAAGCCGCGCTGCCAGACCACAGAGGAGCGGCACCCGACGTGCCCGCTCGAAGTAGATGAGCAGGTTGCGACAGAAGATCGCATCAAACGGCCCCGTCAAGGCCTGGCGGGCTTGGCCAGCCTCACCCCACTCAGCACTGGCTAGGCTGAGGTTGGCTTGCAGAAACTGCACGCGACACTGCCGAAGCAGTGCGTCATTTACGGCGTACTCGCCCGCCGCGTTCTTGTGGAAATACTCATTTAGGATGGCCTCGTCGAGCTGACGAAACGAGGACCGACCATAGGCACCGCGGCGGGCGGTCGTGAGAGCGCGCTGCGACTGATCGCAGCCGACAATCTGGATATCCCAGCCAGCGTCGAACAGGCCCGTCTGTGACACCGTGATGGCCAGGCTATACGCCTCTTCCCCACTGGCGCAGCCCGCCGACAGCAGACGAAGCGTGCGCTGATGCCGCCGGGTTTCAGCCAAGCGAGGCAAGAGCTCTCTGCGCAGAGCATCAAGCTGATAGCTCTCGCGAAAGAAGTAGGTCTCTCGGGTCGACAAGCGCTCGAAGACCTCGGCTAGCTCGCGCTCGCGCTCAAGCACGGGCAGGGCGTTATTGACCAGAAAGTCGTAGTAGTCGAGGAAGCTGCGCAGCCCCAGCGCTTCCACGCGCGGGAGCAGACGTCGCTCCAGCAGATAGGCGAGCTCGTCCGCATACCGCAGCCCAAATCGCTCGGCCACGAGATCGCGCAAGAGCACGAACTCGGGCTGGCGAAGGCCGAGCGGGCCTCCCCGGCCGTCTGCACCTTGGCCGTGCTCGATCACGACGCTTGACCACCACCTGTAGCGGCGGCTGCGCTGCTGCCATCGAGCTTGCGCAGGACCTCGGTAGCCAGAGTCCCAGCTTGCCCACCACCCGCAGCTAGCTGCTGCAAGCGGGCCCGGTGTCCAGTGTCACCCAGCAGGCTCAGCGCTTGCGCCGCCGCCCCCGCAGACTGGGCATTCTTATCGGTCAACGCCGAGACCAAGACCGTACCCAGACGATCGCGCAGCGCAGCGCTGGCCCGTGCCGTAACCAGCTCGGCATGGCGGGCAAAGAAGCGACAGACATTGCCGCGGCTGCGTGGATCAACGCTGGGCAGGATGTCAGCCAGGATCCGCAGTGCCGCTTCGCCCGAGTCGAGATCGATCAGCGCCTGTGAAGCGGCTTCTGCAACGCTGGCATCGCTATCGCCAAGCACCAGAACCAGCGGCCGGGCTAGCTCTAGCTTACCGAGCCAGCCCAGCAAGGCCGCCGTTGCCTCACGCACTGGCGGCGTGGCTTCCATCAGGGCCCGCGTCATCGAGCGGACGGTGTTCTCATCCAGCTTACGGATCGCGACCACAATCTCTTGCCGCCCAGCTACAGGCAGCGACTGGTACAAGCGGAACAAGCCAACCAGTGCGGCCTCGCGTGCACCGCGCGCCTTTTCGATCAGACCTTCGATCAGGGCGGGAATCGCCGTAGCGTCCTCGGTATGGCCAAGCGCGGTCATCAGCGCCGGACGCAGCGTGACTTCGGTCAAAAGCGGCGTCAGCTCGGCCACCGACACCTTGTCGCGCTGGCGGTTTAGGCCATCGAGAGCAGCGAGGACAACCAGCGTGTCGGTGCTCTTGAGCGCCTGGCGCAGCGCTGGCAGGACTTCCTCTCCTGTGAAGGAGGCAAGCTGCTCCATCGAGGCGATCCGCACGTTGGGGTCTTCATCCAACAGCGTCTCGCCAAGCACTGGGATGACGCGCGGGTCACCAAACGTGCCCAGGACATCGACCAAGACCTTGCGATGCTCTGGCTTCTGCTTGAGGTGCCGCAGGAGTGGATCGATGCACACCGGCCCCAAGCGCATCACGGCTTCAATCACCGCGTTCCGGCGGCCGATGTTGTCCGGCTCACCCATCGCTTCGACCAGCCCTTCCGAAAGCAGCTGCAGATCGGTCCAGCACAGCAACGACCCCACAGCTTCCTTGCGGACCTGCCAGTCGTCATCGCCCATGACATCGATCAGCACAGCCAGAGTAGCCTTGCGCTCTGCTGAATCCGCGGGCTCTTTGCTGAGCTGTCGCACTGCGTCGAGGCGTGCTTCCTCGTCTCCATCACGGAGGATGGTGACAATCTCAGCCAGGTGTGAAGCAGGAACGTACTCCGTCATGTCGATGCTCCCTTGGCGCCCTGATTTAGATCGGCCAAGTTGCTCTTCTCGGTAGACGATAGGAGGGCATCCAGTGCCAGCACCATGAGGATTCGTCCTCGGTGGTGACAGACACCGGCGAAAAAGCGTGCGTACTCGTTCTGGGTCAGTGGCGGCGGCGGTCCCACGGTATCGCGGGTGACGCGCAGCACATCCGAGACCCGATCGACGATCAGCCCGACGTGATTGCGGTCGTCGATGGGCACAATCAGGTACTTTCGGGCCCGCATGATGGCGTGATCCGCCATCTCTTCTGAGGTCAGCGGTGGTACTTCAAACCGCTTGCGCATGTCGATGACCGGCAGTACTTGCCCGCGCAGCTCCACCACACCCTCGACGATAGACGGCGAGCGCGGTACGCGGCGAATCGGCAGCGGGTTGATGATTTCCTTGATGCGCTCGATGCCCAGCGCATATTCCTCGTCACCAACCTTGAAGCCGCAGAGCTGGACAAGATCATTTTTGTCCTTCTCATTGGCGCGATCTTTCCCCGGCGCCAGGATCGGTCGTAGCGGTCGTCGTTCCTGGCTCATCAGAACCTCATCGATCCGCCGTGCTCAAAGCTGAGCACGCGCAAAAGGTCGAGCAGAATCACGATGCGGTACTGCTCCGCTGCCACCAGACCAGGCCCATAGCGCAGCGCCGGCTTCTGCACTTCCTCGCCGGCTAGCTTGATGCGGGAGATCCCGGCCACGAACTCGGACTCATGCCCGGCCAGTACCGTCGGCGGTTCAACATCGGCATCGTTGATGCGAACGACGTGGTTGACGCGGTCGATGATCAAGCCAAATGGCTCACGCTCGTCCTCGGTGCTGGCCTCGTTCTCAAGTGCTGGTCGGCTGACCACCAGGATGCGCGAGCGCGAGCCCGCCCCGGTCCCCGGCAAGCGCAGCCGCATGCGCAGATCCAGCACAGGCACCACCTGACCGCGCACCAAGATGATCCCCGACACAAACGAAGGCACACGTGGCACCTCGGTGATCGGCTTGAACTTGGTGATCTCGCGAATGTGCTCGATGCTCAGGCCGTACTCTTCGCTGCCGATATGGAAGGTCAGCATATCGGTGTAGCCGCGCAGCTCAGCGCCGCCCCGCGGATTGTTGCCGCCGCGCTGCTGGCTGACTATGCCGGCTGGTTGCGACATCAGGCTGCCTCTCCTGCGCGTGGCATGGCTTCGCGCGCAACGGCGCGCACATCTAGCACCAGCGCGGTCTGCTGACCGCCAAGCTCCGTCGCTCCGGCGATGCCGGGAATGCCCTTGAGAGCCCGCCCCAGCGACTTGATCACGATGTCCTGCTGCCCCACCAGATCATCGACCAAAAGGCCCAGCTGCTGCGCCGCCAGCTTGACGACAACGATGTAGCCCTGCGTCGGCTCAGGCTGATCGGCAGGGCGCGACAGCGCAAACATCTCGTCCAGCCGTACCAGTGGCAGCGTCTTGTTGCGCAGGATGTAGACCTCGCGCCGCTCGACCGTCTTGATCTGGTCGTAGCCGATCATCAGGCTCTCGGTCACCGAGTTGAGCGGGATGGCATAGGTCCGGCCCGCCGTGCGAATGACCAGTGCCTTGATAATCGCCAGCGTCGTCGGCAGGGTGATGGTAAAGCGCGTGCCCTGGCCCAGCTCGGTGTACGAGTTGATGGTGCCGTCCATGCGCGTGATCTTGGTCTTGACGACATCCATGCCGACGCCACGACCGCTGTTCTGATCCGCTACAGCCCGCGTCGAAAGACCGGGTAAAAAGATCAGGTTGATCTGCTCGTCGCGCGACATCGAGCGCGAGGCCTCTTCCGAGATCACGCCCTTTGAAACGGCGCGCTGTACCAAGGTCTTGGTGTCGATGCCGTTGCCGTCGTCGAAGACCTCGATGACGACTTTGTTGCCGCGCTGCTCGGCCGAGATCGCGATGGTGCCGTGATCGGGCTTGCCGCGCGACCGACGCGTGTCGCGATCTTCGATGCCGTGATCGATCGCGTTGCGGATGATGTGCATCATCGGCTCGGACAGCTCTTCGATCATCAGCTTGTCGAGCTTGGTATCGCCGCCGGTGACGACGAACTGGATCTCTTTGCGCTCAGACTCCCGCGACATCTGCCGTACGACGCGGTGCAGCTTGTCGAACACCTGCGACAGCGGCACCATGCGCACTTCCTGAATGCCGCGCTGCAGATCCTCTAGCTTGCGGTTTAGGCGCCGCAGCTCGTCTTGCAGCTTGCGCGCTAGCTCGGCGTGAAGCCGGTCGCGGCGCAGATCATCGAACACGCCCTGAATACCGCTGCGCACCAGGGCCAGCTCGCCCACGATGTTCATCAGGTGGTCGAGCTTGCGGATGTCGACGCGAACCGTCTGGGTGAAGTTCTTCTGTGACTGATTGCCGACGCTGCGTCCGCCGCCCTCATCGCCGCCATCGCCGCCATCGCCGCCGCCGGCCCCTGCGCCGCCAAGCCCACCTCCAGCCCCGCCGCCACCGCGACCGCCACCGGCTCCGCCTCCCACACTGCCGCCGAGCATCGTCGAGTTGAGCGGATCGGGAGCCTGCAGCACCATGGCCGGCGGGAGCTTTTCGGCTGGGCTGGCAGCTGCGGCATGGCGCGCCATATCGACGAAGCGCCCGGTGGTCTCGGGAGCGATCGCGGGTCCACCGCTGCGGCGCGGGACCTGGGCGACCCGCAGCGGGCTACTGCCCAGCGCGGCGGTGACACCGTTTATGCTCTGACTCGAGCCAAAGATCAGCTCGACGTCCATCAGCTCGGGATTGATGCCCGACAAGCCAGCTGGCACGACGGCGATGACTTCGCCGACCGGCTTCAGCGACTCGCGGATATTGACGAACTCATCCTCCAGCGAGGCAAAAGGCACCGAGCCGATGATGCGAAAGAGGTTGCGACCCTGACGGATGTTCTCTTTGAGCCGGTGCTCCTCGTACTCCGTCAGCCCAGCGATCAGTGCCGCGTCGATCTCGAAGTCGCCGTAGGGCGAGTCGCTGACCGCGGGTGCGGCCATCGCGGCCTTGCGGGCAGCCGCTTCCGGATCGGCCGCGTTGTTTACGCGCCGGATAAAGTCATCGACGCTGCGCGTATTTACCGCCCCAGCCGCCAGGCCATGAGCCGCAACATCGGCGCAGATCGCTTGATAGTGATCGATGGATTCAAAGAGCAGGTCCAGCACCCTCGGGGTCAGCTGAACCTTGCCCATGCGCAGCGCGTCGAGCAGGTTCTCGAGGTCGTGCGACAGATGCATCATCCGGTCGACGCCGGAGAGCCCCGACAGCCCCTTGAGCGAGTGAACGGCGCGAAACGCACTGTTGATCAGATCGGGATCGACTGGCAGACCGCCGCCCGTCGGATCGTGCCGTTGGCTGGCATTGTTCATCGCCAGCAGATCACGATTGAACTGCTCGACGATCTCCTGCGCCTCTGACAGAAACTCCTCTCGGAGCTTATCGCTACCCTGTTCCGCCATCTCGCCTCAGCGAACCTCGCCTGCGACGCGTTACGAGCGCTTAGGAGCCGGCGTGACCATCTGGGGCGCGACGTTGATGCCCTTTTCCAGCACCCGGCGCACCAGAGCGATCAGATCTTCGGGCTTGAAGGGCTTTACCAGGTAGGCCGTCGCCCCAAGCTGCATCCCGCGATCGCGATCGCGCTCGCGGCCGTCGGTGCTGATAATGATGAGCGGGGTGCCACGGTGCGCCTCTTCTTTGCGCACGTACTTGACCAGCTCCAGCCCGTTGATATCGGGCATATTGACGTCGGTGACGATGACGTTGAAGCGCTCCTTGGGTAGGATCTTCAGCGCCTCAAAGCCACTCTTGGCCTCCGTGACCTCAAAGCCCTGGTGCTCCAGGGCAGTCTTCACGAAGGTCCTTATGGTCGCCGAGTCATCGACGACTAACGCGCGAATGGAGGAGACCGTCATAAGGCGTAACTATATCAGTTTTGGTCATATTTTTCGTATCCAAAATCACCGAAATTATCCAAGCGAACCGCCGCCGCCGGATGCCGTGCGCAGCCTCCCCCAGCCCGCCCGCCAGCCGGCTGAGCGGCCGGCACAACGCAGCGCCATCGCGGCGCCAGCAATGATAGGCTGGCGCCATGAGGCTGCTCCGCGCTGTTCTTCCCCTGTTCGCCCTTACGCTGCTCGCCTGTCCCCCCGACCAACCGCAGGCCACCGGGCCTAAGGCCGACACCGAGTGTCCCAAGGAGCTCGGTACCAAGTGCAAGGTCCTCAAGGACGAGACCGAGAAGCTGACCGTTGAGTATCACGTGCTCGTGCCGCCCGAGACCAAGCACGAAGACGCCGAGAAGTACCTGCAGGTCCTGTATCGCCACCTGATGACCCGGCGCGATGCGACCCCGACGCAGATCTCCGGCTTTCTGTACACCAATGAGGCGCAGTTCAACACGCCGCCGCTGTCCCCGGTCGGCAGCGTCGTCCAAAAGCCCGGCGACAAGGCGCCCAACTTTGAAAACAAGATCCCCAAGGAGCTGTGGCAGCAGGTCGAGGAAGCTCTCAAGATCGCCGAGCGGGCCGACCGCAAGCTCAAGCTTAAGCGCAAGCTGGAGTACGTCGCCGAGGCCGACAAGGGCAAGGTGACCGTCAACCTGCCCTTTACCGAGGGCAACAACGACGAGTGGGCCAAGGATCTGTCGTTCAATCAGGTCATGGGCTTCTTCAGCCAGTTCGCCATGGACCTGTTTAACAACATCCCCGACCTCAAGGTCTTCGTCTTCGCCGCCCAGTGGAAAGACCAGACCGTTGCCAACATCGAGTGCAGCCGCGCCGACTTTGGCGCCCTGCACCTGCGCGACATCGAAGAACGCATCGGCCAGATCGGCGGTCGCGCCTACCTCGAGCTCACCGAAGGCAAGACCTCCGATGCCGCCGCCGAGAAGCGCCTCGCCGCCCGCAAAGCCGCCGAGTACCGCAAGATCACCACCTTCCTCAAGCAGAAAGCCATCATCTCCGCCCAGCTCAAGTAGCATCCCCCCTCGTCAGAGCGCCCCCCTCATCAGAACGCCCCCCTTCCCCTCCTTACTTCTGGACGTGCGCCGGATCCATCCACATCACTTCCCAGTGGTGCCCATCGACATCGTAGAAGCTCCAGCCATACATAAAGCCATAGTCCTGGGCCGGCATCGCCGCGCTTCCCCCCGTCGACAGCGCTCGCTTCACTAGCGCATCCACGGCCTCCCGACTCTCTGCCGAGATGCACAGCAGGCTCTCGGTCGCGGTGCTGGTGTCGCAGATCTGGCGCTTGGTAAAGGTCTGGAAGAACTCGCGCCGCAGCCACATGACATAGGCCTCTTCGCTGAGCACCATACAGGTGGCTTTTTCGTCGGTGAACTGACGGTTGAAGGTAAAGCCCAGGCCCTGCCAGAAGGCCGTCGTGCGGTCGAGATCGGTGATGGCGAGATTGACGAACAGCTTGCGCGAGGTCGGCGGGTTCATGGCGTGGTCTCCTGGTTGCAGTTCCGGTTCGGTTTGGGTTTCGCTAGGTAGACCGCGGGCGGCGCGAAAACTCATCGGTGCCCGCGATTTTTTTTCACAGCGCCGCGCTCTCCGACGGGACGGGCGGCCGCGGCCTAGTCCAGGGTGAGCGGCAGACCAAAGCGCGGAAACAGGCTACCGGTATCTAGGAAGTGATTGAGCGCCGTGATCCGCGAACCCCGCGCATCGTATTCGAGCACGATCAGCGACCACGCCTGATAGCCCGGCCCAGGCTGCGCCGCGCGATACTGCCCAAAGGCCGGCAGCCCGCACGCTGCCGTCGGCAAGAGCCGCGAGCCGCGACAGCCCGCTCCCCGCCCCAGCATCCATGCCCGCACCGCCTCATGGCCCTGCAGCCAGAGGGTATAGGGCGGCATCGACAGCGTGACCTCGTCGTGCAAAAGCTGCAGCAGCGCATCCATGTCGTACCGCTCAAAGGCCTGCACATAGCGGCCAACCATGGCCTCATCTGACGGCGACAGCGACGGTGGGGGCTGCGACGGCGAGATATCGCGACTGGCCATGGTGGCGCGCGCCCGCTGCAGCGCACTGTTCACCGCGGCCAGCGACATCTGCAAGCTCTCGGCGATCTCGGCCGCTGCCAGGTCCAGGACATCGGCCAAGAGCAGCACGGCCCGCTGCCGGGCTGGCAGGTGCTGCAGCGCGGCGATGAAGGCCAATCGGATGGTCTGTCGCAGCACCGCCTGCTGCGCCGGATCGACATCGGAAGGGATGGCCTGCAGGTCCGGGATCGGCTCAATCCAGCTCGCGCTCGGCAGCGCCGTCAGCTCCTCATCGATGCTGCCCACCTCGCGACAGAGCACCGGGCGCTGCCGTCGCTTGCGATCGGCCAGCGCATCCAGACAGACGTTGGTCGCGATGCGGTAAAGCCAGGTGCGCAGCGCCGATCGCCCGTCGAAGCCGGCCAGCCCACGCCAGGCTCGCAGCAGCGTCTCTTGCACTGCATCGTCAGCCTCAGCCGCTGAGCCCAGCATGCGATAGCAGTGCCCGGTCAAGGCCACACGATGTTCCTGCAGCAGCACCTGCGTACTGGCTGGCGTACCAGAGTCCGCAAGCGGACCCATCCGAGAGGTTGAGGGCGATAGCTGTGGCATTTGGACCGTGGTGTACCACGTCTGCCACCCGCCGGGCAGCGGCTGCGTGCGCACCCCTTACGCGGCGCGGCCGGTGAAGATCTCGGGAAAGGCTTCGCGGATGCCGCCGATCATAAACTGCACCGCGATCGCGACGAGCAGCAGGCCCATGACGCGCTCTAGGATGGCGCGCCCGCTGTTGCCCAGGAAGCGATTGACCAGCGAGGCGGCCCGCAACATCAAGTACGACGCCGCCGCCGTCACGACAATCGACAGCGCCAGCAGCAACAGCTGCCAGGTCTTCTGCGCCTGCGCCGTCAGCACCATCACCGTCGCGATCGAGCCCGGCCCAGCGAGCAGCGGCATGGCCAGAGGCACGATCGCCACATCCGGCTTGGCCGCGGCTTCCTGCACCTCTTTGCCGCTGGTCCGTGTGCGCGCCGTCACGCTGCGCAGCATGTCGAGCGCGGTCAGCATGAGCAGGATGCCGCCGGCGATCTTGAAGGCCGCCAGGGTCAGCGAGAACAGACGAAAGATGAGCCCGCCGCCGACCAAGAAGGACAGCAGGATGGCCGCGGTGATGACGCAGGCTCGCCGCGCCATCTGACGGCGCTTCTCTTCGCTGTCGCCCTCGGTGATGGTGATAAAGACCGGCACCACCGCGATCGGATCGACGACGAAGAAGATGGCCGAGAACGCGACGACGCTATAGCTCATCAAGTCGGTGAGATGCGCGAAGTGACCAGACAGTGCCATGGCCAGACTCTACTCGACCCGCGGGGGCGTGCGCAGCCGGCGCAGATCGCCGACCCGCAGCGTGACTTTTTCGGCATCGAAGTACTCGGCGAGCGGGATGGCAAACTTGCGGCTCTGGCCCACCATCGCTTTCCAAGCCGGCGGCGCGATCTCGCGCTGCGCCTGCAGATGGGCGACCAGGCGCGCCCGCAGCTCGTCGAGGGCCGCGCGATGGAAGAACAGATCCTTGATGCGCACCAGCTCGCCGTCGCGACAGAGCCGCTCGACGGCCTGGCTCACCATCCCGGCGGCCAAGAGCGGACCGCCCGCCCGCGCCTGCAGCAGGGCCGGCAGCTCGTCCCTAGACGGTGGAGCCAGGCCCGCCTGCTGATATAGCGAGCGGAGCTGTGCCGCCAAGTCGGCTTGCCCGCGGTCCCGCTGCGCGCGGTGCCCGGCCAAGCGCACGCTGCTGCCCTCGCTGATCAGCTCGCCGCAACGGACCAGCGCCTGCAGCGCCTGCTCCAGCACGGCTGGCCGCAGCCCGCGCACTCGTCGCTTTAGCTGGCTGCGCAGCGTGGCGGGTGAGAGGCCATCTTCCCCTGGCTTCTGCGCATGCAGCTCGCGCAGGCTGCCCAGCGCCAAGTCCATCAGCTGCTGGCGCACCGCGGCGCTGACATACACCACCTCAGCCTGCGCCTCAGGACCACTGTCGCTGCCGCTGGTGACCGAGCCGCCATAGAGCTCGCCGGCCGTCTGCAGCTCGTGCAGTGCCGCCTGCAGGAGCGGCAGCGGTGCCGGCACTTGCTGACGGAGCTCAGCGAGCGAAGCGCCCTGTCCACCGGCCTCACTGAGCGAGCGGCGAATCAGCTCGGCGCAGGCGGGCAGCTGCTCGGACAGCGCCGTAGCCGCAGCGAGCGTGCGCAGAGCGAGCAGCCGAGCCGACAGCTCAGCCAGCCGGGCCGCCCGCTGCTCAGGGATGCGGAGGGTGCGACCAACCCGGCGCCGCTCGCCGACGTGCAGGATCAGGCCGCCGCCGACTGTGCTGCTGTGTCCTTCGCCGCTGCCAAAGCCGCGCAGGACGAAGCGGTCACCCGGCACCAGCAGCAGCGGCTGGTCGCGCGGCACCCGCAGCTGCGCCATACCGCGCCCCCCCGGCGCCAGCTCGTCCGTCGAGAGCAGGGTCAGCGAGCAGAGCCTTGCGGTCGTGCCGAGGTGCAACAGCAGCTGGCTGCGTCGCCCCAGCGGCCCGTGGGCCGAAGGCAGCCACTGCAGCTCGACCTCGCACACGCTGCTGGTAGGCAGACTGCCCGGTGCGATCAGCGTCTGCCCGCGCTCCAAGAGCTCGCGCGCTACGGCCAGATTGACCGCCACCCGCTGACCGGCCACGGCTTCGGCGACCGGCTGACCGTGGACGTGCAGGCCGCGCACCTTCATCCGCTCGCTGCCGGCCCGCAGCCCCGGCAGGGCCGATAGCTCATCCCCGCTGCGCAGGCGGCCTGACCACAGCGTGCCAGTGACGACGGTGCCAAAGCCGCGCAGCGCAAACACGCGATCGATGGGCAGCCGCGGCAGGCCCTCGGTCGCGCGGGCCGGCAGGGTGGAAAGCAGGCGCGCCAGCTCCTCGCGCAGGCGATCGAGCCCGACGCCGGTGCGCACCGAGCAGGGGATGATCGGCGCCGCCGCCAAGAACGTCCCGCGCAGCGCCTCGCGCAGCTCCTGCTCCGCAAGAGTGCGGAGCTCCGGATCTTGGGTCAGTAAATCTACTTTAGTGAGCGCCACCAGCCCGGCACGCAGGCCGAGCAGGCTGCAGATCTCCAGGTGCTCGCGCGTCTGCGGCATCACGCCTTCGTCAGCTGCCACGACGAGCAGGACGGCATCCAAGCCCGCCGCGCCGGCGACCATGGTGCGGACAAAGCGCTCGTGGCCGGGCACATCGACGAGCGCCGCCTGCACCCCACCGGCTAGCTGCAGCTGCGCGAAGCCGAGCTCGATGGTGATGCCGCGCTCTTGCTCTTCTTTCAGACGATCGAGGCGATCGGTGTCGACGCCGGTCAGCGCCCTGACCAGGCTGGTCTTGCCGTGATCAACGTGGCCTGCGGTCCCAAGAACCAGGGGGGGCATGCGAGAGGGAGCGGCCGGAGCCGGGGGGAAAGAGGACGGGGAGAGACTACAGCTGGCCGGAGTTGGTGATCTCGACGCGGACACTGGTGCGGCCGCTGTCGCTGCCGACCTTTTCGACCGCCGTCACCACGTCCAGGCCCTCGACCACCTTGCCGAACACCACGTGCTTGCCGTCGAGCCACTGGGTCTTGACGGTGGTGATGAAGAACTGCGAGCCGTTGGTGCCGGGGCCGGCGTTGGCCATGCTCAGCAGGCCCGGACCGGTGTGCTTCAGCTGGAAGTTCTCGTCTTCGAACTTGTTGCCGTAGATGCTCTTGCCGCCGGTGCCGTTGTGGTTGGTAAAGTCGCCGCCCTGCAGCATGAACTGGGGGATGACGCGGTGGAAGATGCTGCCCTTATAGCCATAGCCCTTCTCGCCGGTGCACAGGGCGCGGAAGTTCTCGGCCGTCTTGGGCACGACATCGGAGCGCAGCTCCATCACAATGCGGCCAGCCGGCTTGCCGCCGATCGAGACATCAAAGAAGACACGAGGGAGGGCAGTGCTCATGAATAGCTCCTTGACCGAGGTCTTTGGGTAGAGGTTGCGAGTCAGACAGCGCTGGGAAAGACCGCCCTCTGCAGTCGCTCTGGCGGTCCCTGGGGGAGCCATTTTCCACGCACCTGCGGGGCAACGCAACGGATTCTTACGTCGCCCAAGGCAAGACAGACCCAGCCGCTGGCGGGCTGCTGCGCGCGGTCGCCAACCACCGCTGCCATCGGAGCCACCGACGCACCGCTGACCGCTAGCCCGGGCCAGCGGGCGTGCCATAAGGCAGGAGCAGGCACGAGCCTTCGATCTCACCGAGCAGATGCAGTGCGCCGATGGCGGCGAGCTGGGCTGTCGCTTCGGCATGCAGGCTCCGACCCTGCTCAGGGCTGCCCCGGCGCATGCACAGATGGGCCCACAGCAGCCGCAGCCGCACCCGCCCCATGACCTGCCCGCTGGCCTGCATCAGGGTGCTGGCGTTCGTCAGGTGTCGGTCGACCTCGCGACGATTTTCGGGCTGCAGACAGCTGAGGGCCAGGCCCCAGATCTGCTCGCCCTTGGCCGCGGCTAGCGCGTTCTGCTCCTGCCGCCAGCGCGGCGTACTTCGTTCGACGAGCTGCAGCGCGGCACTGACTTCGCCGCTGCACAGCAGCACCTCGGCGCTTAACGCCTCCAGCCAGTCCGCGAACAGCAGCCGAGCACCGGCCACCTGAGCACTGGCTGCTGCCGCCTCGCGGTCTAGGCGAGCCTGCGCGACGTCGCCCTGCAGGGCATGCGCCCACGACAGCAAGGTGTGTACGGCAAAGCGAAAGCACTCCAGGCCCGGCTGCCGCATCAGCTCCAGCGCTAGCAGCGCCCGCTCTTCCAGCGCCGAGACCTCCCCGCACTGAGCGAGCGAGATGCAGCGCAGGAGCTCGGCCAGCGTGCGCCCCCAGGGACCACACTCGGCCTCCGCCAGGGTGGCCATTTGCAGGAGCTGCGCCATCCCCGCTTCGTAGCGACCGGTGGCGACCGTCACCACGGCGCTGCTGCCATGCACGATCAGGCGCTCAAGCGCGTTGTGCAGATGCGAGTCCAGTATCAGGGCCCGCTTCAAGAGCAGCTCGACGTCGGTAAAGCGCCCCTGCATGGTCAGAGCCAGCGTGTTGCACTGACAGGCGGCGGCGATCAGCGGCGAGTCCCCCAGACGATCGGCGGCAGCCAGCACGCGGGAACAGTACAGCAGAGACTCGCTGACTCGCCCTTCCGCCAAGCAGATGCGACCGCAGAGCAGCTCTAGCCAAGCCCGGCGCAGCTCATCCCCCGCATCCTGCTCTTTTTCATCTTCCAAGCCCAAGAGCAGGGCCTGCGCGTGGTCAAGATGGGCCATGCTCTCGGACAGAGGCTCGGCGCAGGGCGACAGCTGCACCAGCCGCAGCAGGATGTCGACGTGCAGCCGCCGCAGGGCTGGGCTCTGCGTCAGTCCCGCGAGCTGGGCCAGCGCCAGCTGATAGCACTGCCGCGCAGTCGGCCCGGCCGCTCGCTTGGCCGCCGCAATGCCAGCCTGCAGGTAGGCACGACTGGCCCGCTCGGGCTCGCGGCCACGCTGCCAGTGCTCAGCCACCTGCCGGACCTCGCTCGGCAGCGTGCGCTCAAGCAGACGGGCCGCCAAGCGATGGCCCTGCACGCGCTCCGAGGCCGTCAAGAGCTCGTAGGCCGCCTCGCGCAGCAGGCCATGGCGAAAGGCAAACTCGCGATCGTCCCGCCGCCCCGGCCGCGGCTCGATGATCTCGCCATGGACCAGGGACTGCAGCGTCTCATCCAGCGGCTGCTCCGCCAGCGTGCTCCCGAGCAGTGCGGTGACGCCGGCCCGCGGGAAGGTTGCACCGAAGATGCTAGCGGTCAGCAGGATACGCTGGCTGCTCTGCTCCATGCGACAGATGCGGGCCTGCAGCATGGCGATGATCGTCGCCAGCCCAGCAGCCTGTCCTGTGCTCTGAGCCACAGCCGCGCCCTCGGCTCCACGCAAGAGCTCTTCGATGTAGTAGGGGTTTCCAGCCGACTGCTCGACGAGCCGGCTGACCTGCTCAGCCGACGGCTCACTGCCCTGGACCAGCCGCAGCAAGCGCTCGCAGGACTTGCGGCCCAGCGGCTTGAGCGGTAGCTCGTGCACCGGCTGACCGGCCCACAGCTTGGGGAAGGCGAGCTTGATCTCGGGCCGAGCCAGCGACAGGACAAAGAGCGGCGCAGAACGTAGCTCGCGCAGGGCATCTTCGATCAGGCTGACGCTCAGCGCATCGCCCCAGTGCAGATCGTCGAGCGCCAACAGGACCGGTGACTGCTGGCACTCGGCTGCCAGCCAGGAAACAAAGGCCCGCCGCAGGTGCTGATGCATCAGGCGCGGCTCGCGGCGCGCGGCGTGCAAAAGCTGGCGGAGCCGGGGCTCGTCTTCGCCCAGATCGCGCTCGACCGTGGCGCCGCACAGCTCGGCCAAGAAAAGATAAACGAAGGGCTGCTCACGCGCGGCCGAGCGCGGCTGCACGGGACGCGGCAGTCGGGGCGGCAGCTCGTCGAGGGTCTGGTTGGCATCCCCCCCCCACTCGATGACCGGCGGCAGTCCGAAGGCGGCGCGCAGCAGTCGGCGTACCAGCGCATACGGCACCCCAGCCGAGCGCAGCGTCCCCTGCGATGCATAGGTGCGTACCGGGTTGGTGCGGCGCTTGACGCGGGCCAGAAACTCATACAGCAGCCGGGTCTTGCCCACACCCGGCACCGCCGAGAGCAGCACCACCTGCGCCTTGTTATCCTCGGTGCAGCTGGCGAGCTGGCGCTCCAGAAAGCTCAGCTCAACCTCCCTGCCGCACAGCGGTGTCGGCCCGCCAAACAGCTGGCGAATCGGCATTGGTTTTTCGAGCTCGTGCAGCAGCACACGCCCCGCCGCCTGCGGCAGCTCGACCTGCTCGAAGCGCCCTTCCAGAAGATGCGCGCTGACCTCATCCAGGCGCACCGGGGTCAGACCGAGGGCTTGGCCTTGCCCCTGCGCTGGGACCGGCGGAGCCGCTGGCAGGCTCAGCTCATGGGCACGCTTCACGACGCTGCCCAGCGTCTCTTGTCCCTGCCAGCGACCGCGGCCCGTCGCCATGCCCACCGCGGCTCGCGGCCAGTGTCGCTTGATCAAGAGGGCAGCCCGCGCCGCCAGGCTCGCCTGCTCCGCGGCGCTCCCGACCTCGCCTATGGTGACCAGCAGGCTGCCATGGTTCGCGCCCTCCACACTCGCTCCCAGCTGCTGCAGCTCAGCCAGCAGGCGCTCCATCTTTTCGCTGTGCAGCAAGGAGCTCACCGATGCCCCGCTCGTCACCTCGCGCAGCATCACCTCGCGTGCCACAACAACGCTCAGCAGCGACTGCGAGCCCTGCGCCAGCCAGCCTGGATCGACCGCCTCAACGGCCGGCGGCAAGATGGCGAGCTGGGCTCCGCGCATATCCGGCTGCCGCAGGAGCTCGCGCAGCGCTTCCACCAGCTCCTGCCCATCGGCCAGGCGAAGCTCCAGCGACTTGCTCATCATGCGTCGCTGCAGCTCGGCCAGCGAGGTCGGCAGGCCCTGGCACAGCGTCTCCAGCGGCCGTGGTTCCTCGAACAGCACTCGCACCAAGGTCGCGGCCGGCTGATCGACAGGGAAGGGCGGACGACCGCTCAGGCACTCATACAGGATGCAGCCCAGGGAATAGATGTCGGCGGCGGGCGTGATCTCGCGCTGGCCCCGTGCCTGCTCAGGAGCCATGTAGGCCGGCGTGCCCACGATCAGCCCAGTCTGGGTTCCTCCGGCGGCATCAGCGACGCGGGCCACGCCAAAGTCCAGGACCTTGACCCGCTCTAGCAGCCCCTGCGGCAGAAAGAGATTACTCGGCTTCAGATCGCGATGAATGATGCCGCGCGCATGCGTCGCCGACAGGATGCCAGCCAGCCGTTCCATGAGCGCCAGCGTCTCGGCGAGCGATAGCGGCCCCTTGCGCAGACGCTGGCCAAGGTCGATGCCTTCCAGCCACTCCATCGCCAGGTAGAACTGGCCATCCTCCGTCCGACCATCGGCAACGTAGGACACGATGCCCGAGTGGTGCAGCTGCGACAGCACTCGCGCCTCGCGCACAAAGCGCTCGCTGCCGATCTGGCCCAGAGTGTCGACCCGCAGGAGCTTGAGTGCGACGAAGGATGGCGACCGCGACGGGCTGGCAGCGCCCACAGCAGCCTGCAGGTCGCGCGCCCGATAGACCACGCCCATGCCGCCGCTGCTGACGAACTGCTCGACCTCGAAGCGGCCAGCGACCACAGTTCCTGGGCCTAGGACTTCCCCGCGCATAGAAGATCACAAATGACGTGCTGCCGACTGTTCGCCAGATCAGCATATCAAGCAATCCTCCCATTCGGCCGCGCGGGATGGCCCTCTTGCCGAATCAGCACAGGCGAAAGCGCCCTTGCTGCGGCGGGTGCAGCCAGAGGCGCTTCCTTCTACTTTTGTCTGAGTGGTACGATGCTGTGATGAAAAAACTTAGCTTACTTACTCCTCCCTTCGGTCGTCCTCTTCGTCGGAAAACTGCCCTGTGGGCCAGCCTGCTCTTCATCGCTTGTGGTGGCCCGCCGCGCCTGGAAGACGACGAAGGCGCCCCCGCCCCCAAGGACCCCGGCGCCGATAAGCTGAGCCTGCCGTACGCCACTTCAACCAAGGTGCGCATCAAGCTCTACACCGGCAGCTCTGCCCCTAGCACCCGCTGGAGCTTGGTCAGCGACCAGCCCAGCGTCTTTGCGATCGACAAGCTGAGCAGCAGCGATGACAACCACATTGGCGCCGACTGCAGCGCGCTCGCGCCCGGCCAGGCCACGCTGCGCATGCTCGATGAAGGGGGAACCGAGCGCCACACCGCTACAGTTAGTGTAGCGACCGCGGATCGAGTCAGTGTGCTGTCGCACGGCCTGCTGCGCACGCTCGAAGACACGGCCCAGGACGCCATCTCAAGCACCGTCAGCGCAGTCGCCGAGGTCCGCGAGGCGCGGGTGCTAAGCGGCAGCACCGGGGTGTTTGGGCTCGTCTACTATCGAGGCAGCGAGCGCGTCTATGGCCATGGCGTCATCCGCTTCGATCCGCTGACCCAGGTCACGGTCGAAAACCGCACGACTGGCGGAGCGCCGGTGACCGAGTGGCTGTTCATCAAGCCGCTGACTACCGGTGCCTTTACGCTGCCGCTGCGCCAGACCAGCGGTGCCTTCAGCCCGCTGCCCATCGCCGCCGTGCCCGAGACCGACATCACCAGCCTGACCCTGATTCCCGAGCAAGTGGCCGCACCGCGCAAGGACCAGCAGGTCTGGGTCTATCTGCGGGCTCGCGACGCCAGCAGCCGCGACATCGCCGGCGTCTACAGCAGCTTTAGCCTGGCCGGCATGCCGCAGATGTCGAGCAGCGTGCCCGGCGACACCACAGGCGATCTGTACCGCTACATCTACGCGCCCGACGCCACCAGCGAGCTGGTCGCCAGCCGCGGCACGCTGCGCGCCACGCTGACCGTGCCGGCACAGAAGGGCAGCCTGTACAACACGACGTACCTTGGCTGCTCGCTTTCCCCCGGTCGCTCGCCGACTGGCGCACCGCTGGGCTTCGCCGCCCTGCTGCTGCTCGGCCTCTTGGCCCGGCCGCTGCGTCGCCGCTGGGCGGTCGCATCACAGCCGCTCGTGTAGCTGCGCGGCCTGGACCTGCACCTTTGCGCTGGCGCTTCAGGCTCAACTTTCTGAGACGGCAGCGCGGCAACTGCCGAAAATAACGGGCGCGGCCGGTGGCATCGGGCTTGCTGTAGACAGCGGGCATGCGAGCACCGATTTTCTTGCTGTTCCTGCTGCTGGGAGTCGCGTCGTGCAAGAGCGAAGAGTGTGGCGGCTGTGCCTTCCGCTACTGCGATGAGCCGCCGAGCCAGTGCGACTGCGGCTGCATCGATGGCGACGTGGTCAAGGGCGCCACCTGCAAGGGCGGCTGCTTCGTGCGCCCGGCCGTGAGCACCGACTGCAGTCAGGTTGGCTGCGCCGCACCGCCGCTCTGCTCGACCGGCTGCACCGCCGCCTGTGGCTGCTGTAGCTGCGCCGAGGGAACGATCAGCAACGGCTTGCGCTGCCAAGGCGGCTGCTATGTCGGGCTGGACATGAAGTAGCGACCGCGACGCGACTAACGCTCCAGCGCGGCGATGGTGCGATCCGAGCCAATCAAGCGGTCGGCCAGCGTGCGCACCACAAAGCAGTGGAAGGCGATGGCCAGCTTCGGCTCGTCATCTTCCATCCGCGACAGGGCCAAGCGCGAGACGCGATAGACACAGGTCGGCTCTTCGCAGATCACCGAGGCCGAGCGAGTGGCCTGGCGATACACCGCCATCTCGCCGAGCGTGGTGTTCGAGGTCACGGAGCGCAGGCGCAGCTGTGGCCGATTCGGCAGGGAGAGAAAGATGCCGACCCGGCCCGAGGCAATGACATAGATCTCTTCCGCCTTGTCGCCCTGGCGGAACAAATAGTCCCCCGGCTTGAGCTCTAGCGTCTCGACATAGGAGAGAAAGCGCTGCCCGGCCTCCTCGCCACCAAGCTCGCGGGCCAGCCACAGCGGAATCGGCAACAGCTCGCGCGACTGCGCTGAGGCCTCGGCCAGGATGTGCTGTTCGCACCACTCCAGCGCCAGATCCATGTCCTCCATGACCAGGATGCGCTTGTCATCGCTGAGGCACTTTTCTCGCCGCAGCATCTCTTCGATCTCGGGTCGCATCGAACAGAACAGCGCCTGGATGGCGAAGCGTTCCAGCGTCTGGCGCAGCTTCAGGAAGCTGTGCGCTGACGAGGTGTCCATGCCGGTGACAAACTGAAAGTCCAGGACCAGCCCGCGGATCTGCGGCTTGCGCGTAGCGATCTGCTGCCGGATGTCTTCGATGAGGTTGATGATGCTGCCAAAGAACAGGTAGCCGCGCAGGCGCAGCACCGAATAGCGGGCGCCGCGCTCGCGCAGGATGCGCGCCTCAGCCGCCGAGCGCTGCACCTTGCTGCTGTGCTCATCGGCGGTAAAGGCGTTCTTGATCACGCTGACCCGGCTGTAGCTGATGGCGAAGGTGATGCACGAGACGACCAAGCCAACCAGCAGGCCGATGACGAAGCCGAACTGCATGATCAAGACCAGGATGGCCAGCACCAGCAGGTACTCGCTGCGCGCCAGCTTCTTGCGGCTCTTCCACGCCCACTCGATAAGCAGGCGCAGACCCAGGTACATCAGCGTCGCGCCCATCACCGGTCGGGCGATAAGGCCCATCAGCTGCGGATACAGGAAGTAGGTGACCAAGCACAGCACGCCCGCCAAGACGCCCGACAGGCGGCTGGCCGCCCCCGCCTGGCGATTCAGCGCGCTGCGTACGATGGCGTTGCAGCCGACCAAGCCCCCGACCAGGCCCGAGAGCACATTGGCCACACCGTGCGCCTTCAGCTCGCGATCCAGATCGGCATCGGTTCCGGTCGACAGCTCGATGGCCGCTGCGGTGACCAGCGCGCCGATCGCCGAGACCGTGATCAGCACCAGCACGCCGCCGCCGAACGCCCACAGAAACGCCGCCTTCAGCGGCTGCCAGATCGAAAAGAGCTCGCGAAACTCGTGATAGGGCAGCCACACGCCGCCACCTTTGCTAAACAACAGCAGCCAGCCCTGGGCCTGCGCTTCTGCGACGGAGATCCCGCGCAGCGCCAGCATCAGATGGGTCAGCAGTGTGCCGCTGATCAGCAGCGAAGGCAGCCACAGGAAGTGCTTGCTGCGAAACAGCACCAGGCAGAACACGACAGTGAAGGCCAGGCCCACGATCAGGCGCTGCTGCGGCAAGGGCTGCGCCAGCTGGGCCAAGGTATCCCAGCGCAGCGGCAGGTTCAGCATGACGCGCACGCCGCCGATCGTCAGCACCCAGCCCGTCGAAGCCAAAAAGCCGCTGATCACCGGATAGGGCACGTAGCGAATCCAGCGCCCCATGCCCAAGCTGCCGAACATGTACAGCGCGGCGCCGGTCAGCGCCGTGCTCAGCGCCAGCGCCACCATCATCATCGAGACGGCATGCGGCCCGCCACCCAGCACGGCGACCAGCGACACCGCCAGCGTGCTCTGCACGGCGGTAGGACGCGAGTCCGGTCCGGCGATGGCGAAGTAAAACGGGCTGTACAGTGCGATGACGATGATTGTCACGCCAGCGCACATCAGGGCCATGCTGATGCCCTGCGGCAGCTTGCCGGCCAGCTCGCCGGTAAAGATCATCGCCGCAAACGACAGACCGAACGATAGGGTGACTAGGAACGAGACCAGACCGCCGAGCAGATCGCGGGCCAGCACTCCCGGCAGCTGCCGCACCGAGAAGCCATCGAGCCCGAACAGCTGGCCCAGTCGAGACTGCAAGAGGCGCGCGACGGCGCTCTCAGTATGCGGATTGCTCACTTGACTAGACCGTGTGCAGAAGGCTTCAAGGGGTTCGCCCAGTTGCTACCCCAGCGCGAATAAAGCTCATCGACAAACATGTCCCACTCGGCCCGCGTACGGGCGCCCGGGAAGGGAATCGGCGGCAGCGGCTCGGGGCTCTTGTAGATCGGCAAGATCTGGTTCTTGTCACCGATGCGGCCGACGTACAGCGTCTTCCAGGTGTGCTGGTTGCTGGGATCGACGTGCAGCCGTAGACCGTGCAGGCTGAACTCTTTCTGACGCAGCACCTGGCGCACGACGCGGGTGTTCTCGGTGCCAGCTTCCTGCACGGCGCGCGCCCACAGATGCACGCCGTAGTAGGCGGCCTCCATGGTGTCGCTTAGCACCCGGTGCGCGCCGTAGCGCTTGCGGAAGCGGCGAGCAAACTCGCTGTCGGGGGGACGCGCTTCGCCGGTCGCGCTGGCCGCCGCAGCAGCTGTGCCGTCTTTTTCTTCGCCTTCCTTGTTGGCTGCAGCCCCCAGATCCGGCTTTTCGGCACTGCCTTCACTGCCCTTGGTCTCGACGCTGGGGAACTGCGCGCTGGCCACATAGTGACCGCTTAGATCCAGCGAGTCGAGCTGCGACAGCTCGATCGCACTGACGGCAAACGACACGGTCGGCACCTTGTCGGGCAGCAGCTTGGCGGCGTGCAGCTGCTTGATGAAGGTGACGTTCGAGTCACCGACCAGCGCGCTGAGGATGAGCTGCGGCTTGGCCTTGGCGATCTTCTTGATGACGTCCGAGAAATCGACCTCACCGACCAGCGCGAAGTACGATCCGGCGAGCTTCCAGCGCAGCTTCTGCGCCTCTTCCGCCACCATCGCTTCGATGGCCCGCGGCCGCAGTCCGTCGGTGCCGATCAGGAACACCCGCTTGACCCGGTTCTGCGTCGCCAGCCACTGCACCGCCGGGATGACGAACTGGTTGGGGATGGCGCCGGTATAGATGACGTTGGGCGACTCCTCCAAGCCCTCGTACGAGGCGGGGTAGAAAAGCAGGATGTCGCCTTCGCTGAAGTACGGCGTGATGGTCTTGCGACCGGCCGAGCCAAAGCCGCCGAACACCACGGCGACCTTCTCTTCGCTGATCAGGCGCTTGGCGGCCCGAGCAAAGGCCGAGTCGCTGGTCACCTCCGACTTGCCGTCGAGCACCACCGGCTCAAGGCGCCGCCCGAGGACACCGCCGGCGGCGTTGAGCTCTTCTACGGCCAGGGCCGAGGCATCGGCCAGGGGCCGCTCACTGATCGCCAGGGGCCCGGTGAGCGAGTGCAGGATCCCGACCTTGAGGACTGGCTGCGGCGCCGCCGCTTTATCGGGGGGCAGAACCGGGCTCGCCTTGCTGCTCGGCTCGACGACTTGCGGGTTGCTGGGCACCTCGACCGGCGGACGCAGGAGCGGAGCTGGCGGCAGCTGCGTGCGATAGCGCAGCCAAGGCAGCAGCCCCAAAAGGAGTCCACCCAAGCCAAATACCGCTAGCAGCCAGCGACGGCCTTGCGGCTTGCCCCCGACGGGACGGCGACCCACCGGATCGGTGACCGCTGGCTCCAGCACCGGCTTGGCACCTCCGCCCGAGCCAGGGCCCGCCGCCTTGTTCTGGCTCGGCGAAGCGGGACTTGCCAGCGGCAGCGGCGGACTCCAGCTAATGGGCTGCCCCGAGGCCTCAGGCGGGGGCGGCAGCGTTCCCGAGTCCCCGCGTGCCTGACGCGGCTGCGGCAGCTCGCGCTCCATGTCGAAGATCGACTGCGTGCGCCGCGGCACGCGATCCAAGATGGCCTCCAGCTCGGCGAGCAGCTCGCCGGCGCTCTGCTGTCGCGTGGCCGGCTCCTTGGCCAGCGAGCGCAGCACCGCCTGGGCGCAGGGCTCGGGAATCTCGCTGATGAACTCGCGCGGATCCGGAGCGGGCGAGCTACGCACCTGGCTCATGATCTCCAGCACGCTGTGGCCCATAAACGGCGGCCGGCCCGTAAGCAGCGCGAAGTAGGTAGCGCCGATCGAGTAGATATCGCTGCGCCGATCGACGCTGCGCGAGTCGTAGCTCTGCTCCGGGCTCATGTACAGCGGGGTGCCGACCACGTGCCCGGCAGCGGTCAGCTGCGGATCGTCTTCCAGCGTCTTGACGATGCCAAAGTCAGTCAGCCGCACCGCGCCAGCCGCCGAGAACAGGATGTTGTCCGGCTTGATGTCGCGGTGGATCAGCCCGGCCTCGTGCGCCACCTTCAGCGCCGAGCAGCAGTCGGCGATGATGCGCGTGGCGATCAGCCAGTAGTACGGCCCGACGCTGCGCACGCGCTGACCAGCACTGTCAGGGCTGACAAACTCCATCACCATGTAGCAGGCGTCGGGCTCTTTGCAGACGTCGTAGATGGCGATGATGTTGGGATGGCTTAGGCGGCCGGCCACCTGCGCCTCGCGCATGAAGCGCTCGACGGCATTGGGGCGGTCCAGCAGGCTCTCGGCCAAAAACTTTACGGCCACGCGACGCTTGAGCGCTAGATCCTCGCCCTCGTACACCGTGGCCATGCCGCCGCGGCCGATGCGCCGCAGGATGCGATACTTGCCGAACGTGCGACCGATGCGCGGGTCGCTGTCTTGCTCGATCGCCTCGCCCGCGGTGGTCGATTCGCCGCCCAGCGATGTAGAGCCAGTGCTCTCTGCCGTCACGGCAGAGCTAAGCCTGGGCTGCGGGGCCTGGGGACGCTCGTCGGCCATCCTGGCTATTATCAGGAAAGCGCTGCCATTCCGTCTACCGTGTCGTGTACGGGAAACAGCGCGGCCAGAGCTCCGTGTACGGGGGTCACCGGATACGGCCCGGCCCGCCCTAGCTAGGGACAGCTCGGCGAAAAACGCCCTGGGCTGCCTGGGTTCGCCTGGTAGTACAGCACCTCGGCCCGCGGAGCTTCACGTATCGAATAGGGTCGTACCCGCACAAGACCGTAGCAGGCTGGCAGGTCTTCCAGGGCAATGCCCGACAGCGTGTCGCGCTCGGGCAGCTGCCGCCTGACTTGTTCGCCGCGCAGCCAGTCGGCGCTGACCACCCGCTGCCAGGCGCCGCTGTTGACGACGCGAGTCCGGCCGCTCGGGCTGGCGCTGCCGAAGTCGAAGCCAACGTCCAGGCCATGGGTGTGGCTGAACACGTACAGGTCGACAGGCTGGCTGGCCAGGCTCTGGCTGCGCAGGCCGCCGAGCACCTGACCAAGGTAGGTGCCGAACACCTGTTCCCGGCTGCGCGGATCGTCAGGCTTGCTCTCTCCATCCGGCGCGCTTGGGGTGTTGAGGCGGGCGATGTCGATGCGCTGATTCCACGAGGTCTTGAGCAGCGTGAAGCCGACGAACTTGCCAACCGCCTGCACCAAGCCCATCGGCCCCTCGCGGCGGATGGCGAAGCGCACAGCATCTTTCTCCGCGGCGATGTTATCGATGATCGGATAGCGATCTTCGTAGGCGTTGTAGAAGGCCTGCATGAACTGCTCGCCCCAGGGACGGGTCAGGAAGTACTGCCCATCGTGCTCGCGGAACGGCGTCGGCCAGCTGTGATAGCCGTTGGGGTCGAGCCCGATCTGGTGCCCGTGATCGGCATAGATGCGACGGTCGGCCGACAGCCAATAGCCGCGAGCCGCGACGGCCAAGCGCTCGGCGGGGGCGCCACTTGCCTGCATCACCGCCCCGGCCACGGCCGGAAACAGCAGCGCGGCGTCGTGGTTGCCGGGCACGATGACGACGCGGTTGTCGCCGTGACGCGCGAACTCGCCAAGCGCCTGCAGATCGTGGCGATGGGCGGCGATGACTTGCTGAGCGCGCAGCAGCGCCTCGCTGCCGCTGCAGCCCAGCTCATTGTCGCGGCTGCGACAGTCGCCCCCACGGGACTGCCACAGCTCAAAGGCGTCGCCGTTGAGCACCAGATCGGTGGCCGTGCCGCTGCTCTGGCCCTCGGCGTCGATGCGCTGCAGAAACTCCGCCCACTCGCGGCTCCAGCGAAAGTCTTCGTAGGGATCCCAGCTGGCGCTGCCGTCCGCCCCGGCTCGCCCGCCCAGCCCGAAGTGCAGATCGCTGACGACGATGACGGTGCGCGGCAGCGAGCCCACCGGCTGCTCAATGGCGGGAGCGGTGATCTGCGCCAGCGACAGCGGCGGCGGCGGCGGGCTGGCCGGCTCGGGCTGCAGGTTGACTGGCGGGGTCGGCGGAGTGCTGCAGGCCACAGAGAGAAGCGCGATCGCGGTGAGCCAAGTTCGCATGGCCCGATTCTCGCCGATCCTGGGCCGCACTGCCCGCTCGCCGCGCAGGCCGCGACGCGCCGCTCCCGCCCAGCGCCGACCGCAGTCGTGCGATCATCGAGCGCAGACCCCCCGCAGAGCCCTGGCCCGCGGACCCTGCGATGTGGACGGCGGCGGCCAGGTGGACCCCACAGGTGGCCGCTTCCGGCCGCTTCGAAGACCGCCCCCCTCGCAACCCCACCGAGGCCCAAGGCACCGTGCCGGGGGTCGGTATGCGCCTTGCGAAGACCCCGATGAAACGCCAGGGAGGCCCGTCATGAAGTCGCTTGTCTTTCGCTCCGTGATTCGCTCGATCATCGCCTGCGCCCTACCCCTCTCGCTGTCGCCCGGCTGCGGCACCTGTACCGATGCCGACGTCAGTGAGTTTGCCGCCACCGCCAGCCTGCGGGCCCGTCTCCAGGCCGCCACCTGCGAGGGCTTCTGCGGCATCGGCGTCACTACCTGCTCGGTGGTGGTAAACGGCCAGAGCCCGCTCGCCATCGACTGCAACGGCATGTCGCCCGCCAATCCGCCAACCGGCGATCTGTCGGTGCGGGTCGAGCCCGCCGACTGCGGCCTGGTCTGCGATGCCGCCGCCGAGACCTGCCTGGTGAACAACAACGACTACCGCTTGCTGGGCAAAATTTCGCGCACCTGCTTTACCTCGCATCTCTGCGCCCGCGGCCCGTTTACCGCGGTTGAGGGACGGCGGCCGGCCGAGCTGCAGCTTGGCCAGGGCAGTGCCAACTGCGATGTCGGGGCCTTCTTCGCCGAGGCCGCGCAGCTTGAAGCGGCATCGGTGACCGCCTTTGCCATCCTGGCCGAGGAGCTGGCGTTCCACGGCGCCCCGGCCGAGCTGGTCGCTGCTGCTCACCGCGCAAAGAGCGACGAGATCCGCCACACCCGCATGGCCACGGCCCTGGCTCGCAGCTTCGCGGCCAGCCCAGGCGAGCCGCAGATCAGCCGCGGCGCCGTCCGGCCGCTGCTCGCGATCGCACTCGAAAATGCGGTCGAAGGCTGCGTTCGTGAGGCCTATGGCGCGTTTATGGCCAGCTTCCAGGGCAGCCGGGCCAGCGACGAGCGGATCCGCAAGACCATGGCGCGCATCGCCCGCGATGAAGTCCGCCACGCCGAGCTGGCCTTCGCGGTCGCCGAGTGGATCCTGCCGCGGCTCAGCGCAAGCGAGCAGGCGGCGGTCAAGCTGGCGCAGCACCAAGCGCTGTCTGAGCTGCGCAGCGAGCTGGCGCAGCCGGTCTCGCTGGCCCTGCTAAGCACGGCTGGCCTGCCACCGAGCGCGGCCTCGCTGGCTTTCCTCGATGCGCACGCGCAGCTCTTGGCCTAGCGGCCGGCCACCTTCGCTGCGCAAGCGCGGCGGCGGCGCACAGGCGGGCAGCTGGTGCAGGGAGGGCAAAAAGAGGGCGGGATCATGATGGGAGACGGCGGGTGAACGAGCCGTGCCGCTCGCCCCCCGCCAGCGGGCGCTTACTTGTTGATGCTGACCTTGCGCGGCTGGGCTTCGGTCCGCTTGGGCAGGGTGATGCTGAGCACGCCGTCCTTCATCTCGGCCTTGGTCTTCTCGGTGTCGGCGGTGTCGGGCAGGGTGAAGGCGCGGCTGAACGAGCCATAGCTGCGCTCCAGCGTAAAGATGTTGTCGCCTTCTTTGTGCTCCTCTGACTGCCGATGACCCGAGACGGTCAGGCGGTTGCCGGTGAGCCCGACCTCGACGTCCTCTTCCTTGACGCCCGGCAGGTCGGCCTTGAACACATAGGCATCCTTGGTCTCTTTGACGTCGAAGCGCGGCGCGAACGAGAGCTCAGCACGACGGGCCGGGCCGGGCTCAAAGAACGGTTCCCATCGCATGAGCTGTTCCATCACCTTGAACGGATCCCACTCCGACTGGTTGGCGGGAGCAGGGGTTGAGGCAGGGTTCGGCTTGCGGATGATGTGGAACATAGCGATCTCTCCTTTTCCAAGAGGTCGGTGACCTCAGGGGATAGGCCGGCTGCCCTCCAGCAGCCTGGCTGTAGGCATCGTCCTCCGTCGCTGTCTAGCACCCGGAAGGACTGTTCGTTGCTGCACTTGTTTGGTAATCACGGCCGTTTTTGGCGGCAAGGGGGGACTCTGCTCAGACTCCTTTTTTGTTTCGCGCGGCCATGCTTTCCGATTGCCAGCTTGACGCTAGCTGGGGTAGCGATGGGCGCATGCTCGGAGCGCCCGAAAAGGACGTCAGCCCCGGTGACGCAGACCCGCCGCCACACGCTGCCCCTGCGCCGGGTAGCCCAGCGCCAGCGACGCAGGATCGAGCGCAGCTTTTTCGCAATCGCTTGCGCAAGAACCTGCGACGGCTGGCGCCCTGGGTCCGGCAGCAGGGCATCGAAGCCTATCGCCTCTATGACTCCGACATTCCCGAGGTCCGCCTGATCGTGGAGCGCTACGGCGACTATCTGGCGGTGTGGGAATACGCGCGGGCCGCCGAGCGCGACCTGCGCCGCGATCCCGAGCAGCGCAGCGCCGAGCACGAAGCGTTTCTGGCCAGCGTCGTCTCGGCCCTCGAGCAAGAGTGCGGTCTACCGCGCGAGCGCATCATCCTGAAGCGACGCGAGCGCCAGCGCGGCAGCGCGCAGTATCAGAAGCTGGCCGAGACGCAGCGCGAGCTCGTCATCACCGAGGCCGGGCATCGCTTCCGCGTCAACCTGCACGACTATCTCGACACCGGGCTGTTCCTCGATCACCGCGGCACGCGGGCGCTGTTCGGCTCGCTGTCGGCGGGGCGACGCGTGCTCAACCTCTTTGGCTATACCGGCAGCTTCACCGTCTACGCCGCGGCAGCCGGCGCCAGCCATACGCTCACCGTCGATCTATCCAATACCTATCTGGACTGGGCCGAGCGCAACCTGCGCGAGAACCGCCTGGATCTCGGGCGCCATCGCCTGCTGCGCGCCGATGTGCTGTCCTGGCTGCGCGAGCCGCATGACGTGGCGCGCGACGGCTTTGATCTGATCGTGCTCGACCCGCCGACCTTTTCGAACAGCAAGCGCATGCGCGACACGCTCGATATCGCCCGCGATCATCCCTGGCTGCTGTCGCAGACGCTGCGCCTGCTGCGGCCGCGCGGGCAGCTGTTATTTAGCTGCAACCATCGCCGCTTTGCGCTGCGCAAAGACGAGCTTCCCGAGGCCGACTCGCTGCACATCCGCGACCTCTCGCGCGAGACGCTGCCCCCCGACTTCCACGATCCCAAGACCCGCTGCTGCTACCTGATCAGCCGCAGCTAGCGCGCCGTCCGGCCGGCGCGGCGACAGCTACAGGAGCTTGTAGCTCTTTACGCGCAGGACCGGCGTGCCGAAGCTGATGCCAAAGCCCTTGTCGTCGAGCTCGCCTTCGACCTCGACCCGCGCCCCGACCTTGCGTAGCTCGGCGCCACCGCCGTCGAGCTTGTAGATCTCGCCGCGCGCGGTGCGCAGAGTGTAGTAGCCGCCCTCCAGATCGACGTGGTGGACGACGCCCGAAAACGTCTGCTTCCCGCTGCCCTTACCGGCTGACTTGGCTTGACCCATCGACGTGTACTCCCGCAGACACGATGCAGCAATCGGCCGGGCGAACGCAACAGCGGATCGCGCCGCGATCAGCGCTGCGGACCGGCAGCGGCGCGAGCCCCGCGATACAGCAGGTACGCCGACAGCAGGCAGGCGGCCGGCGCCACCAAGAGCGACTGCCGCATCTTCAAGGGATCCTGCGCCACCCCCAGTACGTCGTTGAGCTTGCCGATGCAGGGCGGGGCAATACCGGCGGCGATGGCGTTGACGATGAAGAAGTACACGCCGATGCCAAGGCCGCGCAGCTTGGGCCCGGCGATGTCCTGCATGTCAGCCGCGGCTGGCCCCAGCCACGACAGGCCCGTGCCCATCAGCCCGCCGTAGCAAAGAAAAAACACGGTCAGCGAGTCGGTGCGCAGCAGGCACAGCCAGGTGGCCGCCGAGCACAGCGCCATCACGGCGCAGAACAGCATGCGGCCGCCGCGGTGCCGACGTCGCCAAGCGTCCGCCCCCAGGCCGCCAAGCACCGAGCCCAGCAGGCCGCCGATCGTCGCGGCAAGGCCGGTATACAGCCCGACCTCCGAGATCGGCATGCCGCGCGTGCGCGACAGATAGCTGGGCAGCCACATGCTCAGGCACGTAGCGGCGGTCGACGAGAAGGCATAGCCCAGGTAGTGGTAGCGCAGGGCCGGGATGTGGAACAGATGCGCGATCTCAGCGGCTCGCACCGGGGGCGGCTCCGCGCTGCCAGCCAGCGCCTGGGGCGCTTCCTCATCACGCTGACCGCGACGGGGCTCGCGCAGCAGGTAGACCACGATGGCCAGCAGCACGCCGGGAAAGCCCAGCACGAAGAAGGCCCAGCGCCAGCCGTACTGCTGGCCGATGCGGCCGCCCAGGTACAGCGCCAGGCCAGCCCCGATCGGAATGCCCGCCGAGTACAGCGCGCTGGCGGTGGCCCGCAGCCGCGGCGGAAACAGATCCGAGATCAGCGACAGCGCCGCCGGACCCAGCGTCGACTCCCCGACTCCGACGAAGACGCGACAGAGAAACAGCGTCGTAAAGCGGCTGGCAAAGCCACTTAGGCCCGAGAACAGGCTCCAGATCAGCAGGCCGACGCTGATCATGTTCTTGCGCACCACGCGATCGGCCAAGCGGCCGCAGGGAATGCCAAGCAGCGTGTAAAAGATCACGAACGCCGTCGAGCCGAGCAGCGCCATCTGGAAGTCGCTGAGCTCAAGCTCCTTTTTGATCGGCGGAAACAGGATGTAGATCAGCGAGCGATCGAGATAGTTAAGGACGTAGACCAAGCCGAGCAGCGCGAGCACGGCGTAGGACGAGGGCGGCACGGCGTGCGAGGGCGGCTCCTCCCCAGGGGGAGGAAGCACGCCGACCGGCGGATCTTGAGCCATGCTGCGTATTGTAGAGGCGCGCCGGCGAGCCACCGCGGACTTGCGGATCAGCGACGGAGAGATAGGGATTTTAGGAGGGGGGAGGGAGCAGGGCGAGGGAAACTACCTGCAGCGCCGCTACAGGTTGAAGGTGCCGCAGCGCAGGTACTGACCGCGGCCGGTGCGACCGAGGCAGACGGCGTCCTTGCCGGCTCCGGCCCGCGCATCGATGACTAGCTCGCCGCGCGACAGCACATAGCGCGGAGCGCCGAGCACGGTCTTTTCAGGATAGGCGGCGTAGTCGACGCGCATGTGCAGGTTTTCATGGGACAGCCGGAGCGACTGCTTGGGATCCCAGATCACCAGGTCGGCATCGGCACCGATGTTGAGCGAGCCCTTGCGCGGATACAGGCCAAAGATCTTGGCCGGCGCGGTGCTGGTGATCTCGACGAAGCGGTTGAGCGAGATCTGGCCGTGCTGGACGGCATCGTGCAGAAGATGCAAGCGGGTCTCGATGCCGGGCATGCCGTTGGGGATCTTGGCGAAGCTGTCGCGACCGAGCGTCTTCTGATCTTTCATGCAGAACGGGCAGTGATCGGTCGAGACCACCTGCAGGTCGTAGTTGCGCAGGCCGCGCCACAGGTGCTCATGGTGATGCTTGGGACGCAGCGGCGGGGTGCAGACATACTTGGCCCCCTCGAACGGATCCTGGGGCGTGCCACGCAGCGCGTCTTCGTCGAGAAACAGGTACTGCGGACAGGTCTCGGCGTAAGCTGGCAGGCCGCGATCGCGGGCCTCCATCACCCGCTCTAGGGCCCGCTGGGCCGACAGGTGGACGATATAGACGGGCACCTTGGCCATCTCGGCGAGGGCAATCGCGCGCTCGGTGCCGGTGGCTTCGGCGGCCTCGGGTCGGCTCAGCGCGTGATAGATCGGCGCGGTGTGGCCGCGCTGAATCGCTCGCTCGACCAGGATGTCGATCGGCAGGCCGGTCTCGGCGTGCATGCAGATCAGCGCGCCGATCTCGCCGGCCCGCA